>NZ_JABWRY020000002.1:27500-327500 GCF_014269205.2 Pseudomonas kermanshahensis
GTGATCATCGAGCCCGGGTCGGAGCCGTGGTTAGGCTCGGTCAGACCAAAGCAGCCGATCCACTCACCCGTGGCGAGCTTGGGCAGGTACTTCTGCTTCTGCGCCTCAGTGCCGAATTCGTTGATCGGTACCATCACCAGGGAAGACTGCACACTCATCATCGAGCGATAGCCAGAGTCGATCCGCTCGACCTCGCGAGCGATCAGCCCGTAACACACATAATTAAGACCGCTGCCGCCATACTGCTCGGGGATGGTGGCACCCAGCAAACCGATTTCACCCATCTCGCGGAAGATCGCCGGGTCGGTCTGCTCATGGCGGAAGGCTTCGAGCACGCGCGGCGCCAGCTTGTCCTGGGCGAACTGATAAGCGCTGTCACGCACCATGCGCTCTTCTTCAGTGAGCTGCTGATCGAGCAGCAGCGGATCGATCCAGTTGAAGCTTGCTTTACCGGCCATGAGCGAAATCCTCGAAAAGAGAGAGCAAATTCTTGTGCCCTTGAGCCTAGGCCTGATCGGCCGTCGGGACAAACGAGGATTGCGCACGGATTAGTGATAATTTGTCACTTCGTAAATCAGCAAAACGCCACATTGACAGCCTTACAAGTGAGGTTGACGTACATGCGCCGCAAGATCCCCAGCACTGCCGCCCTGGTCTGTTTCGAGGCGGCGGCGCGTAACGAGAGCTTCACCAAGGCCGCGCAAGAACTCGCGCTGACCCAGGGCGCCGTTTGTCGGCAGATCGGCGGCCTGGAGGCCTTCCTTAATGTGGAACTGTTTCGCCGCTCAAGGCGCGGGGTGAAGCTGACCGAGGCTGGCCTTTCCTACAGCCGCCAGGTTGCCGCGCAGCTGGATGCGGTAGAGCGCGATACCTTGTCGGTCATGCGCCAGCAGGGCGCCAATGTGATCGAACTGGCCGTGGTACCCACCTTCGGCACCCAATGGCTGCTCCCCAGGCTCAAGGACTTCCAGCAGCGCCACCCCGACGTCACCGTCAACCTGACCAACCGCACCCGGCCATTTCTGTTTGCCGACACAGCCTTTGATGCAGCCATCTATTTCGGCGATGCCGACTGGTCCGGCACCCAGTCGCATAGGCTGATGGGCGAGAACCCTGTCCCCGTTTGCAGCCCGGCGTTGCTGGACGGGCAGGGCATGCTAGACGCCCGCCGCATTGCGCAACTGCCCTTGCTGCAGCAGACCACGCGCCCCTATGCCTGGCGGCAATGGTTCGGCGGCCTGGGCATGAACGTGGAGCGCGACATGACAGGCCCACGCTATGAACTATTCTCGATGCTCGCGCAGGCGGCGATGCACGAAATGGGGATCGCGCTGATCCCCCCCTTTCTAATCCAGCGGGAGTTGCAGGAGGGTAGGTTGGTGGTCGCTAACAGGCATGCCCTGAGCAGTGACAAGGCCTACTATCTGATGATTCCCGAGCGCAAAGTGGAGTCTGCCTCGCTACGGGCTTTCCGCGACTGGCTGGTAGCACAAGCGCAGGCTTACACCACCGCCTCTGCCTAGTCGCAGCCAATCAACCTGACTTCGTAGTCAATTATTTTAAACACCTACAGATATATGTATTTGTCGCATATTCGAAAACTGTTACGCAAGCCTGAAAATCCCGTTTAACCCTGCTGACTGCGCGGCTTTCAGGCTTAAATTGCGACATTGAGCGAACCGTAAGCGAAATACCGCAATTTTTTTTAGTTTTATCTCCTAATCTCCCAATGGCCCATGGTTGACGGGCTGCAACCGAAGGCTTGCGACATACGGTCACAGGGTGACTTGTAGTTTTAACTTCGTTTCGCTCCAGAACCGGTTGAAGCCCCTTGGGTTCATCTGCAAAATGCCTGGCCCGCCTAGGATTCGGCGGGTTGGACCGCACCAGCGCACCAGCCGAAGTACGCTGGCTTCAACAAAGACAAAAGGTCACCGCAGGAGACATAGTCGTGCACATTGGTGTTCCTCTCGAGACGCAGACGGGTGAGACAAGGGTCGCCGCGACCCCTGAAACCATCAAAAAACTGGTTGCCCAGGGCCATCAGGTCACCGTCCAACGGGGGGCAGGGCTAAACGCCAGCATTCCGGACAGTGCCTATGAGGCTGTGGGTGCCTCCCTGGGTACCGCCGCCGATGCCTACGGCGCGCAACTGGTACTTAAAGTAGTCGCGCCCAGCGACCAGGAGATGGCGCTGATCAACAGCGGCAGCCTGCTGGTGGGCATGCTCAACCCGTTCAACAGTGAACTGATTGGCAAGATGGCCGAGCGCGGTATCACCGCCTTCGCCCTCGAAGCAGCGCCGCGTACCTCGCGGGCACAAAGCCTCGATGTGCTGTCGTCCCAGGCCAACATCGCCGGTTACAAGGCGGTGCTGCTGGCAGCGCACTACTACCCTCGCTTCATGCCCATGCTGATGACGGCCGCCGGTACCGTGAAGGCTGCCCGCGTGCTGATCCTCGGTGCAGGCGTTGCAGGCCTGCAGGCCATTGCTACCGCCAAGCGCATGGGTGCCGTGATAGAGGCGTCGGATGTACGCCCCGCCGTCAAAGAGCAGATCGAATCGCTGGGCGCCAAGTTCATCGACGTGCCTTACGAAACCGATGAGGAACGTGAGTGCGCCGAGGGTGTTGGTGGCTATGCGCGGCCGATGCCGGCCAGCTGGATGCAGCGCCAGGCCCAGGCCGTACACGAACGCGCCAAGCAGGCCGACATCGTCATCACCACCGCACTGATCCCTGGCCGCAAGGCGCCGACCCTGCTCAGCGCCGAAACCGTCGCGCAGATGAAGCCTGGGTCGGTGGTCATCGACCTGGCCGCCGCCCAAGGCGGTAACTGCCCACTGACCGTCGCCGACCAGGTGGTGCAGGAAAACGGCGTAACCATCGTCGGCCCGACCAACCTGCCTGCCCAGGTGGGGGCCGATGCATCGGCGCTGTACGCACGCAACCTGCTGGACTTCATGAAGCTGTTGTTCGACAAGGACAACGCGCTGGTCATCAACCTCGAAGACGACATCGTCGCGGCCTGCCTCATGTGCCGCGATGGCCAAGTCGTCCGCAAGAACGGCTAAGGAGCACGACAAATGGAAGACATGCTGATTTCCCATGGCATCTACAACCTGATCATTTTCGTGCTGGCCATCTATGTGGGCTACCACGTGGTGTGGAACGTCACCCCGGCGCTGCACACGCCGCTGATGGCGGTCACCAACGCCATCTCGGCCATCGTCATCGTCGGTGCCATGCTGGCGGCGGCGCTGACCGTAACGCCCGCCGGCAAGCTGATGGGCACGCTGGCCGTGGCCTTGGCGGCGGTCAACGTGTTCGGTGGCTTCCTGGTCACCCGTCGCATGCTTGAGATGTTCAAGAAGAAAGCCAAGAACGAGGCGAAGAAGTAAGCATGAGCATGAATCTGGTAACGCTTCTCTACCTGGTCGCCTCGATCTGCTTCATCCAGGCGCTCAAGGGCCTTTCGCACCCGACCACGTCACGCCGCGGCAACCTGTTCGGCATGATCGGCATGGGCTTGGCAATCGTCACCACGGTTGGCCTCATTTATAAGCTGGGCGCAGAACTGGCAACGGCCGGTATCGGCTACGTGATCGTCGGCCTGCTGGTCGGTGGTACCGCCGGTTCGATCATGGCCAAGCGGGTCGAGATGACCAAGATGCCGGAACTGGTCGCCTTCATGCACAGCATGATCGGCCTGGCCGCGGTGTTCATCGCCATTGCCGCCGTGCTGGAGCCGCAGTCGATGGGCATCGTCGCCAGCATCAGCGACCCGATCCCGACGGGTAACCGCCTGGAACTGTTCCTCGGCGCGGCAATTGGTGCCATCACCTTCTCCGGTTCCGTGATCGCCTTCGGCAAGCTGTCGGGCAAGTACAAGTTTCGCCTGTTCCAAGGCGCACCGGTACAGTTCGCCGGCCAGCACAAGCTGAACCTGATCCTGGGCCTGACCACCATCGCCCTGGGCCTGCTGTTCACCTTCACCGGCCACTACAGTGCCTTTACCCTGATGCTGGTTCTGGCCTTCATCATGGGCGTGCTGATCATTATTCCGATCGGTGGCGCGGACATGCCGGTGGTGGTGTCGATGCTCAACAGCTATTCGGGCTGGGCAGCAGCGGGTATCGGCTTCTCGCTGAACAACTCGATGCTGATCATCGCAGGCTCGCTGGTCGGCTCCAGCGGTGCCATCCTCTCGTACATCATGTGCAAGGCGATGAACCGTTCGTTCTTCAATGTCATCCTCGGCGGCTTCGGCGGCGCGACCGATGCCGGTGGCCCCGCAGGCACCCAGGAAGCTCGCCCGGTAAAATCGGGTTCGGCCGACGACGCTACCTTCCTGCTCAGCAATGCCGACACGGTAATCATCGTGCCGGGTTACGGCCTGGCAGTCGCCCGTGCCCAGCACGCGCTGAAGGAGCTGACCGAGAAGCTGACCCACAACGGTGTGACCGTGAAGTATGCGATCCACCCGGTGGCAGGCCGCATGCCGGGGCACATGAACGTGTTGCTGGCCGAAGCCGAAGTGCCGTACGACCAGGTGTTCGAGATGGACGACATCAACGCCGAATTCGGCCAGGCCGACGTGGTACTGGTGTTGGGCGCCAACGATGTGGTCAACCCGGCAGCGAAAAACGATCCCAAGTCGCCGATTGCCGGCATGCCGATCCTGGAAGCGTTCAAGGCCAAGACCATCATCGTCAACAAGCGCTCCATGGCCAGCGGCTATGCAGGCCTGGACAACGAACTGTTCTACCTGGACAAGACCATGATGGTATTCGGTGATGCCAAGAAGGTAATCGAGGATATGGTCAAAGCCGTGGAGTAACCCACTGGCTGCAAACCGTGCGCTATATAAGAAGCCCCGCCGAGAAATCTGCGGGGCTTTTACATTTGCCTGATCCAGATCAACGGCTCTACTTCCGGGCTTCTCATACGACCATGGTCGTGGGACGGCAACCGGCGAAATCTCTAGACTGCGCTCCAGTAGCTTCAGTAGCCTGAGATAACAATCCATGTACCGTGATCGTATCCGCTTGTCCTCCCTGCACAGCAAGGTAATGAGTGCGGCTGATGCCGCTGGTCTGATCGAGGACGGCATGACCGTCGGCATGAGCGGCTTCACCCGCGCCGGCGAAGCCAAGGCCGTACCCCATGCCCTGGCCGAACGTGCCAAGCAGTCGCCGCTGAAAATCAGCCTGATGACCGGCGCCAGCCTGGGCAATGACCTGGACAAGCAGCTGACCGAGGCCGGCGTGCTGGCTCGCCGCATGCCCTTCCAGGTCGACAGCACCCTGCGCAAGGCCATCAACGACGGCCAGGTGATGTTCATCGACCAGCACCTGTCGGAAACCGTCGAGCAATTGCGCAACCAGCAGCTCAAGCTGCCGGACATCGCCGTCATCGAAGCCGTGGCCATCACCGAACAAGGCCATATCGTGCCGACCACCTCGGTAGGCAACTCGGCCAGCTTCGCGATCTTCGCCAAGCAAGTGATCGTCGAGATCAACCTGTCGCACAACGCCAACCTCGAAGGCCTGCACGACATCTATATCCCGACCTACCGCCCAACCCGCACACCGATCCCGCTGGTCAAGGTCGATGATCGCATCGGCAGCACCGCCATCCCGATCGACCCGGCCAAGATCGTCGGTATCGTCATCAGCGACCAGCCGGACTCGCCATCCACTGTATTGCCGCCGGACGACGAAACCCAGGGCATCGCCGACCACCTGATCAACTTCCTCAAGAAGGAAGTCGACGCTGGCCGCATGACCAACAAGCTCGGCCCACTGCAGGCCGGTATCGGCAGCATCGCCAACGCGGTGATGTGCGGCTTGATCGATTCGCCGTTCGAAGACCTGACTATGTACTCCGAAGTACTGCAGGATTCGACCTTCGACCTGATCGACGCCGGCAAGCTGAGCTTCGCCTCCGGCAGCTCAATCACCCTGTCGACCCGCCGCAATGCCGATGTGTTCGGTAACCTGGAGCGCTACAAGGACAAGCTGGTGCTGCGCCCACAGGAGATCTCCAACCACCCAGAGGTGGTCCGTCGCCTGGGCATCATTGGTATCAACACCGCGCTGGAGTTCGATATCTACGGCAACGTCAACTCCACCCACGTGTGCGGCACGCGGATGATGAACGGCATCGGTGGTTCTGGCGATTTCGCCCGTAACGCGCACCTGGCCGTGTTCGTCACCAAGTCGATTGCCAAGGGTGGCGCGATTTCCAGCGTGGTGCCGATGGTCAGCCACGTCGACCACACCGAGCACGACGTCGACATCCTGGTCACTGAGCAGGGGCTTGCAGACTTGCGCGGCCTTGCGCCACGCGAGCGTGCCCGGGCAATCATCGACAACTGTGTGCACCCGGATTACCGCGCAGCGCTGAACGACTACTTCGATCGCGCCTGCCAGCGCGGCGGCCATACGCCGCACATTCTGCGCGAAGCATTGAGCTGGCACGAAAACCTGGAAGAGACCGGGCGCATGCTCGCCAGCTGATACCCACACGCCTGTAGTTACACCGCTCCAAACAAGCCGCCTTCAGCGGGAACAGCGCGCGATTCGTCGTCAGCGCCGTGCCGGTTGAAGACGGTTTGCCGGCGATACGGCCGGTACAGTCAAAGCCCTCGCTCGATAACGTCTAAGCAAGCTACAAAACTGTACTACTGTACTGGTATTTTTAGCTGACCCTCTGCTGACCACCTCTCCCTACCGAGCATTTTGCACCATATAAGTGCAGACCAGTACAGTTGCGCCTATTTCGAGTGCAACAGTAGGATTACACAGTTAACTGAACCATCGTAATGCCGCAGAACTGTATCTACTGTTATGGACAAGAGAGGAGGATCATTGGCATCAGTTAAATCACTACCTAATCCCGCCATAAGCGGAAGGATGAAACATCATGGAACGTACACTCAGTTCCGGTCTGGTTTTTGAAAGCAACGCCCAACAATCCAACGCTTCGATGCCTCTGCGCGCCCTGTCCACCCTGCTGTTGTGGCAGCGTCGCATGGCCAGCCGCCGTCAACTGGCTCGCCTGGACTCCCGCCTGCTGGCCGACGCCGGTATCAGCGAGTCGCAGCGTTACGAAGAGCTGAGCAAGCCTTTCTGGCGCTAAGCTCCGGCTTGCCGGCTATGCCCGGCACCGCGAATTCCTAAACCCGTTGCAGGTGACTGCAGCGGGTTTTTTGTTTGTACCCTACGTGCCAGAGCGGCTCTCAGCCATACAGGTACAGTTTCTTATAAAGCAAAAACATACCAGTACAGTACTAGGAAGGGCTGTTGATTAACATCCAGAAACATCGACGCGTGATACGCTTGGCTTAACAGTCTGGTAGAAACCAGATGTTGAAAAGTACCGAGACGCGCAGTGCGAGCGTCCGATTAGCAGAATCCCCTAGGAGTCCACGATCATGTCCCTTAAACACCTGATTGGCGCCGCCCTGATGCTGAGCTTGGCCGGCACCGCCAGCGCCACCAGCTTCGTCGTCACCACTGACGCAGTCGTGGGCGCTGTCGCTGCATCCACCGACGCCACCTCCGACGTATCGTCGTCGTTCCGCGACGACAAGATCGTCCAAGCCGCCCGTGACGATGCCGCCAGCTTCGTTGGCAGCCAAGGCGACATTCGCGGCGCCAAGCTGGAAAGCGCCTTCCTGCACATTCGCGCACAAATGCCGACCCTGCAGGCTACCGACGCACAGCTGGCACAGGCCATCCTGGCCATCTGACCTGCACTGAGCCCTGCGGCTGTACGGGTGCTCGCCCACAGCCGCAGGTGTCTTCACCCCCTCGTTCCCAGCCGTCAGAAGCCCATGCGTTATCTGTTGCCGTTGTTGTTAGTCGCCGTTGGCATCCCCCTGAGCATGGCACCTGCCCATGCGTTGGACACCACCACGCAAAGCCTGGTCATCACAGGCTATGTCACCAGCCAAGTCACCACCGCGCCGTTCGACCGCAAACTGGTCAGTCAGGCCCGTGACGATGCTGCGGCATTCGTCGCCAGCGATGGCCTGATCCTCGGTGCGCGCCTGGAAGCGGCCTTCACCTCGCTGCGCCAGCACGGTGCCGCACAGGCTGTCGGCGACCTGGAACTGGCGCAGGCAATTCTCGTCCAATGACTACACCTGACTCCCTGTATTTTCCGGAGATGCTCCATGCGTAAACCGCTGATTGCCGCTACCCTCGGCATGCTGCTGCTGGCCGACCTGGCCCAGGCACAGACGCTGGTGGCCACCAGCAACATCATCGTGCGTGCCTTTGGCCGTTCGATCGATTTCACGTCCGACACCACCACCTCGATCCGTGACTCCAAAGTCGTGCGTGAAGCGCACGACGATGCCGCCAGCTTCGTCGCCAGCAACGGTGATATCCGTGGCGCCCAGCTTGAAGCTGCGTTCAATACCCTGCGCGAGCGCCTGCCTGAAGCGCGAGGCGCCAGCGACCAAGTGCTGGCTGAAGCCATTCTCGCGCTGTGAACCAGGTGCGTGCCTGGCTGCTCGGCTGCGCCCTGACGCTGCTCGGCACACCCGCCCTGGCCGACCTGCAGCTTGAGCTGCAGGCTTCCGGCCTCGACCCTCAACAACGCCAAGCCAGCCAGGCACTGCTCGACGAAGCACTGAGCAAGCTGCCGCCGCGCTTCAAGCAGCAACTGGACCGGCGTGTGCAGGTCAGCTGGACTGCGCGCATGCCGGCCGACGCGTACGGCCAGGCGTCGCTGGTTTCTACCCTGGAGCTCAACAGCCGCCTGCTGCCCGGGCTGGTTGATGGCAGCGCCGCCCGCGAACGCACCCACCGCCCACACGGCACCGTGCGCGAAGAGCTGCTGGCGACTGTCCTGCATGAACTGACCCATATTTACGACCGGGCCCGGTTGTGGCCGGCCACCGAGCGCTCGCTGATCGCCCGTTGCAAGCGCCAGCAAGGCACCGTGGGCAAAATCGGCTTGCCAGAGGCGTGCCGCGGCCAGGCCGAACGGCGCTTCACCTTGAGCGATGACCCACGCCTGCTCGACCTTGCTGGCTGGCAGCAATATGTCGGCCGCCGCGGTGAGCGCGAGCAGCACAACGGCCAGTTCGTGCGCAGCCCAGACACCTATGAGCTGAGCAGCCCCAAGGAATTCATCGCGGTCAACATGGAGTACTTCCTCCTCGACCCGAGCTATGCTTGCCGGCGCCCCGCCTTGAACCAGTACCTGCGCGACCACTTCGGCTGGGCACCCGCACAAGAGAGCTGCGCCAAGGGCTTGCCATTCCTCAACGCGGGCAGCGACTTCGCTCGCCAGCCACTGGGCGAAATCGACCCCGAACGCGTTTATGAAGTCGACTACCTGCTGGCCGAGGCCAATCAGAACTGGGTCAGCCGCTGGGGCCACAGCATGCTGCGCCTGGTCATCTGCAAACCTGGGCGACCGCGCGGCCCGGATTGCCGCCTAGACCTCGACCAGCACCTGGTGCTGTCGTACCGCGCCTTCGTCAACGATGTGCAGTTGTCCAGCTGGGACGGCCTGGTCGGTGCTTATCCGTCGCGGCTGTTCGTGTTGCCGTTGGGCCAGGTCATCGACGAGTACACCAAGACCGAGCTGCGCAGCCTGGCGTCGATCCCCCTCAAGCTCGACCGCCAGGAAGTCGAGAACCTGGTGCGCCAGGCGGCGGAAATGCACTGGAGCTACGACGGCAATTACTACTTCCTGTCCAACAATTGCGCGGTCGAATCGCTGAAACTGCTGCGCAGTGGCACCGCCAACCCGCGCCTGAACGACCTCGACAGCATCATGCCCAACGGCCTGCTGGAAGTGCTCAAAGGGCGGGGCATTGCCGATACCAGTGTGCTCGATGACCCCCGCGAAGCCCTGCGCCTGGGTTACCGCTTCGACTCCTACCGTGACCGCTACCAGGCCATGTTCGACGTGCTGAAAAAACAGCTGCCGATCAAGCAGGACAAGGTCGAGGACTGGCTGGCCCTGGATGCCGAACAGCGCCGCGGCTGGTTCGCCCAGGCCGACCTGCGCACCAGCGCTGCCTTGCTGCTGCTCGAGCAGGCGAGCCTACGCCGCCAGCTGTTGCTGGCCCAGGACGAGGTCAAGCAGCGCTACCTGAACGCGGCGGCGCTGAAGGATGGCAGTATCGACAAAGCCAACCAGACGCTGCAGCAGATGCTCGCCAACAGCGGCTTCCTCAGCCGCCCGGCAGAACTGCTGGACGCCAAAGGCTATGGTCTACCGCAGCCCGATGAGCGCAAGCACCTGGAGAAAGTCAGCAGCGAGCGGCAGGCCCAGTTGCTGCGCCTGAGCACCGACCTGGACAAAGAGGTGAGGGCGCTGCTGGACCCCTCGCGGGCCAAGGAGATTGCCGCGATCGAGACCAACGTGAAGCAGGTGGGTGAGCATCTGCGAACGCTGCACAAGGCCGCAGGCGGGTTGCAGTTGTAGTCGTGACAGCACCAGACTCTTCGCGGGCTTGCCCGCGAAGGCCATGTGACCAAACAGATGACCTACAAGCTTTCCCCAACCTCCCCAGGCAAATCCTCATCCAGGTGCAACCAGGGCAACCGGCTACCCGTCCAGATATGCCGGTTGGCCCGCACCCGCTCCGGGTGATCCAGCGTCGCCACCGTCACGTCGATGCTGTCCGGGCTGTGCGAAGTGACCAATGCCACATGCGCCCCACACTGCCCACAAAAATACCGGCTGCAACTGGCCGGCGCCACATAGCAGCGCGGCTCGCCCGCCAACCACTGGAATGCGGAACGCGGCACCGTCAGCCAAGTCACCACCAACCCGCCACTGACGCGCCGACAGATCGAACAATGGCAGTGGGCGACATCCGTCAGCGCCCCCTCCAGCCGATACCGCAAGCCACCACAGTGGCAGCCACCTTCGGTCACATTCTGCATCACCTACCTCCCGTCGCCTTTGTCACAGCGAAAGCTGGCTGAAAGCTTGCCCTCTTAGGATAGCGCCCACTACCGGCACAAGACCGGTCAGCCAGGGCACCCGGAATCTTCCGCGCCCGGCCCAATCAACAACAACAATGGTGATTCTGATGTATTCCTGTGCCCGCCTTCATGTCGTCCCCCTCCGCATGCTCCCTGCACAGCGCCTGACGCGCTGATCCGCCCGAATCGACTGTCCTTTCGCCGCGCCACGCCTGGAGTATTGCCATGCTGACCTTCCTCGGCTTTGCCATGGTCATCACCTTCATGTACCTGATCATGACCAAGCGCCTGTCGGCCTTGATCGCGCTGATTCTGGTACCGATCCTGTTCGCCCTGTTCGGCGGTTTCTCCGCCAAGATCGGCCCCATGATGCTCGAGGGCATCAGCAAGCTCGCGCCAACCGGCGTGATGTTGATGTTCGCCATCCTCTACTTTGCCCTGATGATCGACTCCGGTCTGTTCGACCCGGCCGTGCGCAAGATCCTCAAGCTGGTCAAAGGCGACCCGCTGAAAGTCTCGGTCGGCACCGCCGTGCTGGCCCTGGTGGTCTCGCTCGACGGTGACGGCGCCACCACCTACATGATCTGCTGCGCCGCCATGCTGCCCATGTACAGCCGCTTGGGCATGAGCCCGCGGATCATGGCCGGCCTGATCATCCTGGCCGGCGGGGTGATGAACATGACCCCCTGGGGTGGCCCGACCGCACGCGCCGCCAGCGCACTGCACGTGGACCCGTCGGACATTTTCGTGCCCATGATCCCAGCCATGCTGTTCGGCGTACTGGCGATCCTGGCCATTGCCTATATGTACGGCAAGCGTGAACGTGCCCGCCTGGGCGAATTGCACCTGCCGACCGACGACATCGACCACAGCGAAATCACCGTGTCGCAGTTCCCGGAGGCGCGCCGGCCAAAACTGTTGTACTTCAACGGTGCCCTGACGGCAGCCCTGATGGTTGCCCTGATCGCAGGCGTGCTGCCACTGCCGGTGCTGTTCATGATCGCCTTCAGCATCGCCATGATCGTCAACTACCCCTGCCTGCAGCAGCAAAAAGACCGCATTGCCGCACACGCCGGCAGCGTTCTGGCGGTAACCGGGCTAATCTTCGCCGCCGGTATCTTCACCGGCATCCTGTCCGGCACCGGCATGGTCGATGCCATGTCCAAGAGCCTGCTGGCGGTCATCCCCGAGGCCCTGGGCCCGTACCTGGCGGTAATCACCGCGATCGTGAGCATGCCGTTCACGTTCTTCATGTCCAACGACGCCTTCTACTACGGCGTGTTGCCGGTACTTGCCGAGGCAGCCAGCCACTACGGCATCAGCCCGGTCGAGATGGCCCGCGCGTCGATCGTCGGCCAGCCGGTACATCTGCTCAGCCCCTTGGTACCCTCCACCTACCTGCTGGTGGCCCTGGCCGGCATCGAGTTCGGTGACCACCAGCGCTTCACCCTGAAGTGGGCAGTTCTGGTGTGCCTGTGCATAATGCTCGCCGCGCTGCTGATGGGGATTTTCCCGCTGTTCAGTAGTCTTTAATAAACACGTATTAGCCCTCCCGCGATGCGCCCCAAATTGGGGCGCATCGCCTTTACCGTTCGAAGGAATACACATGGAATGGCTGACCAGCCCGGAAATCTGGGTTGCCTTTTTCACCCTCACCGCGCTTGAGATCGTTCTCGGGATCGACAACATAATCATGATCTCGATCCTGGTCAGCCGCATGCCCAAGCACATGCAGCCACGTACCCGGATCTTCGGCCTGGCCCTGGCCATGGTCACGCGTATCATGCTGTTGCTGTCGATCACCTGGGTCATGCGCCTGACCGCCGACCTGTTCGTGGTCTTCGGCCAAGGCATCTCCGGCCGCGACCTGATCCTGTTCTTCGGCGGCCTGTTCCTGTTGTGGAAGAGCTCCCAGGAGATCTACCACGGCCTGGAAGGCGAAGACGAAAGCTCGGACGAACCGAAAGGCGCGGGCGGCAAGTTCTTCTACACCATCATCCAGATCGCCATCATCGACATCGTGTTCTCGCTGGACTCGGTGATCACCGCTGTGGGCATGGTCTCCCATGTGCCGGTAATGATCGCCGCCATCGTCGTCGCCGTGCTGGTGATGATGCTGTGCGCCGGTGCCATCAGTAACTTCATCGACAAGCACCCTTCGCTGAAGATGCTCGCGCTGTCGTTCCTGATCGTGGTCGGTACCGTGCTGATCGCCGAATCGTTCGACGTGCATGTGCCAAAAGGCTACGTCTACTTCGCCATGGCGTTCTCGCTAGCGGTCGAAGCGATCAACATCCGTATGCGCACCGCCCTGTCGCGCAAAGATGGCAAAGAGCATGATCCGGTGAAACTGCGCAAGGACATTCCGGGTCAATAAACCCAGGAAGCGCGTTTCAAGCAAGGGCCCTTCGGGGCCCTTTTTCGTGTCTGCCCGGCGGGTATGCAGTTTTTTGTGCCGGCCTCTTCGCGGGTAAACCCGCGCCCACAGGCCGCCAACGATCCCTGTGGGAGCGGGTTTACCCGCGAAGAGGCCAGCAGGGCAATCATTCATGACCGGTTGTTTCAAATCGCTGACAGCCATGCGAAGCTGGCAAGCGCTGCACAAAACAACTAAAGCTTTGAGTGGGCACTGAAATTTTCAAAAAACGCCCACGCTCCACTTATTGGCCCACATGGGCCATTGGCAACAGGGGGCTTCGCCATGCTGACCCTGCTCAACCTGCTCTCGGCCGTGACGCTATTGGTCTGGGGCACACACATCGTGCGTACCGGCATCCTCCGGGTTTTCGGCTCTGACCTGCGCCGCATCATCAGCCAGAACATGAACAAACGCCCCCTGGCGTTCATCGCCGGGATTCTGGTTACCGCCATGGTGCAGAGCAGCAACGCCACCGCGATGCTGGTCACATCCTTCGTCGGCCAAGGCCTGATGGCCATGACACCGGCCTTGGCGATCATGCTTGGCGCCGATGTCGGTACCGCGCTCATGGCCCGGGTGCTGACCTTCGACCTGTCGTGGCTGTCGCCCCTGCTGATCTTCCTAGGGGTGATCTTCTTCCTCTCGCGCAAACAAACCCGCGTCGGCCAGCTGGGGCGCGTAGGGATTGGCCTTGGCTTGATCATCCTGGCCCTGGAGCTGATCGTGCAAGCCGCTGCGCCCATC
This sequence comes from Pseudomonas kermanshahensis, assembly GCF_014269205.2. Taxonomy (NCBI): domain Bacteria; kingdom Pseudomonadati; phylum Pseudomonadota; class Gammaproteobacteria; order Pseudomonadales; family Pseudomonadaceae; genus Pseudomonas; species Pseudomonas kermanshahensis. Next base: position 41,624 of record NZ_JABWRY020000002.1, read on the forward strand.
ACCCATGCCCAAGGGGTGAAAGTCCTGTTCGCGTCGTTGACCGGGGACATCTTGCTCGACGCCTTGGTCGGCGCGCTGTTCGCGATGATCTCCTATTCCAGCCTGGCGGCGGTGTTGCTCACCGCGACCCTGGCCGGCGCTGAAGTGATCAGCCTGCCGGTGGCCATCGGCCTGGTGGTGGGTGCCAACATCGGCAGCGGCTTGCTGGCCTTCATCAGCACCAGCATGCAGAACGCCGCCGGGCGGCGCGTCGCGCTGGGCAGCCTGCTGTACAAGCTGTTCGGCCTGTTGCTGATCATTCCGGTGCTGCACCCACTGGTGGAGTGGATGGACACCTTGAGCTTCAGCCCTCAGGAGCTAGTGATCGGGTTCCACCTGCTCTACAACACCCTGCGCTGCTTGCTCATGCTGCCAACCGTCAAACTCATGGGCCGGCTGTGCAACTTCTTACTGCCCGAGCGCGAAAACGGCAATGGCCAAGTACGCCCGCGCCACCTCGATGCCTCAGCGCTGGAAACGCCCAGCCTGGCACTGGCCAACGCCGCCCGCGAAACCCTGCGCCTGGGCGACATCGTCGACAGCCTGCTCGAAGCCATGCTCGGGGCCCTGCGCGGCACGCAAACCGCCCTGCCACAGCAGGTGCGCGCCTTGGCCGAGGACGCCGAGGCCCTGTACAGCGCCATCAAACTGTACCTGGCGCAGATGACACGGGAGGACCTTAGCGAGCGCGATAACCGGCGCTGGGCCGAAATCATCGAGTTGGCGATCAACCTCAAGCTGGCCTGCGACCTGGTCGAACGCATGCTGCGCAAAGTCCAGCAGCAGAAAACCAGCCAGCGCCGCGCGTTTTCCCAGGTCGGCCTGGAGGAACTGACCGGCCTGCAGGAACAGTTGCTGTCGAATCTGCGCCTAGGCCTGTCCGTATTCCTCAGCGCCGATCCGGAAAGCGCGCAGCTGTTGCTGCGTGAAAAACGCCGGTTTCGTGCACAGGAACGGCGCCTTGCCCACGCCCATGTCAGCCGCCTGCAACGCAAGGTGGTGCAAAGTATCGAGACCAGTTCGCTACACTTGGAGCTGATCGCTGACATGAAGCGGTTGAACTCTTTGTTCTGCAGCAGTGCCTATGTGGTACTCGGTGGCTCGGACACGGGCGGGCTAATGCTCGACAGCGTGCCGGACGAAGCCCGCTTGCCGTGATTTCGCCAACCAGGAGATCCAAGCTCGCCCATGCGTTGCCTGATGTTCGTTTGCCTACTGATCTGCAGCCTGCCCACGCTCGCCCTCGACCGCTCGCGGGTTGAAGGCTACCTGCTGCCCAACGGCCTGCAGGTCATCCTCAAGAACGGCTATGAACGCGACCACGTGGCCATCCGCCTGGTGGTGGGGGTCGGCCTGGATGACTTCAGTTGCGAGCAGAAAGAGCTGCCGCACTTGCTCGAGCACTTGCTGTTCAGCGGCATCGACGAAACGGGCGAGGGCGGCCTGGAAGAGCGCCTGCAAGCCCTGGGCGGCGAGTGGAATGCCTACACCAGCAGCGCCGATACCACCTTCGTGGTCGAAGCGCCGGCGCGCAACCAGCGTAAAGTCCTCGACTTGCTGCTGGCGATAATCCGCGACACCCCGATCGACGCCAAGGCCCTGGCCACGGCGAAAAGGATCATCGAGCGCGAAGATGGCGGCCACTATGGCCACCTGCAGCGCTGGCTCGACCGCCAGGACATCGGCCACCCCGCCAGTGACCAGTTGGCCACCGAGCTGGGCCTCAAGTGCGCCGAGCGCTCGAACATCGACGACATGACCCTGGAACAGGTGCAGGCCCTGCGCGACCGCTGGTACGCGGCCAACAACATGACCCTGATCCTGGTCGGTGGCCTCGACCGCCTGCTGCCGGCCTACCTGGAGCGGACTTTTGGCGAGCTGCCTGCCACCGAACCGGAAGAGCGCCGCAACCTCGAGAGCATCAGCCAGCAGGCCGACCAACGCCGCGACCTGACCCGCGGCTGGCTGGGCGACAGCGTCAAGTTGCACTGGCTGTTCATCGAGCCGGTGCTGGACAACGACCACCAGCCGACCCTCGACCTGCTGTCACGCTACCTGGACTGGGCACTGTACGACCAGTTGCGCCTGCGCAATGGGCTGTCCTACGGCCCATCGGTGCAGCGCGAAAGCTTCGGCGACAGTGGCATGCTCAGCCTTAACGCCGACCTGGAACGCGACGACATCGACAAGGCGGTCAAGGTGATGCAGGGCTTGTTCGACCACCTGCGCAAGGAAGGCCTCGACCCGGACACCTTTGCCCGTATCAAGGACGCCAGCGTTGCCCGGGAAAGCTGGAGTACCCAAGGCAACAGCGCCTTGGCCGACTATTACTGGGGCGCGTTGAACGACTACACCGACGGCCGCTTTGCCAACCCTGCGCGCAAGTTGCGCCAGGTCAGCCTGGCACAGGCCAATGAGGCACTGAAGGAATTGCTCAAGGACCCGGGTTACCTGCGCATCGAGAAACCGCTGCTGGGTTACGACGAGCTGTACGGGCTGCTCGCCCTGCTGCTGGGGCTGTTCCTGGCGGCAGGGTTGCTGCGTTGGCGCCGGCACACCCCGCAACCACCGAGCGGTGCTACACGGCAGAAGTGATTCGGCGGTATCCTTTAGCCAGTACCGGCCTGTTCGCGGGCCCGCTCCCACAACGGTAGACATTGCCCCTGTGGGCGCGGGCTTGCCCGCGAAGCGGCCGGCACAGCCACCCTATCTCTCCTGTTGTAGACCCATGCCCCCAATTCCCCGCTTCGTCCAGCGCGTCATCGAACTGCTTAAACGCTACCCCGGCATCATTGCGCTTGGGGGTTTCCTCTCTGGCATCGGCAGCTTCATCCTGGTCGACCGCCAGGCCGGCCTGGCCAGCTGGGTAGCCGTCCTGATGCTGGTCAGTTGGGTCTGGCTGATGCTGGAAAACACCCTTACCGGCCTGTTCGCCCGCACCTTCAACCGCGAAATCCCGCAGCCCTTGCTGCGCTACGCGACGCAGATGATCCACCAGGAAACCCTGTTCTTCGTCCTGCCGTTCTTCTTCATCACCACCACCTGGAACAGCGGCCAGCTGGTGTTTACCGGCTTGCTGGGCGCTGCCGGGCTGATTTCGATCGTCGACCCGCTGTACTACAAGTGGCTGGCCCCACGGCGCTGGCTGTTCCTCGCGCTGCACACCCTGACGTTGTTCGCAGCATTGCTGACCGCGCTGCCAATCATTTTGCACCTGACCACCGCCCAGAGCTTCAAGCTGGCGTTGATCATCGCCATGGCCCTGTCCTTCCCAAGCCTGGCCAGCAGCTTCCCGGTGAATACCTGGCGGCGCGGCGTGGCCCTGGTGCTGGTGACGCTGTCGGTCGGGGCCGGAGGCTGGTTGCTCCGCTCCTGGGTACCACCGGCGACGCTGTGGATGACCGAAGTGGCCGTCAGTACCGAAGTGCTCAACCGCCAGCCCGGCGAGTCGCTGGACGAGATCGCTGCCAGCCGCATCAAGAGCAGCGGGTTGTATGCGTACACCTCGATCAATGCACCACGAGGCCTGAACGAGCGGATCTATCACGTGTGGCAAAAGGACGGCACGGAAGTCGACCGTATTGCCCTGGACATCCACGGTGGGCGCAAGGAAGGCTACCGCGCCTGGACCCACAAGCAGAACTTCCCGCCTAACCCGGTGGGCAAATGGCAGGTGAGGGTGCTGACCGAAGACGGGCAGGTGATTGGTGTGCTGCGCTTCAAGGTGGTCGACGACGCTGCGGCGAAGTGATGGTTGGGGCTTGCCGGGGCGCTAAACCGCTGCGATGGGCCGCAAAGCGGCCCCCAGCGCCCACACTCAGCACATAATCAACAAACCAGCCCATGCCCTCTGCGCTATGATCAGCCCCTAAGCCTTAGCGCCGAGTCAGTTGCATGGAGCCTATGACCACCCCCCCCAGCGCCACCCTGGACACCAACCAGCACCCCGCCTGCCTGCGCATTACCGGTGATTGGACCCTGGCCCACTACGCCAGCCTCAAGCGCGAAAGCGACCAATTGCGCACGCAATGCAGCAGCGACACCGTTGCCGACCTCAGCCAACTGGGCCGCCTCGACACCGCCGGCGCCTCGCTGCTGGCCGAACTGCTCGGTTCCGAGCGCCTGTCCCATTGCACCGACAGCCTGCCCGACGCCAGCCGCGCCCTGCTCAAGAACGTCTACTGCTCCGTCCAGGACTACTGCATCCCGGTCAAGGAAGCAGAACGCCCGGTGCTGCTGTTGCTGCTGGAGCGCATCGGCCGTGCCGTCAATACCCTTTGGCAAGACACCCGGCAATTGCTCGGCTTCGTCGGCCTGATTCTGGAAACCCTGCTGCGAAGGGCCTTCCAGCCGCACCGCTGGCGGCTTACCCCGGTGGTCGCTCACATTGAGCAGACCGGCCTGGACGCCGCCCCCATCGTGGCCTTGCTGACCTTCCTGGTAGGCGCGGTGGTGGCGTTTCTCGGCGCCACGGTGCTGGCTGCCTTTGGCGCGACCATCTTTACCGTCGACCTGGTGGCGTTCTCGTTTCTGCGTGAATTCGCCGTGCTGTTGACCGCAATCCTCATGGCCGGCCGCACGGCCAGTGCCTTCACCGCGCAGATCGGCTCGATGAAGGCCAACGAAGAAATCGACGCCATCCGCACCCTGGGCCTGAACCCGATGGAGTTGCTGGTCGTGCCCCGGGTGTTGGCCCTGCTGATCTCGTTGCCGCTGCTGACCTTCCTCGCGATGATCTGTGGCATCGTCGGCGGCGCGGTGGTCTGCGCGCTGTCGCTGGACATCTCACCGGCCATGTTCCTGTCGCTGCTGCAAACCGACATCGGTGTGCAGCACTTCCTCGTCGGCCTGGCCAAGGCGCCGTTTTTCGCCTTCCTGATCGCTGCCATCGGCTGCCTTGAAGGCTTCAAGGTCAGTGGCAGTGCAGAATCCGTAGGGGCACACACCACCTCGGCAGTGGTGCAGTCGATTTTCGTGGTCATCGTGCTGGACGCGGTGGCGGCACTGTTCTTCATGGAGATGGGCTGGTGAGCGGGCGCGAAACAGTCATCGAGGCCCGGGGCATCTGTAACCGCTTCGGCAGCCAGAGCGTGCATGAAAACCTCGACCTGGACCTGTACCGGGGCGAGATCCTGGCCGTGGTCGGCGGCTCGGGTAGCGGCAAATCGGTGCTGCTGCGCAGCATCATTGGCCTGCGCCGGCCCAACGAAGGGCAGATCAAGGTATTCGGCCAAGACCTGGCCGAGCTGCGCGAAGAGCAGCGTTCGTTGGTCGAGCGGCGCTTCGGCGTGCTGTTCCAGAAGGGTGCGCTGTTCTCGTCGCTGACCATCACCGAAAACGTCGCCTTGCCGCTGATCGAGCATGCTGGCTTGTCCCGCGCGGATGCCGAGCACCTGGCCGGGGTCAAGCTGGCCCTGGCCGGGCTGCCGATTTCGGCCGCCGACAAATACCCGGCCTCGCTGTCCGGCGGCATGATCAAGCGCGCGGCGCTGGCACGCGCCTTGGCCCTGGACCCGGACATCCTGTTCCTCGATGAACCCACCGCGGGCCTCGACCCGATCGGCGCCGCCGCGTTCGACCAGTTGATCCTGACCCTGCGCGACGCACTGGGCCTCTCGGTGTTCCTCATCACCCACGACCTGGACACCCTCTACACCATCACCGACCGCATCGCGGTGCTGTCGCAGAAGAAGGTGCTGGTGGCCGGCCCCCTGGCCGAGGTCGAGCAAGCCAACGACCCCTGGATTCAAGAATACTTTCACGGCCCCCGCGGGCGTGCAGCCGAACAGGCCGCCGCCCGCCCGAGGCAGGAGCGCTGAACGATGGAAACCCGAGCACATCATGTCCTCATTGGCCTGGTCACCGTCCTGGTGGTGGCCGGTGCCATGCTGTTCGGCCTGTGGCTGACCAAGTCCAGTGTCGACGATGCCTTCAAGGATTACGAAGTGGTGTTCAACGAAGCCGTCTCGGGCCTGTCCCGGGGTAGCCCGGTGCAGTACAACGGCATCAAGGTCGGCGACGTGTCGACCCTGCGCCTCGACCCCAAAGACCCGCGCCGCGTGCTCGCCCGCGTACGGCTGAGCGGCGATACACCGGTCAAGGAAGACACCCAGGCCAAGCTGACCCTGGCCGGGGTCACCGGCAACTCGTTCATCCAGCTCAGCGGCGGCACGCCCCACAGCCCGGAGCTCAAGGGCAAGGACGGCAAGTTGCCCGTGATCATCGCGTCGCCTTCGCCGATCTCACGCCTGCTCAACGACAGCAGCGACCTGGTGACCAACATCAACCTGCTGCTGCACAACGCCAACCAGATGTTCTCTGACGACAACATTGGCCACCTCAGCAGCACCCTGGCCAACCTCGACAAGACCACCAGTGCCTTCGCCGGCCAGAACGGCGGCATTGCCCAGGCCATCGAACAACTGGTGCAGGTTGGCAAACAGGCAAGCGCCACCCTGGCCGAAACCCAGGCACTGATGCGCAACGCCAACGGCCTGCTCGGCAGCGAAGGCAAGCAAGCCATCGGCAATGCCGGGCAGGCCATGCAGTCGCTGGCCGACAGCACGGCAACCATCAACCAGTTGCTCAAGAACAACAGTGAGGCCATTGGCGACGGTGCCCAGGGCCTGAACCAGCTAACCCCCGCAATCCGCGAGCTGCGCGAGACCCTCAACGCACTGAAGGGCATTTCCCGGCAACTGGAGGCCGACCCAAGCGGCTACCTGCTCGGCCGCGACAACAACAAGGAGTTCCAGCCATGAAACCTTCGCTGCGCCTTTTGGCCCTGGCGGCCGCGATGAGCCTGGCCAGTGCCTGCTCGATCCTGCCGCCAAGCGAACCTGTGGACCTCTATCGCCTGCCCGTGAACCAGCCAAGCCGCGTTGCCACACCGCTGGACTGGTCGCTGCGGCTGAACAAACCGCTGGCCAGCGAAGTGCTGGCCGGCCCACGGATCACGGTGATTCCACAAGGGGACGTGGTCAGCAGCTACAAGGGCGCACGCTGGAGCGACGCTGTGCCGGTACTGTTACGCAACCGCCTGCTCGACGGGTTCCAGCGTGACGGCCAGGTGCAGCGCCTGAGCGCCGACGACAGCAACCTGCAGGCGGACTACGAGCTGGCCGGCGAACTGCAGGCGTTTCAAAGCGAGTACCGCCCGGACGGGGCAGTGGAGGTGGTGATTCGTTACGATGCGCGGCTGGTCCAGGGCCGTAGCCAGCGCATCCTGGCCAGCAAACGGTTCGAAATCCGCCGGCCGTTGGCCGACAAGCAGGTCGCGGCTGTCGTCGCAGGCTTCGGTGCGGCCAGCGACCAGCTGGCAGGGCAGGTGGTGGCCTGGACAGTCGCCCAGGCCGCGCAGGCTCAGCCGAAGAACCAGTAGCAGACGAAGATCGCCGCGACCACCCCGGAGAACTCCGCCAGCAGTGCGCAACCGACCGCGTGGCGCACCCGCTGGATGCCCACCGCACCGAAGTACACCGCCAGCACATAGAACGTGGTCTCGGTACTGCCCTGGATGGTCGCTGCGACCAGCGCCGGGAAGCTGTCCACGCCTTGCGTCTGCATGGTCTCGATCAACATCGCCCGCGCGGCACTGCCGGAGAACGGCTTGACCAGCGCGGTGGGCAGGCCTTCGACGAAGCGTGTATCCAGGCCCATCCAGTTCACCGCATGGCGAATGCCATCCAGCGCCAGCTCCAGGGCGCCCGAGGCGCGCAGCACACCCACCGCCACCAGCATGGCCACAAGGTAAGGCAGCAGGTTCTTGGCCACATCGAAGCCTTCCTTGGCCCCTTCGACAAAGGCTTCGTATACCTTGACCCGCTTCAGCGCGCCGATTACCAGAAACAGCATGATCACGCCAAACAGCGTGAGGTTGCCCAGGATCGACGACAGGCTCGACAGCGCGGCCGCCGACAACGTGCCGAGAAAGGCCATGAAGCAGCCCAACAGCAGCGCACCGGGGATCAGATACGCCAGTACCACCGGGTCCCACAAACGCAGGCGCTGCATGACGGCCACCGACAGCAGGCCGACCAGGGTCGACACGCTGGTGGCCAGCAGGATCGGCAGGAACACCATCGTCGGGTCGGCCGCGCCTTGTTGCGCGCGGTACATGAAGATGGTCACCGGCAACAGGGTCAGCGACGAGGCATTAAGCACCAGGAACAGGATCTGCGCGTTGCTCGCGGTGGTGCTGCTGGGGTTCAGCTCCTGCAGCGCCCGCATGGCCTTCAGGCCGATCGGCGTGGCCGCGTTGTCCAGGCCCAGGCCATTGGCGGCAAAGTTCATGGTGATCAGGCCCAGGGCAGGGTGGCCCTTGGGTACCTCTGGCATCAGCCTGGCGAACAGCGGGCCAAGCACCTTGGCCAGCCATTCGACGATGCCGGCCTTCTCGGCGATTTTCAGAAAGCCCAGCCACAGGGTCAGGGTGCCGAACAGCAGGACCATCACCTCCACCGACAGCTTGGCCATGGCAAAGATGCTCTCGACCATCGCCGCGAAGATGCCGGCGTTACCGCCGATCAGCCATTGGGCCAGGGCGGACACGGCCGCCACCAGGAAAAAGCCGAGCCAAAGGCCGTTGAGCATCCGTGTATTCCCCCTGAAAAATGCCCGAATGATAGCGTATCGAGCTGTTCATTAGCGCCAAACGTAGCCCACCCCCCTGTAGGAGCAGCCTTGTGCTGCGAAGAGGCCGGGGCAGGCGCTGAGAACAGGACAGTTGTCACCGGCCTCTTCGCAGCACAAGGCTGCTCCCACAGTGTCCGCACATGCCCTGTAAATAGGGGCATGACGCGGTCGGTGTAGGAGCGGCCTTGCGTCGCGAAAGGGGCGCAAAGCGCCCCCGGCAATCCCACAGGCAACAAAAAGCCCCGACAAGTCGGGGCTTTTTGTTCAACGCTTTAGCTTCAGCGTTTGGCGGTCTGGCCAACCACTGCAGCTTCCTGCTTGTCGGCCATCAGCGAGGCGTAGTACTGCTCGCCCTTGGCAGCGTCGTACATGCCTTCCCAACGTGCGATAACCAGCGCGGCCAGGGCATTGCCGACCACGTTCAGTGCGGTACGGGCCATGTCCATGATGCGGTCGACACCGGCGATGAAGGCCAGGCCTTCCAGCGGGATGCCTACGCTGCCCAGGGTCGCCAGCAGTACCACGAAGGATACGCCCGGTACACCGGCAATGCCTTTGGAGGTGACCATCAGGGTCAGGACCAGCAGCAGCTGCTGGCTCCACGACAGGTCAATGCCATACAGCTGGGCAATGAAGATTGCCGCAATGCTCTGGTACAGGGTCGAACCATCGAGGTTGAACGAGTAGCCAGTCGGTACCACGAACGAGCAGATCGACTTCGGCGCACCGTACTTCTCCATCTTCTCGATCACCCGTGGCAGCACGGTTTCGGAGCTGGAGGTGGAGTAGGCCAGGATCAGCTCATCTTTCATGATGCGCATGATCTTGATCACCGAGAAGCCGAACACGCGCGCCACCAGGCCCAGCACCATGAAGGCGAAGAAGGCGATGGCGAAGTACACCAGCAACACCAGCTTGGCCAGCGGCAGCAGCGAGCTGAAGCCGAAGTTGGCGACGGTCACGGCGATCAGGGCAAATACGCCAATCGGGGCGTAGTTCATGATCATGTGGGTGACCTTGAACATGGTCTCCGACACAGCCTGGAAGGTACGCACCAGCGGGTCGCGCAGTTCTGCCTGCAGGCTCGACAGGCCCAGGCCGAACATTACCGAGAAGAAGATGATCGGCAGCATTTCGCCACGCATCAGCGCTGCGAAGATGTTCGACGGGATCAGGTTCAGCAGGGTTTCGATGAACGCGTGCTCATGCTGCACTTCGGCCGCGGTGGCCTGGTACTTGGAGATGTCCACGGTACCCAGGGTGCTCATGTCGATGCCGGCGCCCGGGTGGAACAGGTTGGCCAACACCAGACCGACGACGATGGCGATGGTGGTCACCACTTCGAAGTAGATGATGGTCTTGAGGCCGATGCTGCCCAGTTTCTTCGCGTCGCCAACTCCGGCGATGCCCACGATCAGCGACGAAATCACGATCGGGACGACGATCATCTTGATCAGGCGAATGAAGATGTCACCAGCGGGCTGGAGGACGTTGCTGATCCACCATGCCTTTTCCGCACTGAAATGATTCAGTAGCGCGCCGATTGCAACGCCCAGGACCAGACCGATAACGATCTGCCAGGCGAGGCTCAGTTTTGCCTTCTTCATGTCTTTACCCTTTGTTCTAGTGGTCATGGGCGTCGAACGAAAACGCGCGTAACAGAGCCGTTGGCAACGTCACGGTGAGCGAAAAAGCTTCCGTCCGGCGACCTCATGTAAGGACACCGCGAGCGAGCGACAGGGCGCTCGGGCCAGCGAAAAGGCGGCAACTATTGCGATGGGGAAGGGGGAAATCTAATGCCGGAAACGCATACCCCATGCCGATACTGCATAACGGTTTGCGCTGAAAATGGCATGCCGCAAGTGCTTGATTTATAACGTTCGGAAACCCGAACAAGACCAAAGCGCCATTTTTGGGCCGATATGGCAGTGCATAGGGAGGGGGATGAATGGCTTGTTCGACAATCCGAATGGCCGAAATGACACTTGCGGCAGCGGCATCGAACGGAAAAAAATGTGATGTACGGTCGAGACAAAATGTGTCCCGAAGCGAAAAACACGCAAGAAGGGCCATTGGACGATGGCATTGATGAAATGGCTGATGGCTCCTCGGAAGTCAGGTCGGTGCGGTGTCCCCGATGACACCCCCGACCTGAGGCTTCCGATTCCGCCTTTCCTGACCCGGCCCAATACTGGAGGCACTCCCTGTACCCCTAGGCCACTCCGATCTTGCAACAATCAGAACAGCCCGGCCCCATGGTCATGTGCTGCCCCTCCTCGGGGCGGCGCATCATAGAAGCCTGAACTATAAAAAGGTTCAGCTTCTATTACGTGACAGTGCGTTACCGTTCATCAGCGCTGGCTAAACGCTCAGTACCATTTCGGGTCACGCTTGAGTTGCTCGCGCAACATCGCCTTCATGCCGTCATCCGGCTTGCCAAGCCAGCGGTACTGCGCATGACGGGTAGGCGACTTATCGCTCGGCAAGCCTTCGGGTACCTCTACGAGCATCCCGTAGGCATCGTCCTTGTCCCAACTGAACGCCACGATCAGGCGTTTGTAGGTGCAGTTGTCCGCCGTTTCGCACAGGGGGCCGACCAGGTACTGGTCACCGTCCTCGGTGACTGCCGACATCTGCTCCTGGGCACTGCCGGTGAGGTTGACTACCCAATCGGGCAGCCGTTCCTCGCCCTTGATCGTGTCCTCCCACGCTTCCCGGTATTCAGGGTCCGAGCCGAGCAATTGGTCGACCCGGACCTGGCCGTCATTGGCCGCCATCGCCCCTGCACTGCCGCCCAGCAACAAGGCGGCAGCCAGGGCAGTGCAAAGCTTCCTGCTCATCGTCAACCTCGACCACGTCCAAAGAAGAAGGAGGCTACGAACAGGACCAGGAAGACGATGAACAGGATCTTCGCGATACCCGTAGCGGCGCCAGCGATACCACCGAAGCCCAGTACGGCGGCGACAATGGCGATGATGAGGAAAGTGATAGCCCAACTCAGCATGGTGGTTCTCCTTTCTTTTTTGAAATCAATCCGGCCCTAGGCGTCCAGGACAGGCTCAGAACACCCAGCGATCCTGGGGTACGACAGTTTCTACGGTGGCCGACGAGGCATTGGCCTTAGGCGAAGGCAGCGGGTCAGCCGCCCTGACCAGGGTGCTGGCACGGGTTGCCTGAATCTGCGTCAACAGCGCGGTCTGCGCCGCCACTTGATCTGCCAGACGCGCGGTCTGCCAGCTGTAGTAGAAGAGGCCGGCGGCCAAGGTCATCAGCAGCGCCATGCCGAGAAACAGGAACTGGCGCAAAGGCAGTGCGGCGTTCTGCGAGCGGTTGACAGATTGGCGGTTCATGCCGGCTCCTCCTGCTGTAATTGTTGTTCAAACCTGAACAGGTAATTGCAGCCTGCATGCCAGCCTTTGAATTCAATAAAATTCCTTTAAAATCATATACTTAAGATAATCACGCATGGCACCGAAGGACGTATCCTGCACGATGCCGTCCCTGACGTCGTGCGAATTGCACGATCAGCCCTCGACCTTGGTCGCGACCTTGAGCAGGTCGGCGTCCACACCGCGCACGCCGATGATCTGCCGGGCGATCTCCACGGCGATGGTTTTCTGCTCGCTGCTGACCACCTCTCCCGACAGCCGTACCAGGCCCTCTTGGCTGGCCACCTTGAGGTTCAGGCCATCGAGGTTGCGGCTGAAACGGAAGCTGTTCTGGATCTTGTCGACGATCCAGCTATCGCTGGGTTGCGGCCCGGTCGGGGCACCCACCGGGTTCTCGCGAGCCTTGGCCATGGCGGCGGTATCCAGGCTGACCAGGTTGTTGACCAGGTGCACGCCGTCGGTGGTTCGCGCCACCACCCCGGCCAGCTCCTTGGCCTCCGCGCTGTCGACCCTGCCGCGAAGCGTCACCACGCCATCGCTGCTTTGCACCTCGATAGGCGCTTTCTCGGTCGTGCGGCTCCACAGCAGCCGTGCCCTGATCACGGCAGCCAACGTTGCATCTTCCAGCCGCTGTGCATAAGCCCGCAGTTCCAGCGGGCGCTCCACCAGCTGGGCATTGACCTTCAACTGGTTGTCGACCTGTTCGATACCGCGGGTAGCCAGGGCGACATGCTCGGCCAACTGGCGCTCGACATCGTTCTCGACCTCACCGGTCAGCCGCGCCTGCTGGCCGTCCACCTCGACATCGATGCGAAACGGGTTGAGCATCCTGTTGAGCGATAACGCGGTTTGCAGCGAGCCCTCCAGGCGGGCGTCCTGCACAGGGTCAGCGAATGCCGGGGTCAATACCGGCAGCAAGGTGGCCGCCAACACGGCCAGTCGTGGGGAAAAGGGCATGGCTGTGGCTCCTTTGTTGGCAAAAACAGAAAATAGTCGCAACCAATGTGCCAGCGCGTAGCTCTAAGCAAATCATCGAGATATCGCGGTTTTCGGGCTTACTTTGGCCATTGGCTAGCATGCAAAGGACAGAATCCTTCAGAATTGACCATGCAACTTGCCCGATTTTTCCCACACTAATTGAAGATCTATCCTAAGGAGCGCAGGAAATGGAATCAGCCCAGGACAACCAAGGCCGCATTCTGCTGGTGGATGACGAGTCCGCGATCCTGCGCACCTTCCGCTACTGCCTCGAAGACGAAGGCTATAGCGTGGCCACCGCCAACAGTGCCGCCCAAGCCGAAACCTTGTTGCAACGCCAGGTGTTCGACCTGTGCTTCCTCGACCTGCGCCTGGGCGAGGACAACGGCCTCGACGTGCTGGCGCAGATGCGCATCCAGGCCCCCTGGATGCGGGTGGTGATCGTGACCGCGCATTCGGCGATCGACACCGCGGTGGATGCCATCCAGGCAGGGGCGGCCGATTACCTGGTCAAGCCCTGCAGCCCAGACCAGCTGCGCCTGGCCACCGCCAAACAGCTGGAAGTGCGCCAACTGTCGGCACGCCTCGAAGCCCTTGAAGGCGAGGTGCGCAAACCCAAGGACGGCCTCGACTCGCACAGCCCGGCCATGATGGTGGTGCTGGAAACGGCGCGCCAGGTTGCAACCACCGATGCCAACATCCTCATCCTGGGCGAGTCCGGCACCGGTAAGGGCGAGCTGGCCCGCGCCATTCATGGCTGGAGCAAGCGTGCGCGCAAAGCCTGCGTCACCATCAACTGCCCCTCGCTGAATGCCGAGCTCATGGAAAGCGAGCTGTTCGGCCATACCCGCGGCGCCTTCACCGGTGCCAGCGAGAGCACCCTTGGCCGGGTCAGCCAGGCCGACGGCGGCACGTTGTTCCTGGATGAAATCGGTGATTTCCCACTGACCTTGCAGCCTAAGCTGCTGCGCTTTATCCAGGACAAGGAGTACGAGCGTGTGGGTGACCCGGTCACCCGACGCGCCGATGTGCGCATTCTGGCTGCCACCAACCTCAACCTCGAGGAGATGGTGCGCGAAAGCCGCTTCCGCGAAGACCTGCTGTACCGCCTGAACGTGATCACCTTGCACCTGCCGCCCCTGCGCGAGCGCAGCGAAGACATCCTGACCCTGGCCGATCGTTTTCTGGCCCGCTTCGTCAAGGAATACTCCCGGCCCGCCCGCGGCTTCAGCGACGAAGCCCGTGCAGCCCTGCTCAACTACCGCTGGCCTGGCAACATCCGTGAACTGCGCAACGTGGTCGAACGCGCCAGCATCATCTGCCCGCAGGAGCGCGTCGAGATCAGCCACCTGGGCATGGGCGAACAACCCGCCGGCAACGCACCTCGGGTTGGCGCAGCCTTGAGCCTGGATGAACTGGAACGCGCCCACATCGGTGCGGTGCTGGCTGCCAGCGATACCCTTGACCAGGCCGCCAAAACCCTGGGCATCGATGCCTCGACCCTGTATCGCAAACGTAAGCAGTACAACCTATGAAGTGGCAGATGAAGCTGCGCACGCGGCTTTTCCTCAGCATTTCGGCGCTGGTCACGGTGGCCTTGCTCGGCCTGATGCTGGGCCTGGTGAGCGTGCTGCAGATGGCCTCGGTGCAACAGCAGCTCGTGCGAGACACCACCCACGCCCTGGAAGTGGGGCTTAAATTGCGGCAGAACCTCGGCGAACAGCTGACCCTGATCCTCGACGAGGACACCGCGCCGCAAAGCCTGCAAGTGCTGCAAGACAACTTCCAGTCCCTGCTCAACCAAGGGCTTGAACAAGGCGGCGAACGCACCGGCTTCAGCAAGGCCAGCAGCAACTACCAGACCTTCCTCGAGGCCTACCGCGACAGCCCTGCACCGGCGCGCAGCATGGGTATGGACCAGCCCCTGGGGGCTGCCTTCAACCAAGTGCGCACCGACCTTATCGACGCCCACAAGCAAGCGCTGGATCACATTACCCGCAGCGAGGAACATACCCGCGATCGCGCCTTGATGGTCAGCGGCGTCCTTGGCCTGATGGGCTTGGTGATCCTCGTGCTGGGTTTCATCACGGCGCACAACATCGCGCGACGCTTCGGCCAACCGATCGAAGCCTTGGCCAAGGCGGCCGATCAATTGGGCAAGGGCGACTTCGACGTAACACTGCCAGTTACCCAGGCCATCGAGCTGAACCAACTGACCCGCCGCTTCGGGCTCATGGCCGACGCCTTGCGCAAGCACCAGGCAACCAACGTCGATGAACTGCTGGCCGGCCAGCAACGCCTGCAGGCCGTGCTCGACAGCATCGACGATGGCCTGCTGATCATTGACCGCCAAGGCCGCCTGGAACACCTCAACCCTGTGGCGCAGCGCCAGCTGGGCTGGAGCGACAGCCGCCTAGGCAACACCCTGGCCGAAGCCTTGCAACGCCCGGAGCTGGAGCAACAGCTACGCCAAGTGCTGCGCGGTGGTAGCCTTGATCGCCCACCCGACGACCTGAGCATCGACGTCGATGAAGAAACCCGCCTGCTGACCTACAGCCTGACACCGGTCAGCCACCCCCAGGGGCCGATCCTGGGTGCGGTGATGGTGCTGCACGATGTCACCGAACAACGGGCCTTCGAGCGCGTACGCAGCGAGTTCGTGCTGCGTGCCTCGCACGAGCTGCGCACCCCGGTCACGGGCATGCACATGGCGTTCGGCCTGCTGCGCGAGCGGGTGAAGTTCCCGCCCGAGGCGCGCGAGTACGACCTGCTCGAGACCATCGGCGAGGAAATGCAGCGGCTGACCCAATTGATCAACGACTTGCTCAATTTCTCGCGCTACCAGAGCGGCCTGCAGAAGCTTGACCTCGCCCCCTGTGCCATCGATGAGCTGCTGGAGCGCGCGCAGCTGCGTTTTACCGAGCAGGCCGCGCACAAGCAGATCGAATTGATCAAGGAGCTGGAACTGCCGCTGCCACGTATTCAGGCCGACATCGCCCAGCTCGACCGGGTGTTGGACAACCTGCTGCACAACGCGGTCCGCCATACCCCCAGCGGTGGCCGTATACGGCTTCACGCCAGGCGGCATGCGGAGCGGGTGATCATCAGTGTCGAAGACAACGGCGAGGGTATCGCCTATGGGCAGCAAGGGCGCATCTTCGAGCCGTTTGTGCAGGTAGGGCGCAAAAAAGGTGGCGCGGGTCTTGGCTTGGCGTTGTGCAAAGAAATCGTGCAACTGCACGGTGGCAGAATGGGCGTATTTTCCCGGCCGGGGCAGGGCACTCAGTTCTACATGGCATTGCCGGTCTGACGACAGGGTTTGCCCTCAAGACTCATCGGTACCCCGCCGCGCCGGCACCGCCCGCCACCCGCGGGTCACCAGCTCGGCAAATTGACGGGCGTTCAACGGCCGGGCGAACAACCAGCCTTGGCCGTAATTAACCCCTTCACTGTTGAGTAACACCGCCTGGTCTTCGCATTCGATGCCTTCGGCAATCACCCGCAGGTGCAGGTCGTGGGCCATGCGGATGATGTGCGGGGCCACACCACTGCTGGCGGCATCGTGCCCCAAGGCATCAATGAAGGCCTTGTCGATCTTCAGGCAGTCCACGGGCAGCGTCTGCAGGTAGGCGAGGCTGCAGTAACCCGTGCCAAAATCGTCGATCAACACTTGGTGGCCCACCGCACGCAGAGCCTGCAGGTTGTCGCGCGCCACCACCACGTCGATCAGGCCGCGTTCGGTCACCTCGAAGGCGATCTGGCTGGCCGCCACCCGGTGCAAGGCCAGCAGCCGCGCCGCCACCCGGCCAATGCGCGGGACCATCACATCACACGCCGCAAGGTTTACCGAGATGTACAGGTTGCGGTGCGAACGCAGCAACTGGCCCAACTGCTCAAGCACCCGCTGCAAGACAAAGTCAGTGATCTGGCGGATCTGCCCGGTATTTTCGGCCAACGGAATGAACAGGTCCGGGCTGGTCAAGGTGCCGTCCGGGCGGCGCCAGCGCACCAGGGCCTCGGCACCGACACAACGCCGTGTGTCGAGCTCGATGATCGGCTGGTAAAGCACCTGCAGTTCGCCCCGGCGCAGTGCGTTCTGCAGCTCCGAGCTCATCGAGCGGCGCTGCAGAATCAGCTGCAACACCAGCCAGCCAATGCAGCAGGCGGCCAGTACGCTGCCAGGGAACAGCAGCCAGAGCATGCCGTTCATGCGCAGGGGCAGGCTGGCGCGTGGCGCAATCAGCACCAATTGGTAATCCGGCGATTTGGTCGGCATGCGGTAGATGAGGCGGTCGCTCAATTCGAGCAGCGACTTGTGGCTGGCCGACCAGGCCGAGGGCGGTGGCCACACCTGCGGCGGGCCTAGTACCGGGATGGCCCGGGTACCGTTGTCCAGCACCACCACTAGGCTGCCACCGGGCGGCAGGTCGACAACATCGGTCAGGTGCCCGCGCGACGTGGACACCACGAAATTGCCACGCCCCAGCATCAGGGCTGCCAGATTTTCGTCGGGTTCGATCGTGGTGTTCAACCAATAGCTGTAGGTCGGCCCCTTGATGTCGGGCGCGCGCAGTGGTTCGAAGGCCCGTTCATCCCCCCGGTTGGAGCAGGCGACATGGGCATCGACGTACGCGGCTTCATAAATGAAGCGCGAACTCAGGCCCACCTGCTGCAATGCCGCCAGCATCTCTGGGCTGCAGCCGCGCAAGGGCTGCGCCTGCAGGGTGTCGACCCCTTCACGAAGCTGGCCGAATACCTGCTCAAGGCGATCGAGAAAGCGCTCGCCCTGCGCATTCATCTGTTCACTCTCGCTTTGTTTCATCTGCTGCAGGGCAATACCGATGCTGGCGCTGAGCAACAGTGCGGCGCTGGCCAGTGCTGCCAGTGAGGCCAGCATCCAGGGACGGTAAAAAATTTGGCGCAGCGTGGCGATGAGGGCTGACATCAAGGGCATCCAGTTGATTACCAAGGTATAGCAACTGAATCGAGAATCATCCTCGCCGTTGGGCGATTAACGGGTCAAGGGCTGCTGCGCAGCCCATTCCCCCTGCATCAACGCATGCGGTTGAGCACTTGCAGCATGGCGGCCGTCTGGGCATCGGGCATGCCATCGAAGCGTTGTGGGCGGAAGCGCATCTGGAACGCCGCGATCACATGCCGGGTGGCCACGTCGAGTTCACCGGTTTGCGCGATCGCATAGCCGAAACGCGCCAGCTCCTGCTGGTACCAGCTCACGCTCGGCGGGTTGACGCTGAAGAAGGCTTGTTGCCGCGCCACTGCGTTAGGCTCGGGCCAGATACCGATACCCGCGTCGGCCAGGCGCTTCCACGGGAACAACGGGCCTGGGTCGAGCTTGCGCAACGGCGCGATATCGCTGTGGCCAACGATATGCCGGGGGTCGATGTTGTTGCGTTTGACGATGTCTTTGAGCAGCGCGATCAAGGCCTGAATCTGGGCTTCGCTGTAGGGGTGCCAGACTCGGCCATTCGGCGTATCGGTGAACCCTGGGTTGACGATTTCGATACCGATCGAGGTCGAATTCAACCAGGTGCGCCCTTGCCATTGGCTGTCACCGGCGTGCCAGGCGCGGCGGCTTTCATCCACCAGCTGATAGACCGTGGCCGGGCCATCGCCGATCAGGTAGTGGCTGCTGACCTCGCCATGGGTCAGTAGCGCCAATGAGCGCTCGAGCGAGGCATTGGTGTAGTGCAGGACGACAAACTGGATACGCTCGTCCTGGTTGGCCGAAGGGTGGCTGCGGTCGATGCGCAGGCCCGTCGAGCAACCTGCAACAGCAACCAGCAAGCAGGTGAGCAGTGTTTTTTTAACGGTGGAAAGCACGTCGGCGGCCTCAGCGTGTAAGCGCTACAGTATAACGTGCTCTGAATGGCCTGTGCTCGCCGTGAGTCAGTGCCGCCCTTACCCCTGCTCGACTCGGTTGCGCCCCAAGTCCTTGGCACGGTACAGCGCGGTGTCGGCGCGCTTGAGCACCTGGTCACCGCGCTCGCCGGAACGGAATGCACCCAAGCCAATGGAGGCGGTGATCACCACGCGCTCGCCTTTGAAATGGAACGGGCAGGCTTCGATGGTCGCACGCAGTAGCTCAGCCATCTGTGCGGCCGCGGCGGGTGAAGTCTGCGGGAACAACAGGACGAACTCCTCACCGCCAAAGCGGGCGATGAAGTCGCGCCCGCGCAGGCGCTTGCGCAGCTGGTCAGCGACGATCTTCAGCACCTTGTCACCCGCCAGGTGCCCGTAGTTGTCGTTGATGCGCTTGAAGTGGTCCAGGTCGAGAATCGCCATGGCCAAGTGGCCGCCGTTTTCCTGCCAGTCGAGCATCTCGCGTTCCAGGTGCTCGCTCCAGGCTGCGCGATTAGGCAGGCCGGTCAGCGGGTCGAGCAAGGCCTTTTGCCGCTGCTCTTCAAGGTGCTCGCGATAGCCAAGCGCCTCGTGCTCCATGTTCGCCACACGCTCGGACAGGCCCTGCAGGCGACCGGCAAGTTCCTGCTCGCGGCGATCACGCTCGTGCTTGTGCTCGTCCATGGTCACCAGCAAGCCCTCGAGCCGGTTTTCCAGGATGTGCTTGAGGCTGTCCACGTCGGCGGCGCCCTTCACACTGCTCTGCAGCCCATCAACCTGCTGGCGGAGCTGGGTGTCCAGCGCCTCGGCGGCGGTGCTGTTGTCGGCATGCCCGGCACTGGCTTCGTGCAGGTGGCTCTGGAAACCTTCCAGGCGCTCGTTGAGCTGTTGCAGGTAGGTCTCGAATTCGTGCTGGCCGCTGTCGGTAATCGCCAACATCAGCACCGCCAAGTCGTCGAGCACCGGGATCAGTTCGTACCAGTTCAGCCCCCGCGCCACCCGCTCGCGCATTTCCAGGGCCTGGGCCTTGTGCCGCTCGGGCAGGCTGAGGTCGTCGAGCAAGCCGATCAGCGTCTGCTCGATATGGGCGGCCACTTGGCTGTAGGGCGGCTCTACCGCGTAGGGCAGGGCATAGGGGCCATCTTCACCGAACGTTTCTTCCAGCGTCTGCGGCGGTACGGCCTCTGGCGTGGGTTGGCTGAGGGCTGGCTCTGGCGCTGGCGCCTCATCCGGCACAGGCTCGGGTGGCGGCGCGCTCGGCACGTCTGCGGTTTCGATCAGTGCCGGCCCTTCCAGCTCCGCTACCAAGGCTGGCTCAGGCAGTGCTGGGGGTGCCAAGGGCAGCAGTGCGTCTACATCCTCGGGCTGCGGGTCTTCAGCAACGCGCTGAACGGGGGCGGCAACGGGCGGCGCCACGGCCTCAGCCATTGCCACAACAGGCGCCGCCGCCAGTGCAACCTCTGCTTCGTCGGGCTGCTCGCTGTCACGACCACCAAACAAGCGCTGCAGAAAGCCTGGCCGCTCTTCTTCAGGCTTGCCCAACGCATCCAGCGCGCGACCTTGCAGGCCGCTCAGCTCCCCCAGCAACGGGGGCAGCTCACGCGACTGGGCAACCCCGCCGTCGAGTTTTTTCGCCAGTTTTTTCAGCGGCCGCGAGATGTCGCTTGGCAGCGGCAAGCCTTGCAGCTGAGTGACCAGCGCCGTCAGCGCATCGCTGACCTGGTTCATGCGGGTTTCCCGGCGTTGCTCGGAATCCAGCACGGCTTTTTCCAGGCGCGGAATCAGCCCGGCAAGGCCTGCGTCCATGTTGTCGCTGCGGATGACCTCACGCATTTCCTTCATGCACTGGTCCACCACCTTGTCACTGCCTTCGGCAGCCAGGGTGCTGCGCACCAGCCCACGACGCAACAGGTCGAGACGCGCGTCCCAACGGCGTTCAAGCTTCTCTTGCTGCTCGATGCTCTTAAGGTATTTCTCTTTCCAGCGCTCAGCGTCGTCAGTCATGCCCGGGCCCGCAAACGGTGATGGCAATTAGCTCAAAACCGGCAGCGTATCCACAGTCAATGCATCAGGCAATCGAATCTCGACGGCAACGGGAAGGTGATCGGAAATTGGCTGCGCCAACACCTCCACGCGCTCAAGGGTGAGGCTTGGGCTGAGCAGGATATGGTCCAGGCAACGCTGCGGTCGCCAACTGGGGAAGGTGGCCTCGACTTGCGGGGCAACCAGGCCCAGGTCGCGCAGGGGGGAGTGCTCCAGCAGGTCGGTGGCATGGGTGTTCATGTCACCCATCAACACCTGATGGCGGTAGCCGCCAATCAGCTCGCGAATGTAGCCAAGCTGCAGGGCGCGGGTTTTGGCGCCGAGCGCCAGGTGCATCATCACCACGATCAGCGCATCTTCACCCTCGCCGAAACGCACCAGAATGGCACCGCGACCGGCCGGGCCGGGCAGGGGGTGGTCTTCGAGGTGTTGCGGCTTGAGGCGGCTGAGCACGCCGTTGCTGTGCTGGGCGAAGCGCCCGAGGTTACGGTTGAGCTGCTGGTACCAGTAAGGGAAGGCGCCCAGTTGGGCCAGGTGTTCGACCTGGTTGATGTAGCCTGAACGCAGGCTGCCGCCATCGGCTTCCTGCAAGGCCACCAGGTCGAAGTCACTGAGCAGCTTGCCGATTTTTTGCAGGTTGCTGGCACGCCCGGTGTGCGGCAGCAGGTGCTGCCAGCTGCGGGTCAGGTAATGCCGGTAGCGCTCAGTGCTGATGCCAACCTGAATATTGAAACTGAGCAGCCGCAGGCGCCCATCCTCTGGCAGGCCAGGCGCCTGCAGGTGATGTTCGTTGACCTGCGGCTGGTGCAGGCCAATGCCACGCGTGCTTCGGAAGCGGGGCATGGGTACGCCGCTTACTTAGCGGCGCGCTCCTTGGCGATCAGCTGGTCGGCAACATTCAGCACGCCCTCTGGCCCGCCTGCGGTGCCCAGGTCGAAGCGGTACTTGCCGTTGACGACCATGCTCGGTACGCCGGTGATTTCGTACTTCTTCGCCAGTTCCTTGGCCTGGTTGACCTGGCCTTTGATGGCGAAGGAGTTGAAGGTGGCGAGGAATTTGTCCTTGTCCACGCCTTGGGTGGCGAGGAAGTCGGCCATGTCCTGAGGGTCGGTCAGGCGCTTTTTCTGGTTCTGGATGGCGTCGAAGACGGCGGCATGCACCTTGTGCTCGACGCCCATGGCTTCGAGGGTCAGGAACATCTGGCCGTGAGCGTCCCACGGGCCACCGAACATGGCCGGTACGCGCTTGAAGTTGACGTCTTTCGGCAGTTTTTCAGCCCACGGGTTGATTACCGGCTCGAAGTGGTAGCAGTGAGGGCAGCCGTACCAGAACAGCTCGACCACTTCGATCTTGCCAGGCACGGAAACTGGAACAGGGTTGCTCAGCTCGAGATATTCCTTGCCGGCAACAGGCTCGGCGGCCTGTACGGCGGTCATACCGAATACGCTGGCGGCGACCAGCGCAGCGCTGAGAATCAGTTTACGCATGCTTTACTCCTGAGCATTCATGGGTCGCCTCGACGCGACCTGTGTTGAGACAGGCCGGGCCAGGCCCGAGTTCTGTAGTGTAACGGCTGCGGACGTAAAAAAGGGCGGTCCGGCCGCCCTTTCATCTTTGGCTTACAACATTAACCGAATGTTAATACGCCAGCCTCTTCGCGGGTTTGGCCGCGAAGCACTCGCCATTTACCTCAGTGCAGGCCCTGGATGTAGCTGGCCAACGCTTCGATATCGTGGTTGCTCAGCTTGCCCGCGATGGTACGCATGGTCATGGCATCGCCATCGTTGGTACGCACGCCTTCACGGAACTCGGTCAGTTGCTTGGTCACGTATTGCGAGTGCTGCCCGCCCAGGTGCGGGAAGCCCGCCAGGGCGATGCCTGCGCCGTTCGGTGAGTGGCAGCCGGTACAGGCGGGCATGCCTTTTTCCAGGTCGCCGCCATTGAACAAGGCGCGACCGCGTTCGACGAGCTTGGGGTCGGCCGCCCCGACGCTACCTTTTTGGCTAGCGAAGTACGCCGCGATATCGGCCAGGTCCTGGTCATTGAAGGCAGCCAGCATGCCGGTCATCTCCAGCACGGTGCGCTTGCCGGACTTGATATCGTGCAGTTGTTTTTCGAGGTAACGCTGGCCCTGGCCTGCCAGTTTCGGGAAGTTCGGTGCCAGGCTATTGCCGTCGGGGTTGTGGCAGGCACCACAGACGGCCGTCTTGGCCTGGCCGGCGGCGGCATCGCCTTTGATAGGTTCCGCAGCAATGGCCGCACCTGCGACACCCATGGTCAACAGCAGACTCACGACTAGTTTGTTCATCAGCTAATCCAACACGGCTAAGGGTGAAATGTTATGTATCGGGACTGCCGCTCATCCAAAGGATGACCAAACGGTAGTCCTCGGCACTGCAGTCCATGCACAATCCACGCGGCGGCATAGCCTTGAAACCCTGGGTCACATGCCTCACGAGTACATCCACACCTTGCGCCAGCCTTGGCTCCCATGCTGCCCGGTCACCCCGCTGGGGGGCCTGTGGCAACTGACCGGCGTGACAGGCCGCACACGTGCGGTTGTACAACACCTCGGGATCCTGTGTAGCCTGTGCGCTGAAAAACGGCAGGAACATACCGACAGCAAGCAGCCATTTCGCCATGCGGAACGACCTTCAGGGTTGGGGGCCGCGCTGCGTTCTGATGCGCGAGCTATTGTTCGACACCCCATGCTCGCTCTCCTTCGCTGGGAGAATGAGCACACAAAAACTGGGGCATTATATACTTCCGCCATCCAAACGGAAACGACACCGCTTGCCAGGCTCGAGCCTTCAGAGTCAGGCAACACCCACATCGGATATCCCATGCAAGTCAAGAACCCCATCCTCGGCCTCTGCCAGAAAGCCACATTCGCCCTCAGCGCAGCCAAGGTCGAACAATGCCCGGACGACCAGGGTTACGAGGTGGCTTTCGCCGGCCGTTCCAACGCCGGCAAATCCAGCGCCCTCAATACCCTGACTCATGCCAGCCTGGCGCGTACCTCGAAAACCCCGGGGCGCACCCAGCTGTTGAATTTCTTCAGTCTGGACGATGAACGGCGTTTGGTCGACCTGCCGGGCTACGGTTATGCAAAAGTACCGATTCCACTCAAGCAGCACTGGCAGCGCCACCTGGAAGCCTACCTGGGCAGCCGTGAGTGCCTGCGCGGTGTGATCTTGATGATGGACGTGCGCCATCCGATGACCGACTTCGACAAGATGATGCTCGACTGGGCCAAGGCCAGCGGCATGCCGATGCACATCCTGCTGACCAAGGCCGACAAACTCACCCACGGCGCCGGCAAGAACACCTTGCTCAAGGTGCAGTCGGAGATCCGCAAGGGCTGGGGCGACGCAGTCACCATCCAGCTGTTCTCGGCACCGAAGCGCCTGGGGCTGGACGAAGCCTACCGCGTGCTGGCGGGCTGGATGGAGCTGGAAGACAAGCCCGTGGCCTGAAAGCCTGGATAGACTCCAGTAGGAGCAGCCTTGTGCTGCGAAGAGGCCATGTCAGGCTGTAGATATCTGTTGCCCATATTGGCCCTTTCGCAGCACAAGGCTGCTCCTACAGTGGGGAGCAGCAGCGCCTGTCAGGCAAATCGCAGGCAAAAAAAACCCCGGACTTCGTATGGGGAGGGGGAAGTTCGGGGTCCAAGTCCGGACCGCTAGGGCGGGGTCCAGATATCTGCCAACACTTAACACAACATAGGAGCATCGAAGGGCTTCACCAGCCATTCAGTTACTCTGAGTTCCGCTTCACCGGTTTAGTTCCGAAGCCCTGAAAACTATTTGCGATAGTTTCATGAAACTCCAGCACTAATGGCATCTAGCCATGCCAGGATCCGCGTCACCACGTCGCAGATCCTACACAGCTTTGCCGGCTCAATCAGTGAGCTTCGTCCCAATTCGCGCCAATGCCTGCCTCCACCAGCAACGGTACATCCAGTTGAGCGGCACGGCTCATGTGCAGGCGAATTTCATCTTTTACCTGCTCGACCAGCTCCTCACGCACCTCCAGCACCAATTCATCGTGCACCTGGAGGATCACGCGGGCATCCAGGCCGCTCTCGGTCAGCCAGTTGTCCACATTGACCATCGCCCGCTTGATGATATCGGCAGCCGTACCCTGCATCGGTGCGTTGATCGCCGTCCGCTCAGCGCCTTTGCGCAGGGCCGGGTTCTTGGCGTTGATGTCTGGCAGGTACAGGCGACGGCCGAAGAGCGTTTCGACAAAGCCTTGCTCGGCAGCCTGGGCGCGGGTGCGCTCCATGTAGGCCAGCACGCCCGGGTAGCGGGCGAAGTAGCGGTCGATGTAGTCCTGGGACTGCTTGCGGTCAACGCCAATCTGCTTGGCTAGGCCAAAGGCGCTCATGCCGTAGATCAGGCCGAAGTTGATGGCCTTGGCGCTGCGGCGCTGGTCGGTGGTTACCGCCTCAAGCGGCACGCCGAACACTTCAGCTGCAGTGGCGCGGTGCACGTCGAGGTTGTTGCGGAAGGCATGCAGCAAACCTTCGTCCTTGGCCAGGTGAGCCATGATGCGCAGCTCGATCTGCGAATAGTCCGCCGCCAGCAGCTTGTAGCCAGGGCTGGCCACGAAGGCCTGGCGGATACGCCGCCCTTCGGCGGTGCGAATCGGGATGTTCTGCAGGTTCGGGTCGCTCGACGACAGGCGCCCGGTAGCCGCCACCGCCTGTTGGTAAGAGGTGTGAATGCGCCCGGTGCGTGGGTTGATCTGCCCTGGCAGCTTGTCGGTGTAGGTGCTCTTGAGCTTGCTCAAGCTGCGGTACTGCATCAGTACCTCAGGCAGCGGGTAGCCTTGCTCGGCCAGTTCGTCGAGTACCGCCTCGGCGGTAGACGGCTGGCCCTTGGCGGTCTTGCTCAGCACCGGCATGCCCAGTTTGTCGTAGAGGATCGCACCCAACTGCTTGGGCGAGCCCAGGTTGAATGTCTCGCCAGCCAGTTCGTAGGCGCGGCGCTCCAGTTCGGCCATCTTCACGCCCAGTTCGCCGCTCTGCACGTGCAGCAGCTCGGCATCCACCAGCGCACCCTGGCGCTCGATCTTGGCCAGCACCGGCACCAGCGGCATCTCGATGTCCATCAACACCGGCTGCACGCTTGGGGTTTTGGCCAGGCGCGCCTGCAGCGCCTGGTGCAGGCGCAGGGTGATGTCGGCGTCCTCGGCGGCGTACGGGCCGGCCTTGTCCAACGGGATCTGGTTGAAGGTCAGCTGTTTCGCGCCCTTGCCGGCAATCTGCTCGAAGGTGATGGTGGTGTGGTCGAGGTACTTCTGCGCCAGGCTGTCCATGTCGTGGCGGGTGGCCGTGGAGTCCAGCACATAGGACTCGAGCATGGTGTCATAGGCCACGCCGCGCATGTGGATAGCCGGGGCGCCATTGGCCAGGATGTTGATATCGTACTTGGCGTTTTGCCCGACCTTGGCTTTGGCCGGGTCTTCCAGCAGGGGTTTGAGCGCCAGCAGCACAGCCTCGCGGTCCAGCTGAACCGGCGCGCCTTCGTAGTCATGGGTCAGCGGCACATAGGCGGCTTCGAACGGCTCGACCGCGAACGACAGGCCGACCAGTTGCGCCTGCTGCGCGTCCAGGCCGGTGGTTTCGGTGTCAAACGCAAACAGCGGGGCCTGGCGCAGTTTGTCCAGCCAGGCGTCGAAACGGGCCTGGTCGAGGACCGTCTCGTACTTCGGTTCGGCCTTGGCCGCCGGCGCCGCTTCTTCAGGCACGGCCACGGTTGCCCCGGCCCTGGCAGCTTCACGCTGAACGTCGGCGACCCAGCTCTTGAACTCCATCTCGGTGTACAACGCCAGCAGCGCATCGCGGTCTGGCTCGCCGCAAACCAGCGCCTCGACTTCGATATCCAGCGGCACATCGATCTTGATGGTGGCCAGCTCATAGGACAGGAACGCCGCCTCACGGTGTTCCTCAAGCTTGGCCGGCAAGGTCTTGGCGCCGCGGATGCTCAGGCCCGGGACCTTGTCGAGGTTGTCGTAGACATCACGCAGGCCGCCACCGATCCCGGTCAGCAGGCCGGCAGCGGTCTTCTCGCCCACACCCGGCACGCCCGGGATGTTGTCGACCTTGTCGCCCATCAGGGCCAGGAAATCGATGATGTGCTCGGGGCCAACGCCGAACTTTTCGTGCACGCCGGCAACATCCATCACGCTGCCGGTCATGGTGTTGACCAGGGTGACGTGACCGTCCACCAACTGCGCCATGTCCTTGTCACCCGTCGAAATGATCACCGGCCGGCCTTGCGCCGCGCTGCTGCGCGCCAGGGTGCCGATCACATCGTCGGCCTCCACGCCTTCGACGCACAACAAGGGGTAGCCCAAGGCCTTGACGCTGGCATGCAGGGGTTCGATCTGCACCCGCAGGTCATCGGGCATGCTCGGGCGGTTGGCCTTGTACTCGGCGAACATGGCATCGCGGAAGGTACCGCCCTTGGCGTCGAACACCACTGCAAACAGGCTGTCAGGGTATTGCTTGCGCAGGCTCTTGAGCATGTTCAGCACACCCTTGACCGCGCCGGTAGGCATGCCTTTGGAGGTGGTCAGCGGCGGCAATGCGTGGAAAGCGCGGTAGAGGTAGGAGGAACCGTCCACCAGGACGAGGGGCGCTTGGCTCATGAGCAGAATCAACCTTTTCGGCGGGTCCGGAGCTAGAATAGCCGGATCAATGACGACAAAGGGACAAGGTTATCATGCGTACACTCAATCGCCTGTTACTGCTCGGTCTGTTGGCAACCATGCCAGTCGTCACCCTGGCGGCGGACGACGCCCCCTCGGCCGATCCCGAGGTGACCATTCGCACGGAAGGCGATAAAACCATCCAGGAATACCGTCAGAACGGCTTCCTGTATGCGATCAAGATCACGCCAAAAAACGGCAAGCCTTATTTCCTGGTACGCGCCGACGGCACTGATGCCAATTTCATTCGTTCCGACCAGCCGGACATGCTGATTCCGTCCTGGAAGATCTTCGAGTGGTAAGCTGACGCGTATCGTTCACATTAACCTGGCACTTCCCGGCGGAAGTGCCCGTATGGGCATTTTTCATCATGTCAGTTTTCACCCCCGTGACCCGGCCTGAGCTGGAAACCTTTCTGGCGCCGTACCAGCTGGGCCGTCTGCTCGACTTCCAGGGCATCGCCGCCGGTACCGAAAACAGCAACTTCTTCGTCAGCCTGGAACAGGGTGAGTTCGTCCTGACGCTGATCGAGCGCGGCCCGAGCGAAGACATGCCGTTCTTCATCGAGCTGCTCGACGTGCTGCATGACGCCGACATGCCCGTGCCGTACGCCCTGCGTGACCGTGATGGCAATGGCCTGCGCGAACTGTGTGGCAAGCCTGCGTTGCTGCAGCCGCGGCTGTCGGGCAAACACATCAAGGTGCCCAACAACCAGCACTGCGCCCAGGTTGGCGAGTTGCTCGCGCACATCCACCTGGCTACCCGCAACCACGTCATCGAGCGCAAGACCGACCGTGGCCTGGACTGGATGCTGGCGTCTGGCGCCGAGCTGATGCCGCGCCTGAGTGCCGAACAGATTGCGCTGTTGCAGCCAGCGCTGGACGAAATCAATGCACACAAGGCGCAGATCCTGGCCTTGCCACGGGCCAACCTGCACGCCGACCTGTTCCGCGACAACGTGATGTTCGAAGGCACCCACCTGACCGGTGTGATCGACTTCTACAACGCCTGCTCGGGGCCGATGCTATATGACATCGCCATCACCGTGAACGACTGGTGTATCGATGAGC
The DNA here is from genome assembly GCF_014269205.2 of Pseudomonas kermanshahensis. NCBI lineage: Bacteria > Pseudomonadati > Pseudomonadota > Gammaproteobacteria > Pseudomonadales > Pseudomonadaceae > Pseudomonas > Pseudomonas kermanshahensis. Next base: position 70,353 of record NZ_JABWRY020000002.1, read on the forward strand.
ACGGGGCCCTCGATGTGCCACGCGCCCAGGCGCTGCTGGCGGCCTACGCGGCGCTGCGCCCGTTCACCGCCGCCGAGGCCGAGCTGTGGCCCCAGATGTTGCGGGTCGGGTGTGTGCGTTTCTGGCTGTCGCGCCTGATTGCGGCGGAATCGTTTGCCGGGATGGATGTGATGATCCATGACCCGAGCGAGTTCGAGGTGCGCCTGGCGCAGCGCCAGCAGGTGGCATTACACCTGCCGTTCGCCCTCTGAACGCACCAAGGGCGATGATGAACCTGTAGGAGCAGCCTTGCGCTGCGAAGAGGCCGGTAATAACAGCAAAGATTTTCTGTGTTTTTACCGGCCTCTTCGCAGCACAAGGCTGCTCCTACCAGGATCGCGCATGGCCGCAGGCCGGGCGCAACCCCGCCAAAAGGCCGCGCGCCTTAGAGCTGTTCCAGGCACCCCGCCAGGTCGCTACCCAGCTTCTCCAGCAGGCGCTCATAGCCCTCGGCATCTACCGGGTCCGTGCCACCCAAGGCATCCAGCTCGGCCAACCGCACCGGCAACCCCGCCGTCAGCGTTTCCGCCAACCGCGGCCGCAGCGGGGGCTCGCTGAACACGCAGGTCTTGCCCACTTCCTGCAGGCGCTTGCGCATGGCGGCCACATGCTGCGCGCCCGGCTGCACCTCGGAAGCCACACTGAATACCCCGGTGTGCTTCAGACCATAATTGGCCTCGAAGTAATCGAACGCCTCGTGGAACACGAAGTACGGCTTGTTGGCGATACCCGCCACCCGCGCCTTGATACGCCCATCCAGGGCATCCAGACGCTCGCCAAAGGCCTTCAGGTTGGCCTGGTAACGCGGGGCATTGGCCGGGTCGACCTCAGCCAGGTCCGCCGCCATCTTCGCTGCGATCACCCGGGCATTGACCGACGACAGCCACAGGTGCGCGTCAAGGCTGCCTGGGCGGTGATCGTGGTCATGGTCGTCGTGGTCGTCTTCATCATGCGAATGGCTGTCTTCACCAAAATGGCGCAACTGCATGCCAGTCAGCGACTGGACCGCAACGGTGGCCTTGTCCCGCCCTTTCAGCACGCGCGGCAGAAAGTTCTCCATGTCCGGCCCGATCCAGTACAGCAGGTCGGCATCCGCGACGCGCCGTACGTCGGAGGGGCGCAGGGCGTAATGGTGCGGCGAAGCGCCAGGCGGCAACAGCACATCCGGGCTGCCTACCCCGTCCTGAACGGCGGCGGCAATCTGCTGCAGCGGTTTGATACTGGTCAGCACACGCACGTCGGCCTGGGCTGAAAATGCGATGAAAGCGACAAAAAGGGCTAGGAATCGGGACACGGTGAATACTCGGCTCGACAGAAACAGGTAACATAATAACGTCTCCATCCAGAACCGTCGCTGCCCATGTCCATCACGCCGCTGGCCAACCGCCCCCACGATCACTCCCATTGCGTACACAGCGCACTGGCCGAAGCCGATGCCTTGTGCACCCGCCAGGGGTTGCGCCTGACCGCACTGCGCCGCCGTGTGCTGGAGCTGGTCTGGCAAAGCCACAAGCCGCTGGGGGCCTACGACATTCTCGCCGTGCTCAGCGAGCAGGACGGCCGCCGCGCCGCACCGCCTACCGTGTACCGCGCCTTGGATTTTCTCCTCGACAACGGCCTGGTGCACCGCATCGCCTCGCTCAACGCCTTCATCGGCTGCAGCCACCCAGAGCATGTGCACCAGGGCCAGTTCCTGATCTGCCGCACCTGCCATGTGGCCATCGAGCTGGAGCAGGACAGCATCAGCGACGCCATCATCAGCAGCGCCAAGGGCGTCGGCTTCAGCGTCGAAACCCAGACCGTGGAAGTGGTCGGCCTGTGCAGCAACTGCCGGAGCGCGGCATGAGCGACGCACTGATCCGCCTGGAGCAGGTCGGTGTGACCTTCGCCGGCGAGGCGGTGCTCGACAGCATCGACCTGTCAGTGGCACCGGGCCAGATCGTGACCCTGATCGGCCCCAACGGGGCAGGCAAGACCACCTTGGTTCGCGCCGTGCTGGGGCTGCTCAAGCCACACCGGGGCAAAGTCTGGCGCAAGCCGAAGCTGCGCATTGGCTACATGCCGCAAAAAATCCAGGTGGATGCCACGCTGCCGCTGTCGGTGCTGCGCTTTTTGCGCCTGGTACCCGGCGTAGACCGCGCAGCTGCCTTGTCGGCGCTGCAGGAAGTGGGGGCCGAGCAGGTCATCGACAATCCGATCCAGACCATTTCCGGCGGCGAGATGCAGCGCGTGCTGCTGGCCCGGGCGCTGCTGCGCGAGCCACAACTGCTGGTGCTCGATGAGCCGGTGCAAGGGGTCGACGTGGTCGGCCAGACCGAGCTGTACAACCTCATCACCCGCCTGCGCGACCGCCACGGTTGCGGTGTGCTGATGGTTTCCCACGACCTGCACCTGGTGATGAGCGCCACCGACCAGGTGGTCTGCCTCAACCGGCATGTGTGCTGCTCCGGCCACCCCGAGCAGGTCAGCAACGACCCGGCCTTCGTCGAGCTGTTCGGCCAGAACGCGCCAAGCCTGGCGATCTATCACCACCATCACGACCACAGCCACGACTTGCACGGCTCGGTGGTCGCCCCTGGCACCCATGTTCACGGAGAGCACTGCAAGCATGGCTGATTTTCTTCTTTATGCCCTGCTTGCCGGTCTGTCCCTGGCGTTGGTGGCCGGCCCTCTGGGCTCTTTCGTGGTGTGGCGGCGCATGGCCTATTTCGGCGATACCCTGTCCCACGCCGCGCTGCTCGGGGTAGCCCTGGGGTTCGCCCTGGACGTCAGCCCGGCACTGGCGGTAACCGTGGGCTGCCTGCTGCTGGCAATCCTGTTGGTGACCTTGCAGCAACGCCAACCGCTGGCCTCCGACACCCTGCTTGGCATCCTCGCCCCCAGTACGCTTTCGCTGGGCCTGGTGGTGCTGAGCTTCATGCACGATGTGCGCATCGACCTGATGGCCTACCTGTTCGGTGACCTGCTGGCCATCAGCACCACCGACCTTGCCTGGATCCTCGGCGGCAGCGTGCTGGTATTGCTGCTGCTCGCCGCGCTGTGGCGGCCGTTGCTGGCCGTGACCGTGCATGAAGAATTAGCCATGGTCGAGGGCCTGCCAGTGGCGGGCCTGCGCCTGGCCTTGATGCTGTTGATTGCCGTGGTGATCGCCGTGGCAATGAAGATCGTCGGTGTGCTGTTGATTACCTCGCTGCTGATCATCCCCGCCGCCGCCGCGCAACGCCACGCCCGCTCGCCCGAGCAGATGGCCTTGGGCGCCAGCCTGCTGGGGGTGACGGCGGTGTGTGGCGGCCTGGCCATGTCCTGGTTCAAGGACACACCGGCCGGCCCTTCCATCGTGGTCTGCGCGGCAGTGCTATTCTTGCTGAGCCTGGCCCTGCCAAAACGCTGAAAACCGGGGTGCGCAACAGCGCACCCTGCAACCTTTTTGCGGGTAAAAGGTCTGTAAGACTTGTTTTCGAGCGTGCGCACCTGGGTGTAGACTTGCTCGCTTTTTGCGCAAATAGAGAGTCGCAGGAATGAAGCCGTTCGCCTCCCGTTATCTGCTTGTTGCCGCGTTTTCCCTGTTCCTGGCTGCCTGTTCCAGTGCCCCAGTCGAACAGGCCGATGCACCTGCCCAAGCCGATGCCTGGCAGCAGTTGCAACAGAACATCGCCAGTAATGAGCTGGCTACCGCCGAAGACCAGTTGGCTGCCTTGCAGGCCCAGTCACCCGTTGACCCGCGCCTGGAGCAGTACCAGCGGCAGCTGGCCGAAGCGTACCTGCAGCGTAGCCAAATTGTCCTGCAGAAGGGCGACGTCAACGCTGCAGCCACCGCCTTGGCACGTGCCCGCGCGCTGATGCCCCAGGCCCCGGCGGTCACCGGTGGCGATGCCGTCAGCCAGGCCCGTAAGGCTGAGCTGGAAAAGGCCGAGGCTGCGCTGAAGGCGGCCGAGGCCAAGCCGCAGGCGCGAGTGATCGACCCGACTGCACCGAGCACCGTGATTGCGCTGAAGACCACGGACATTGCCGCCATGCGCCGCCAGCTCGATGAGATTGCTGCCGATGTGGTGAGTTATCAGTGCGACGTGGTGTTCCAAGTGCCGCGCACCGAGGATGCGCCTTGGTTGAAGACACTGCTGGAAAAGCGGGTGCACAAGATTGACAGCGGGTTCAAGCTAAAGCAAAAGCACGAAATTCAGCGCAAGCTGCCAGCCCAGGTGGTACTGGTCCCGCATCAGCGCTGAAAAGCTTCGCGGGGCAAGCCCGCTCCCACAATGCCACCACTGCCCTCGGGAACTGTGATGCACTTGTAGGAGCTGGCTTGCCGGCGATGGGCTGCAAAGCAGCCCCCCTTAGGCCGGCACCGCCTCAGCCGCCGCCTCCCGCTCCCAAACCCGATGCCCCTCTACCGCTTTCACAAAGGCATCCACGGTTTTCTGGTCATCCCCCAGCAGCAAGCCCTTGTCCTCCTTGAGCCCCAAGCTGCCCAGCAATGCCTTGCCTTCCTTGGCCAACGCGATCGCCTTCAGGTGCTTGTAGCCTTCCAGCAAGAAGTGCTTGGCCAGCCCACTGGCGCCCAACGCCTCCAGCGACGCCTTGCCAGCCGGTACCAGAATGCCGTCGAACATGATCGAAGGCATGCCCTCCATCGACGCATCCACCGGCAGTGGCTTGCCTTGGGCGGTGTTAACCGGCGCCGAACTTGGCCCCAGCACCAGAATGCGCGCACTGTGCGCCTCCAGCGCCTTGACCAGCTGATCGACACTCGCCCCATCCACCCCATCGGCCACCAGTACGGCAATCTTGCGGCCTTTGATACCAACACTGCCTGGGTGATTCATCTGGCTCAAGGCCGGTGATTGCGCCAACTTGCTGCCTTTGACCTGCACCGTGCCAGCCTTGGGCGCAGGCAAGCCGAGGTTGGCTGCCACCGCTGCTGCCAGCTTCAGGTCGATGTTGGCCAGAATCTCGTTCACCTCACGCACGCGGATGTGCTCGCGCTCCACCTTGCCCAGCTCGAAGCTGTAGGCCTTGATGATGTGCTGCTGCTCATTGGGGCTCATGCTGTGGAAGAACAATCGCGCCTGCGAGAAGTGATCGCCGAACGACTCGCTGCGCTGGCGAATCTTGACCGCGTCGATGCGTTCCTGATAGCTCTCAAAGCCGCCATCCTGGGCCGCGGCAGGGGTTTCTTTCGGCCAGCCGCCGTCAATCGAGTTGGGTTCGTAGGACGCACGACCCTTGTGGATGGTCTGCCGGTGCAGCGCGTCACGCTGGTTGTTATGGTTCGGCGCGACCGGGCGGTTGATCGGGATCTCATGGAAGTTCGGCCCACCCAGCCGGCTCAGTTGCGTGTCGGTATAGGAGAACAACCGGCCTTGCAGCAGGGGGTCATTGGAAAAGTCGATGCCCGGCACGATATGCCCCGGGCAGAACGCGACCTGCTCGACTTCGGCAAAGAAATTGTCGGGGTTACGGTTGAGCACCATCTTGCCCAACGGTGTAACCGGCACCAGTTCTTCGGGGATGATCTTGGTGGGGTCGAGCAGGTCGAACTCGAATTTGTGCTCATCGGCTTCCGGCACGATCTGTACGCCCAGCTCCCACTCAGGGTAGTCGCCGGTCTCGATGGCCTCACTCAGGTCGCGGCGGTGGAAGTCGGTGTCCTTGCCCGCAAGCTTTTGCGCTTCGTCCCACAGCACGGAGTGCACGCCTTGGCGCGGCTTCCAGTGGAACTTGACGAAGCTGGCCACGCCTTCGGCATTGATCAGGCGGAAGGTATGGATACCAAAGCCCTCCATCATCCGCAGGCTGCGCGGAATGGCGCGGTCAGACATGGCCCACATGACCATGTGCGCCGACTCGGGCACCAGTGAAACGAAGTCCCAGAACGTGTCGTGGGCCGAACCGCCGGTGGGCATCTCATTGTGCGGCTCGGGCTTCACCGCATGCACGAAGTCGGGGAACTTGATCGCATCCTGGATGAAGAACACCGGCATGTTGTTGCCAACCAGGTCGAAATTGCCTTCATCGGTATAGAACTTGACGGCAAAACCACGCACATCGCGCACCGTGTCACCCGACCCACGCGGGCCCTGCACGGTGGAAAAGCGCACGAAAACCGGGGTGATCTTCTCGGGGTCCTGCAGGAAACCGGCCTTGGTCAGCTCGGCGTGGTTGCCGTAGCTCTGGAAGTAACCATGGGCACCGGTGCCTCGGGCATGGACGATGCGTTCAGGGATGCGCTCATGATCGAAGTGGGTGATCTTCTCGCGCATGATGAAGTCTTCGAGCAGCGAAGGCCCACGTGGCCCGGCCTTTAGGGTGTTCTGGTTGTCGGCGATCTTCACGCCTTGATTGGTGCGCAGGGCCTGGCCTGTGGCATCGCTGCGCACGCCTTCAAGGCTCTGCAGCTTGGTATTGGTATTGGCATGATCAGGGCTGTTGACCCCGGCGGCCTGGCTTTCTTTGGGTGCATCAACTTTCTTGCTGGGCATGGTCGGCTTTCCTCATCAGTCATCAGGCATTGCCCGTGAGGGCTTGTTCTATTAGTGACTGGAGCGCGATTGGCTACGTTCAATAAGCTTTACCGGTTGTCGCGTTATGCCCGCCGGGTTGGTGCATTACGAAATAAATGCTAAGAACAGCTATGGGAAAAGGCTAAAATGCACCACCCCAGCTAACCGCTGCCCCAAATTCCATGCGCCCCACAAGGTTCGCTACGTGATCGAGTTCCAACATGTGCACAAGACCTACCGCGTCGCCGGTAGGGAAATCCCCGCCCTCAACCCGACCAGCCTGACCATCGAAGATGGCCAGGTGTTCGGCCTGATCGGCCACTCCGGCGCTGGCAAAAGCACCCTGCTGCGCCTGATTAACCGCCTCGAAGAGCCTTCGGGCGGCAAGATCATTGTCGATGGCGAGGACGTCACCGCGTTCAACGCCAACCAGCTGCGCGGCTTCCGGCAGCAGGTCGGGATGATTTTCCAACACTTCAACCTGCTGGCCTCCAAGACCGTGGCCGACAACGTGGCCCTGCCATTGACCCTGGCCGGCGAGCTGTCGCGCAGCGACATCGACAAGCGCGTCACCGAGCTGCTGGCCCGCGTCGGCTTGCAAGACCACGCCAAGAAGTACCCCGCGCAGTTGTCGGGCGGCCAGAAGCAGCGCGTCGGCATCGCCCGCGCCCTGTCTACCAACCCGAAGATCCTGCTGTGCGACGAAGCCACCAGCGCGCTTGACCCGCAGACCACTGCGTCGGTGCTGCAACTGCTGGCCGAGATCAACCGTGAGCTGAAGCTGACCATCGTCCTGATCACCCACGAAATGGACGTGATCCGCCGTGTCTGCGACCGCGTGGCCGTGATGGACGCTGGGCAGATCGTCGAACAAGGGCCGGTGGCCGATGTGTTCCTGCACCCGCAGCACGCGACTACCAAGCGTTTCGTCCAGGAGGACGAGCAGGTCGATGAAGGCGAGCAGCGTGATGACTTCGCCCACGTACCCGGCCGCATCGTACGCCTGACCTTCCAGGGCGAGGCCACCTACGCACCGCTGCTGGGCACCGTCGCCCGCGAGACGGGCGTTGACTACAGCATCCTGGCCGGGCGTATCGACCGCATCAAGGATGTCCCCTATGGGCAGCTGACCCTGGCCGTCACCGGCGGCGACATGGAAGCGGCGTTCGACCGCTTCAAGGCAGCTGACGTACATATGGAGGTACTGCGTTGATGGATGCCCTGAATTTCTTTGCCAACGTCGACTGGGCCGAAATCTGGCTGGCCACCATCGACACCATGATCATGCTGTTCGGCTCGCTGTTCTTCACCGTGCTGCTGGGCCTGCCATTGGGCGTGCTGCTGTTCCTTTGTGGGCCGCGCCAGATGTTCGAGCAAAAAGGTGTGTACGCGCTGCTGTCGCTGGTCGTCAACATCCTGCGTTCGCTGCCGTTCATCATTTTGCTGATCGTGATGATCCCGATCACCGTGCTGATCACCGGCACCTCGCTGGGCGTCGCCGGCGCCATTCCGCCTCTGGTGGTCGGGGCCACGCCGTTCTTCGCACGCCTGGTCGAAACCGCCCTGCGTGAAGTGGACCGCGGCATCATCGAAGCCACCCAGTCGATGGGCGCCACAACGCGCCAGATCATCACCAGCGCGCTGCTGCCCGAAGCCCGTCCCGGCATCTTCGCGGCCATCACCGTGACCGCCATTACCCTGGTGTCGTACACCGCCATGGCCGGTGTGGTCGGCGCCGGCGGCCTGGGCGACCTGGCCATCCGCTTTGGCTACCAGCGCTTCCAGACCGATGTCATGGTCGTGACCGTGGTGCTGTTGCTGGTACTGGTTCAAGTCCTGCAGAGCGTGGGCGACAAACTGGTCGTGCATTTTTCCCGTAAGTAACCCCAATGGGGTCGGCCTGGCCGACCCGTTCGGGGGCCGTCGCGGCCCTCACAAGGAGTGATCAATGAAGAAGCTGCTTGCTGTTGCTGCCGCTGTCGCGGCCTTCTCGGCCCACGCCGATACCCTGACCGTCGCCGCCACCCCGGTGCCGCACGCCGAGATCCTCAACTTCGTCAAACCGCAGCTGGCGAAAGAAGGCGTGGAGCTGAAGGTCAAGGAGTTCACCGACTACATCCAGCCAAACGTGCAGGTGGCCGAAAAGCGCCTGGACGCCAACTTCTTCCAGCACCAGCCGTACCTGGATGAGTTCAACAAGGCCAAGGGCACCGACCTGGTCAGCGTGACCGGCGTGCACATCGAGCCGCTGGGCGTTTACTCGGCCAAGGTCAAGAAGCTCGACGAGCTGCCCTCCGGCGCTACCGTGGTCATCCCCAACGACGCCACCAACGGCGGCCGCGCGCTGCTGCTGCTAGACAAGGCCGGCGTGATCAAGCTCAAGGACAACAAGAACATCCTGTCGACCGTTAAGGATGTTGCACAAAACCCGAAAAACGTGAAGTTCCGTGAGCTGGAAGCGGCCACCATCCCGCGCGTGCTGACCCAGGTCGATGCGGCCCTGATCAACACCAACTATGCGCTGGAAGCCAAGCTGAACCCAGAGAAAGACGCGCTGGCCATCGAAGGCAGCGACTCGCCATACGTGAACATCCTGGTTGCCCGCCCGGACAACAAAGACTCCGAAGACATGAAGAAACTGGCGGCCGCGCTGCACTCGCCAGAGGTGAAGCAGTTCATCAACGAGAAGTACAAGGGCGCTGTCGTACCGGCGTTCTGAGCCTCTAGATCAGACTGGATTCTTCGCGGGGCAAGCCCGCTCCCACAGGTACATCGCTAGCCTCAGGCTTTGGGATGATGCTGTGGGAGCGGGCTTGCCCCGCGAAGCTTTTAAAGCCTGTTTAGTCCCGCTTGACCAGCCCCGGCAACTGCGCCACCAGCTTCTGGTTGTTGAACGGCGCACGAATGAACCCGCGCTGACGCCCATCCGGCCCAACGATCGCCAGGTTGCCGCTGTGATCCACGGTATACCCCGGCTTACTGGTATCGGCCGGAATGAACGGAATGCTCAAGGCATTCGCCAGCTTCTGGGTGTCTTCGATCGACCCCGCCACCCCCACAAAATCTTTGTCGAAGTAGCCCAGGTACTGCTTGAGCTGGTTCGGCGTGTCGCGGTTCGGGTCCACGCTCACCAGCACCACCTGCAACCGGTCCACGGCTTCCTTGGGCAATTCGCTCTTCACCTGGCGCAACTGGGCCAGGGTGGTGGGGCAGATGTCTGGGCAATAGGTGTAGCCGAAGAACAGCAACGACCATTTCCCCTTGAGGTCATCCAGTTGCACGGGCTGGCCATCCTGGTTGGTCATGGTCACGTCCGCCACCGTACGGCTCTGCGGCAAGAGGATGATGCCGGCGTCGATCAGCTCGGTGGGGTTCGGCTGATCGCGGCCATTGAGCACCTTGTTGACGGTCAGGCCCAGGATCAACGCGACCAGGGCGACGAGGATGAAGACGGTTTTCTGGGTTCGGGTCATAGGTTCAACAACAGGTAGTGGTCAATGAGCAACGCGATGAACAGCGCGAACAAGTAGCCGATAGAGTACTTGAAGGTGCCAATCGCTGCGTGCGGCCGGCTGCCACGGTACAACACCCAGGCCCACTGCAGGAAGCGCAGGCCCAAGGCGAGGGCACAGGCAAGGTACAACGGGCCGCTCATGTGGATGGCATAGGGCAGCAGGCTCACCGCCAGCAAAATCAGGGTGTAGAGCAGGATATGCAACGTGGTGTAGCGCTCGCCATGGGTCACCGGCAGCATCGGGATATCGGCCTTGGCGTACTCCGCTTTGCGGTGGATGGCCAAGGCCCAGAAGTGCGGTGGGGTCCAGGCGAAGATAATCAGCACCAGCAACAGTGGCTCGGCACTGACATGGCCGCTGACCGCCACCCAGCCAAGCAGTGGCGGCGCCGCGCCGGCCAGGCCACCAATCACGACGTTCTGCGGCGTGGCACGCTTCAAGAAGCCGGTGTAAAGCACCGCATAGCCCAGCAACGACGCCAGGGTCAGCCAGGCGGTCAGGCTGTTGGTGAACACCAGCAACAGCGCCATGCCCAGCACCGCCAGTGCCAACGCAAAGGCCAGCGCCGGTAGCGGCGCGACCCGGCCTGTGGCCAACGGCCGTTTGTGGGTACGCGCCATCAAGGCGTCGATGCGCCGGTCTACCACGTGGTTGACCACCGCCGCGGCGCCCGCACACAGGCCAATGCCCAGGTTGCCGAACAGCAGCACGCTCCAGGCAACGCCTGCGCGGCTGGCGAGGAACATGCCTGCCAGGGAGGTGATCAACATCAGCACCACCACCTTGGGCTTGGTCAGCTCCAGATAATCGCGCCAACCTGCCCGTCGTACGCTTAGAAGCGTCGCCACGAATCGTTCCTCATAGGGTGGGAGATATCCACGCCCACCACCGGCGTCAGGCGCCAGCCATGGCCGACGCGCACTTTGTCGACCACGCGGATGCGGTAATTGACCAGCACCATGCTCATCAACAGCATGGCCCCGCCTGCGTTGTGGGCCACTGCCACGCCAAGCGGCAGGTGGAACAGCACGTTGCTAATGCCCAGGCCGACCTGCACGGCCAAGGCCAGCAACACCAGCCGGGCCAGGCCAGAAAGGCCGCAGCGGTAAAGCTTGAAGCTCAGCATCAGCAGCACGGCACTGACCAGCAAGGCACCCAGCCGGTGGCTGATGTGGATGGCCGTGCGCGCATCGCTGTCCAGCTGCCCGCCCAAGTAGTTGGGGCCGACGTGCTGGGTCAGGTGAAAACCGTTGCTGAAGTCCGCTGCCGGCCACCATTGGCCGTGGCAGGTCGGCAAGTCGATACAGGCGACCGCCGCATAATTGGCGCTGACCCAGCCCCCCAGGGCGATCTGGCCGATCACCACCAACAGCGCCAGGGCCGCGATCCGGCGCAGGCTCAACGGCAGTTTTGGCAATGGCGCAAAGGCCCGGGATAGACGCAGAGACAGCAGAAACAGCAGGCTCAAGGTGGTGAACCCACCCAGCAGGTGCGCGGTGACCACTTGTGGCCACAGCTTGAGGGTTACTGTCCACATGCCAAACGCCGCCTGGGCCAACACCACCCCCAGCAACAGCACCGGCAAGCGGTAGGGCTGGCCATCACGTGCATGCCGGCGCACGGCCTGCAACGCCAGCCAGGCAATCACCAGCGCCAGGGTGCCGGCGAAGTAGCGATGGACCATCTCGGCCCAGCCCTTGGCGGCTTCCACCGGGTGCTCGGGGAAGTGCATTTCGGCATGGGCCAGCTGGGCGTCGGTCTTCGGCACACTGATAAAGCCATAGCAGCCGGGCCAATCGGGGCAGCCCAGGCCTGCATGGGTCAGGCGGGTATAGGCGCCCAGCAGCACGACCAGCAGTGCCAGCAGGGTGGCGAACACAGCGAGGCGGAATCCGGGTCTGGCCATGACAGGCTCCTAGCCGATGTTGGACAACTTGAGCAGGTGACGCAGGTCGTCCAGCACGTGCTTGCCATTGACCTTGGCGTCGTAACGCAACACCAGGTTGCCGTGCGGGTCGACGATCCACAGTTGCGGGCCAAGCTCACCGACCTTGTTCAGGTAGCGCTGGGCATCCAGCGGGTAGCGTTGCAACTGCGGGTACTCACGGCCGAGCAGCGCCTGGTAGTCAGCGCTCAACGGCTGCGCGGCAGCCAGCGCATGGCTGGCACGGCCGGCATCACGGCCCAGGCCAACTTGTATCTGCCGGGCCAGGTACACCAAGCGCTGGCAATCTTCGGCGCAGGCCTCGGGCGTGCTGACCATCACTTGCCAGCGCGCGTCCTGGCCATCGATGCCGATATCGCTGCGGCTCTCGCCGTTGCCGATCATCGCGCCGTGGTAGCTGCGGCCGTCTGGCACCCAGAACTTGAGCTTGTACATGCTGGTGGCCAGGATCATCGGGCCGAGCACTACCAGCAGAATCAGAATCAGCTGCAAACGCCCGCGGGTTCTGGGCTTGCTGCGTTCAGGCACGTCCAGTGGACGGGTGGCGGCGGCCATGGTGGTTCTCCTTTTTGTTGTTGTGCCAGCCAAAGTAGAGGTAAAGCAGCACCAGCGCGGTGGCCAGGGCAAACCACTGCACCGCATAGCCCAGGTGCTTTTCCGGCCCCAGTGCGACGACCGGCCAAGCCAGGCGATAGCTGGCCGGCCCGGGCTCCAGGCGCAGCTCATGGGCGTAGCCTTCGCGGCCCAATTGCTGCCACAGCTGGGCGGCATCGATGGCCGTCAGCAAGTGCGGCCATTGGCCGCCGGCGGGGTCCGGGTGCAGCTGGAAGGTGCTGCCCGGCGCTACATACACCGACGCGTCCACCGCCAGCGGCTGCGCCGGGGTGGCGAAGTGCACCGGCACGCGGCGGTCCGGCCACGGCAACCAGCCGCGGTTGACCAGCAACCACAGCCCACTGGCCTGGTCATGGAAGGGCTGCAACAGCTCGACGCCGGCCTCGCCGTCGCGCATTCGGTTATCCAGCAGCAGGCTGTGTTCACCATCGAAACGGCCGTACAGGTGCACACGGCGGTAGGCGGCATCGTCGCGTTGCTGCAACTGGGCAGTGGAGAGCGGCGTGTCGAGGCTGCGCTCGGCATAGGTCGCCAGCAGCGCGCGCTTTTCGTCGGCGCGGCCCAATTGCCAGCAGCCAAGCGCGATCAACCCCGGTAGCAGCGCAAGCACCACCAGGGTCGGGACCCAACCTGGGCGAAACGGCCTCACAGGCGCCTCGCTATACTTATCCACATCACCGCATCCCCCCGGAGAAGCGCCATGCTCAAGGCCGCGATTGTCCTGATGCTGTTGGCCACGGTTGCCAGCCTGTTCAGTGGCCTGGTGTTCCTGGTCAAGGACGACGAAAACTCGACCCGCTTGCTGAAGGCACTGACCGTGCGCGTGACCCTGGCGGCCCTGACCATCGGCCTGGTGGCCTACGGCTTCATCAGTGGCCAGCTGGTGTCACACGCCCCCTTCTGAACCTGTATCGCCTTGACTGGCCTGCACATGTGTCAAAGCACATACACAAAGATGAACAGCCCCACCCACACCACATCGACGAAGTGCCAGTACCAGCTGGCCGCCTCGAAGCCGAAGTGTTTGTCGGGGTTGAAGTGCCCGCGCAGGATGCGCACGAACATCACGATCAAGATGATCGTGCCCAGCGTCACGTGGGCGCCGTGGAAGCCGGTGAGCATGAAGAAGGTCGCGCCGTAGATCCCCGAGCCCAACGTCAGCCCCAGCTTGGTATAGGCCTCGTGGTACTCGTAGGCCTGCAGCGTGATGAAGCTGATGCCCAGCGCGATGGTCAGCGCCATCCACAGTTTCAGCGCACCCCGGTGGTCACGCCGCAAGGCATGGTGGGCAATGGTGATGGTCACACTGGAGCTCACCAGCAAAATGGTGTTGATCAACGGCAAGTGCCAAGGGTCGATGACTTCCTTGGGCGGCGGGAACAGTTTCGGGTCAGGCGTGTGCAGCAGCGGCCAGGCAAACTCGAAGCTGGGCCACAACATGTGCGCAACGCCTTTGGCCCCTTCACCGCCCAGCCAAGGCCCGGCCAGTACGCGGACGTAGAACAGCGCGCCAAAAAAGGCCAGGAAGAACATCACCTCGGAAAAGATGAACCAGCTCATGCCCCAGCGGAACGAACGGTCCAGCTGCGGGCTGTACAGCCCGCCACGGCTTTCTTTCACCACCGCCCCGAACCAGCCGAACAGCATGTAGGCCAGGCACAGCGCGCCGACGAAGAAAATCAACGGCCCATGGGAGTCGGGGTGCCCGGCTTTCATGTCGTTGAACCAGGTGCCAAGGCCGAACACCGTGATGAACATGCCGACCGTCGCGATGATCGGCCACTTGCTCTGCGCCGGAACGTAGTAGTGCTCATGACTTGCCATTGCTGTTCTCCTTCCCTTAACGGGCGCCCTGAACGTCCTGGGCCGCAACATGCGCGACCGGCGGGTGGCGAGCGGTGATGTCGAACAAGGTGTAAGCCAGTGTCAGGTGCTTCACGCTGGCCGGCAGATCGCGGTCGACGATGAAGCGCACCGGCATCTCGATGCGTTCGCCGGGCTGCAGCACCTGCTGGGTAAAGCAGAAGCACTCGGTCTTGTGGAAGTACGCCGCGGCCTCGGCCGGGGTGATGCTGGGTATCGCCTGGGCGCTCATCGGCCGGTCGGTCGGGTTGCGCGCGACGAAGATCATCTGGTTGACCGCACCTGGGTTCACGTCGATCTGGTCGGCCGTGGAATAGAAATCCCAGACCATGTCGCTGGCGTTGGTCGACATGAACTGCACCCGTACCGAGCGCGACGGGTCGCTGACCTGGCTGCCTTCGTACTGGCCGCCGGTCTTGCCATTGATGCCAAAGGCCTTGCACATCACGTCGTAGATCGGCACCAGCGCGAAACCGAAGGCGAACATCACCACCGTCAGCATCAGCAGGCGCATGACCAGGCGTTTGAGCGACAGGCCGTTCATGGCTATTTCACGTCCGGTGGCGTCTGGAAGGTGTGGTAAGGCGCAGGCGAGGGGATCGACCACTCCAGGCCCTCGGCACCGTCCCAGGGTTTGGCCGGCGCCGGGGCGCCGCCGCGGATGCACTTGATGACGATGAACAGGAAGAAGATCTGCGTGGCACCGAACATGAACGCGCCGATCGAGGAGACCATGTTGAAGTCGGCGAACTGCAGGTTGTAGTCCGGAATACGCCGCGGCATGCCCGCCAAGCCCACGAAGTGCATGGGGAAGAAGGCCATGTTCATGCCGACGAACGACAGCCAGAAGTGCAGCTTGCCGAGGGTTTCGTCATACATGTGGCCGGTCCATTTCGGCAGCCAGTAGTAGGCCGAGGCGAAGATGCCGAAGATCGCCCCAGGCACCAGCACGTAATGGAAGTGCGCGACCACGAAGTACGTGTCGTGGTACTGGAAGTCGGCAGGCGCGATGGCCAGCATCAACCCGGAGAACCCGCCGATGGTGAACAGGATGACGAAGGCGATGGCGAACAGCATCGGCGTCTCGAAGGTCAGCGACCCTTCCCACATGGTGCTGACCCAGTTGAACACCTTCACCCCGGTCGGCACGGCAATGAGCATGGTGGCGTACATGAAGAACAGCTCGCCCACCACCGGGATGCCGACCACGAACATGTGGTGCGCCCAGACGATGAACGACAGGAAGGCGATCGCCCCCGTGGCATAGACCATCGAGGTGTAGCCGAACAGCGGCTTGCGCGAGAACGCCGGGATGATCGAGCTGACCGCGCCGAACGCCGGCAGGATCATGATGTACACCTCGGGGTGGCCGAAGAACCAGAACACGTGCTGGAACAGCACCGGGTCACCGCCACCCGCGGCGCTGAAGAAGCTGGTGCCGAAGTGGATGTCCATCAGCATCATGGTCACCACACCAGCCAGCACCGGCATCACGGCAATCAGCAGGAACGCGGTGATCAGCCAGGTCCAGACGAACAGCGGCATTTTCATCAAGGTCATGCCGGGGGCGCGCAGGTTGAGGATGGTGGCAATGACGTTGATCGCGCCCATGATCGAGCTGATGCCCATCAGGTGGATGGCAAAGATGAAGAAGGTCACGCTGGCCGGGGCATAGGTAGTCGACAGTGGCGCGTAGAAGGTCCAGCCGAAGTTCGGCCCGCCGCCGGGGCTGAACAAGGTCGAAACCAGCAGCAGGAAGGCCGCAGGCAACAGCCAGAAGCTGAAGTTGTTCATCCGCGGCAGGGCCATGTCCGGCGCGCCAATCATCAGCGGGATCATCCAGTTGGCCAGGCCGACGAAGGCTGGCATCACCGCACCGAACACCATGATCAGCCCGTGCATGGTGGTCATCTGATTGAAGAACGCTGGCTCAACGATCTGCAGCCCCGGCTGGAACAGCTCGGCGCGGATCACCATGGCGAACGAGCCACCGAGCAGGAACATCATGAAGGCGAACCACAGGTACATCGTGCCGATGTCCTTGTGGTTGGTGGTCAGCACCCAGCGCATCAGGCCCTTGGCCGGGCCGTGGGCATGCTCATGGCCGTGGGCGTGGTCGTCGATCACTGCACTCATGTCCTGTCTCCTGCAATCCATTGATTGCCGCGAGTAACCCGGTTCATTGCGCTTCTGCCTGCTTGAGCGCCAGCACATCCTTCGGCGTGACCATGTCGCCCTTGTTGTTGCCCCAGGCGTTGCGCTCGTAAGTGACCACGGCGGCAATGTCGACTTCCGAGAGCTGCTTGCCGAACGCGGCCATGGCCGTGCCGGGCTTGCCGTGGAAGACGATGCTCAGGTGGCCTTCCTTGGGCCCGGTGGCAATCTTCGAGCCCTTGAGGGCCGGGAACATCGGCGGCAGGCCCTGGCCTTCGGCCTGGTGACAGGCCACGCAGGTGGTGTGGTAGACCTTGTCGCCGCGCTCGACCAGCTCTTCGAGGGTCCACTCCTTGCTGGTCAGCTCCTTGAGTTTGGCCGCCTCGGCCTTGCGTTCGCCAAGCCAAGTGTCGTAATCGGCCTTGGACTTGACCTCGACCACCACCGGCATGAAGCCGTGGTCCTTGCCGCACAGTTCGGTGCACTGGCCGCGGTAGATGCCGGGCTTCTCGATGCGCGTCCAGGCCTCGTTGACGAAGCCTGGGATGGCATCACGCTTGACCGCGAACGCCGGCACCCACCAGGAATGGATCACGTCGGCCGCAGTTACCAGAAAGCGCACTTTCGCACCCACCGGCAGCACCAGCGGCTGGTCGACTTCGAGCAGGTAGTGCTCGTCCTTGGGGGCCTTGTTGTGAATCTGATCGGCGGGGGTGGCCAGGTTGCTGAAGAACTCCACGTCCTGGCCCAGGTACTTGTAGTGCCACTTCCACTGGTAGCCGGTGACCTGGATGTCGATGTCCGACTCACTGGCGTCGTAGATGTCGATCAGGGTCTTGGTCGCGGGGATGGCCATGGCCACCAGGATCAGGAACGGCACCACGGTCCACATGATTTCGACCCAGGTGTGCTCGTGAAAATGCGCTGCCTGTTGGCCTGTGGAACGGCGGTGGACGACCATCGACCAGAACATCGCGCCGAACACCACGATGCCGATGATCACGCAGATCCAGAAGATGGTCATGTGCAGGTCGAAGACGGCGTTGGAGACTTCCGTCGCCCCCGGGTGCATGTTGACGGTCCAGGCGGCGTTGGCCTGTCCGAAAACCGTCCACAACAGGAGGCCCATCCAGACATGTGGATGTCGCATCATTGCGGGTTCCCCTTCTAATTCTTGTAGTCCCGAAGGCGTGGCCTGCGGCAAGAGGGAACGGCGGTCAAGACTGCCTGGCTTCGACGACCGAGCCCCTGCAAAAGCAGACGGGCCTCATCAACGAATCACGTTCAACGGGAGTATAGACAGCGACCAATGGCACGCAATGCAGCCTGTGAAATGAACTTCACGAAATTGCCCAATGCCCTGAAAACCGCGCGCTTGATAGGATATGGCGCAATAGTGGCATACCGATATGCCAGAGCAAGCACACGTTTGCGCGGTTTATAACAAATACGTCTTAGGTATTCTGTATACCGAGCTAATTTAGTGTCTTCCGTTTGACACGTAATGTCCCTGGAGTTGTCATGAACATCGCTGCTGTACGCGAGCAGATTAGCCAAGCCCATCAACACGAACTTGAAACCGGCCAACTGAAAGAACGTCTAGAGCTACAACTGCCGCACTTGCACCCCTCGATCCAGCTACCTGAGCAGGACGCCCAGGGTAGTTTGGCGCGTTTCGTCAGCGCCTACATTGACCAGGTTCCAGAGCTGCTGGAGGCTGCCCACGAAGTAGCCTGTGAAGCGGGGATCGAGTCGCAGATCAAACCGGTACTGAAAATTGCCGAAGCGTATTTCCAGCAGCCGCCCACGGTAATGCAAGGGCATGTCGGGCTGGATTGCCTGCTGGACGAGGCCTACCTGGCGCATCGCCTGGTGGAGGAGGTCAACGACCTGTACATCCGCCACTTTAAGCAGCCGTTGATTCCGTTCGACACCACGATGGCCAACCTGATTGCCCATCAGCTGATCGGCGAGACCTTCGCCAACCAGCTCGATGAAGTGGTACATCATTCGGTCGACGAGATGCTCAATGACGAGAGCTTTGCGGTGGAATCGGTGGAGGCTTATCGCGAGAAACTGAGCAGCCCGGAAACCGGCAACGCCTGGAAGCGTTGGCCGTGCCTGTCGCGTCAGCTGGGTGTGGAGCTGGGCCAGCCTGCCTGATACTCCTGTCCCGGCCTCTTCGCGGGGCAAGCCCGCTCCCACAAAGTGGATTGCATACCCACGGTGGGAGCGGGCTTGCCCCGCGAAGAGGCCGGCTCAGGCAACACAACAACTAAATACTAAGCCCCAACCCCCGCCGTCGTCCGCAGCCGCCCCTCGATGCGCCGCTTCAAGCGCCGCTGCTCGATCAACAAGCGCGACCCATTGGCTGCATTGCTCCGGCCCCAGTCCTCAAGCAGTTCCAGGCACGAGTGGTCGATATAGCTGAGGTTACCCAACGGCACATGCAAGGTGGTCCCCGCCGGCACCGTGTCCAGCACCTGGGTCAACGCCGGCACCTTGAGGAAGGTCGCAGCGCCACTCAGGCGCAGTTCCATGTGCCCAGGCTTGCCCAGGCTCACCAGGTTGATTTTCAACCGCGCCGCCTTGAAGGCCAGCTTGAGCAAGGTCAAGGCAAAGCCCAGCAGTACGCCGGTCAGCAGGTCGGTGAAAATGATCGCCAAGGCCGTCGCCGCATAGGTGAACATCGGCATGCGGCCATACCGGCCCAACCCACGAAACGCCTTGAAGTCCACTAGCTTGATGCCGGTAAACACCAGCACACCCGCCAAACTCGCCACCGGGATCTGCTGCAGCACACTGCTCAACACCACGACAAACGCCAACAGCCACAAGCCATGGAAAATCGCCGAGGCTCGGGTCTGTGCGCCGGCCTGGACATTCGCCGAGCTGCGCACGATCACCCCGGTCATCGGCAGGGCGCCGAGCACACCGCACAGCATGTTGCCGATGCCTTGGGCGGACA
The DNA here is from genome assembly GCF_014269205.2 of Pseudomonas kermanshahensis. NCBI lineage: Bacteria > Pseudomonadati > Pseudomonadota > Gammaproteobacteria > Pseudomonadales > Pseudomonadaceae > Pseudomonas > Pseudomonas kermanshahensis. The sequence goes on from NZ_JABWRY020000002.1 coordinate 89,952, forward strand.
GTTCGCGGTCGAAGTCCGAGCGCTGGCCGCTGTGCATACGGTCCACCGCGGCAGCCGACAACAGGGTCTCGGCACTGGCAATGAACGCCAGGGCGAATGCCGCCACCAGCAAGGTCGGGTCGGCCAGGTTCATCAGGTCATCCAGGCGGATCCAGTCGATGGCCTCGGAAAGGTCTGCCGGCACCTGCACCCGGTTCACCGGCAGCGCCAGCCACAGGCTGATAGCGGTCATCGCTGCTACGCCCAGCAAGGCACCGGGCACGAACCGCAGCTGTTGCGGCCGCAAGCGCTCCCAGCCCCACATGATGGCGATGGTACCCAGCCCAAGTGCACCGGCTTGCCAGCCGGCCCCCGCGCTTTCCAATGGCAGGGCTGCGGCCAGGGTTGCCGGAAACGCCAGCAGGTTCTGCATGCCCGAAGGCTGCGGCGCCGTGTCGAACATCACATGCACCTGCGACAGCACGATCAGCACACCAATACCCGCCAGCATGCCGTACACCACGGCCGGTGCCGTGACGCGGAACCAGCAGCCCAGGCGCAAGCGCCCCGCCAGCAATTGCAACAGCCCGGCCAGCAGCAGGATCGGCCCGAGCATGGCCACGCCGTGCTGGCGCACCAACTCGAACACCAGCACCGCCAAGCCGGCGGCAGGGCCACTGACCTGCAGCGGCGAGCCCGCCAGGAAGCCCACCACGACGCCACCGATGATACCGGTGATCAGGCCCTTGGCAGGCGGCATCCCCGAGGCGATGGCGATGCCCATGCACAAGGGCAGGGCGACCAGAAATACCACCACCGACGCCAACAACTCTCGCGGCAAGGCCGCTTTCAACTGTGTCATGTTCACCGTGTTTCTCCATTTGTCTGTTGCACGGCCATTCCTCTGGCCGTGAGCACGTTGGCCCCTGAAAGACGCGCAGGCGCGGGCCGCCAGCGAGCATGCCGGCAAGGCAATCAGGGAATTCAAGGCAGCCGAAGGCCGCGCCACACCCCTACAGGGTGCAGCCGGCTATCAAGGTTCTAGCGGTGGAAGGGTCGCTTAGTAGCGGCCTCTCGGGGTAGCGCAGGGGATCGGCTCGCCCGCAGCCAGGGGCAGGAAGCTGTCGCTGGCAGCGTCATAGGCTTCGATCTTGCTGGTCTCGATGTCGTAGACCCAACCATGGATATACAACTCACCCGCCGCCAGGCGCGAGGCGACCGAGGGGTGAGTGCGCAGGTGATGCAGCTGGGCGATGACGTTTTCTTTGGTCAGCACCTGCATGGTCTCGTGCTCGCTGCCGCAGGAGCAGTTGTTCTCGACCACGGTGCGTGCCACTTCGGCATGGCGCAGCCAGGCGGAAACCGTCGGCATCTTGGTCAGCGATTGCGGGTTGAGTACCGCACGCATCGCGCCGCAGTCCGAGTGGCCGCAGACGATGATGTGGTGTACACCCAGTGCCAGTACCGCGTATTCGATGGCGCTGGAGACGCCGCCGTTCATCTGACCATACGGGGGCACCACGTTGCCGACGTTACGGGTCACGAACAGGTCGCCTGGCGAGCTTTGGGTAATCAGCTCGGGGACGATGCGCGAGTCGGCACAGGTGATGAACATGGCGCGTGGCGTTTGCGCGGTGGCGAGCTTCTTGAACAGCTCTTGCTGCTCGGGGAAGACGTCATGGTGAAAGCGCAGAAAGCCGTCGACGATGTGCTTCAGGGCGGCATCGGCGCTCTCGGCGGGTACATCCGGAACGACCTTGGATGGGTCCTTGACGGGCATGATTCATCCTCTTGACGGTGTGAAGGTAAGTCCATTTTACCGGTGAAAGATTCAGGCTATGCAGGGATTTAGATGACGCGCACAGGCCACAGATCACAGTCTTCGTTGACTGATTGCCTACGCTAGCGGGGAAAACTTAACTGAAACTTAATTCGGAGGCTCTAGAACAGGCGTTCCAGATAGGTAAGGCGGGATTTGAATAATAGCAAAAAAACATCAATTGCCTAGTACCATTACTGTAATTATTCACTTGGATTAGTGGTACTAGGGTTACCTGTAGGAGCAGCCTTGTGCTGCGAAGAGGCCAGTAGCCTGCAATGGATGTTTGGTGCGGCTACCGGCCTCTTCGCAGCGCAAGGCTGCTCCTACAACGGCTCGATCGAGCGGCTGGGTTACAACGGCGTTTTTCGCCAAACCAGCCAAGGCTCGACCACCTCGTCCAATTGCGCTTGCGGCACGGCCCCGAAATAACGGCCATCGAACGACAAGCGGCTGTAATCGGAGAGCATCAGCACCTCGTCGCTGCCCAAGCGGAAGTGCGCCAACGGTGGCTGCGGCATGGGGCGGCCACTGGGGTCTTGCTGCAACGGCTGGCTAGGCACCTGCAACTGCCCGTTGACCCTGACCCCCTCGGCAGTGATCTGCACGTCGTCACCCGATACCGCGACCAGCCGCTTGAGCAGGTGCATGTATCCCCCAGGGCAGGTTCCCCCAGCCAGGTAGCCGCGCGCGTGCGCTAGCTGAAACACAGCCTCCTGCGGCGGGCAAAACATCACCAGGTCGCCTTTTTCCGGTGCCTTGTCGACCACCCAGTAAATGCCCGGCGGAAAACTGCTGGTGACGTTGAGCCGCGCGCCGCCCCACAGCACCAGCGGCACTGCGCAAAACGCCAGAATGGCCACGACAGCGGCCACGCTCAACGGCCGTTTCATGCCGGCAACTCGATGGTGCGGTCGCTTTCACGCGGTGCCGGCACCTTGGCGCGGGCCAAGAAGACCGGGTCCTGGAAGTACAGCGGTTGCTTGCCATAAAACGCCGGGTAGCCTGCGCAATACACCACCATGTCGCCGGCTTCCTGGATATTGCCCTGGCCATCCTTGCGTGGGCCTGGCATGCGCAGGGCCTCGTCGGTGGTCAGCAGCGGTCGCTGCACTTCCTGAAGGGTGCGCGACACCTGGCCCAGCAATGCGCTGGAACGTCGCCCGCTGGTGGTCACCTGCTCTTTGACGATGGTGGTCTGCCCGGTGAGCTTGGACAGGTGCTCCGCCGTTTCCACCCGGTTTGGCGGGTAGGCGTTCTGGATGTGGCAGTTGGAGGTGATGCTCTCGTTCTGCCCGTAGAACTCCTGCAACTGCGACAAATCTTGGATGATCAGGTAGCACTTGATGCCATAACCGGCCACGAAAGCCAGCGACTCCTGCATGATGTCCAGCTTGCCCAGGCTCGGGAACTCGTCGAGCATCATCAGCAGCCGGTGCTTGTAGTGCGCCTTGGGCCGGCCGTCCTCGAAGTCCATCTTGTCGGCCAGCAAGCGCACGATCATGTTCACCAGGATGCGCACCAAGGGGCGCAAGCGCGCCTTGTCGTTGGGCTGGGTGATGATGAACAGGCTGACCGGGTCGTCGTGGTTCATCAGGTCGCGGATCTTGAACTCCGAGCGGCTCACGTTGCGCGCCACGATCGGGTCACGGAACAGCGACAGGTACGATTTGGCGGTCGACAGCACCGAGCCGGCCTCTTCGGCAGGCCGGTCGAGCATGTCACGTGCAGCCGACCCCACCAGCGGGTGGTTTTCGCCATCGAGGTGGCCGTAGTGGGTCATTTCCGCCCACAGCTCGCTGATTGGCCGCGACGGGTCGGCGAGCATGGCGTCCAGCGCCGGCAGGCTGGCGACACCACCTTCGTCCTGCGAGCGGTAGCACAGGTGCAGGATGCAACCCACCAGCATCGCCTGCGAGGTCTTCTGCCAGTGGTCGTTGAGGCCCTTGCCGTCCGGGTCGACGATCAGCGTGGCCAAGTTCTGCACATCGCCCACTTCAAACTCGGTGCCCAGGCGGATTTCTTCCAGCGGGTTCCAGCCCACGCAGCCATTGGCGGTGGCCGGCTCGAAACGCAATACCCGGTTGCCCGCATGCTGCTGGCGCCAGCCAGCGGTGAGCGCCCAGAGTTCGCCCTTGAGGTCGGTGATCACCGCGCTGTGCTTCCACGACAGCAACGTCGGAATCACCAGGCCAACGCCCTTGCCGCTGCGCGTCGGGGCGAAGGTGAGGATGTGCTCCGGGCCGTTGTGGCGCAGGTAATGCAGCTTGTTGCGCTTGTCCAGCCAGGCGCCTACGTACACGCCATCATCAGCCAACAGGCCGGCGCTCTCGATATCCTTGCGCTCGCCCCAACGCGCAGAGCCATGAAGGAACTGATTGGCCTTGGAGCTGTTGCTGCTGATCATGCGGATCACGACCATCGCCATCATGCCGACGCCGCTGACCAGAACCCCCAGGGACCCGGCGCGCAGCAGGGTGTCCTGGTACTGATCGGACCAGTTGGCGGCCCATACCAGAATCATCCATGGGGCGTAGACGCCATTCAGGTTGGCCCCCAACGCCGCATGGTTATTGAACAGGTAGGCGAAGTACTGGGTGGCAGTAGCCAGGCCGGCCAGCAGGCAGAAAATGGCCAGGATGGCCTGCCCCGTGTTGCCGCCACTGCGCTGGCCGCCGCGGATCTGCGGGCCCACAGCGTTGTTATGTTTCATGGGTTCGCTCCGTGAACGAAAGGATGGGATAGGGAAGGTGCTGGTTCATGGCGAGGTTGTGCGCGAACGCCCGATGTCCTGGGCCTGGGTACGCCGCTGCGCCTCAGAAAGCGTGCGCTCGGCCTGACGCTGCAAGCTCCATTGCTCGACCAGCTCTGGCTGCTCGGCGCGCAGTTGGCGCACCGCCAACTCCTCGATGCGTGGGGTGTACAGGCCCATGCCGTGGTGCAGCTCCTGCACCCGCTCCAGGCGGCCTTGCAACTGCTGCAGCCGCGCCTGGCAACGCTGGTTGCCCTGCTCCCAGGCGGCGCGGGTGGAGGGCAGGGCCAGCCAGCCCGGGCGCGAGGCCTGGTTCTGCTGCAATTGCGCCTGTTGGCGGTCCAGCATGGCCTCCAGGCGCTGCTCCAGGGCCCCGGCCTGCTCGGCCTTTTGCTCGACGCATTCGCCAAGGGCCTGGTTGTAGCGTGCTTGCACCGGGCTGGCGTCCAGCAGCGCGGTCTGCTCGGCGGCCAGCGCCTGAGCTTGCGCCTCCAATGCCTGCCCGGCATCGTCGAGCGGCGGCTTGGGCGGTTTAGGCTCGTTCATGGGCATCTGCTTCATATCAGGAAGAGGTATCCGGCCTTGGCCATTGGGATGCGAATCAGCCACAGCGCCAGCAGGTGCAGCGGGTAATAGGCGTAGAACAGCCAGCGCCAGCGCGGCAGGTCAGGCCTGACCCAGCGGGCGGCCAGCAGCACCGGCAACGCGGCCAGCGCCCAGGCATTGCCGTTGATCGGCGTTAACGCCGCAAGTGCAAGCACGGCCCCCACAGCAGCCAGCAGGTTCGGGCGCCGCACGTACCAACCCACACACAGCCCCAGCAGCACGGCCGGCCACCAGAATTCGACCCAGGCACCGCCCACGACCACCACCAGTAACGCCAGCCCCCAGAACAGCGGCCGCCCTTGCGCAGCACGGTCGCAGGCCTCGGTCGCCAGGGTAATCACCAGCAACGTGAAGAGGATGTTCAGCGGGTAGCCGCCGTACAGCAGCCCTCCAAGGGCAATGAACGGCGGCGTCGCCAACACCCCAAACAGAAACAGGCGCAGCGCAGTGCGCCGGTAAGCACCGTTTTCCACTGTTCCCGGCCGCGCCAGGTTGTACGCCAGCACGACCACGAACAGCGGCATCGCCAAGCGCCCTGCCTCGAACAAGTAAGGCAAGGTCTCGTTGAACAGGTACTTGTTCACGTGGTCGCCGGTCATCAGCAACAGCGCCAGCCACTTCAGCGCTTCTACCGTACCGTCGGCGAGTTGCAGGCGCGGCATCGAAATCACCGACGCATCGCCTGAGAAAGCCCGGTATCGAGCTCCAGCTTCGGCGCCACATCACGGGCCAGGTCGCCGATGCCTTTCTCGTGGACGATCGCCGTGCTCTTGCCTACCTGGAAGTTGCGGCTCGGGTCGACGTCACGGCGGTCATGAATGACGAACTGGTCGGTCTGGCCGACCTTCTGCAGGATGTGGTGCTCGTCCATGTCGACGACCATCCCGCTGACGGCCTTGCGCCCACTCTCCGAGGCTTCACCGATGCTGGCCGACGGGTTCAGGCCGCGGGCTTTGTCTTCCATGGCCTTGAACGAGTCGCTGCGCTGCTGGGCCTGCGGGTCTTGCTGCTGGGCCTGCGGGTCTTGCTGCTGGCCCTGCTTGGCGCCCTCAGGGACTGGCACCGCTTGCAGGTTCAGGCTCTCGATATAACCAGCGCTGGGCCGTGAAGCCTTAAGCTCGCCAGACAGCGTAGCCACTTGCTGCTGTGAAGTGGCGGCCCTTTCCGACATGAGCTCGGCATACAGCCCTTTGCCCTCTTCTATCGCCTGCTCGCGCGTGTCAATGCCCAGGAAGCGTTTCGAAGCGGACAAGGCATCTTGCCCCAGCGATTTAAGACGATCACCGATCCCCTCAACGGCTCTGGAAACGCTGTTGCGGCTAAGCCGATCATCGTTCTCGAAGATTACCCCGCGGCCATTGGTCTCGTGATCGAAGGGGCGAGCCTGGCGGTCAAAGACGTTGATCATGCCGCGTTCCATCGGGAAGGGCATATTGTCCACTGTCTGGAACGAGCCATCCGCGTTGCGGCTGAACGCGTTCTCACCCTTCAACAGGCGCGAGTCGATGAGCGCTTGCTCAACTTTCTCCGGGCTTTTGATCAACGTGTTGTACTGCTCGATGCGCTGAACATCCTCCTGCTGCATCGGCTTCATTTCTATACCGGCCGACTGCAGGCGATCGTGCATCACCGCCAATGGCCCGGCTGCCAGCACATCGTCCTTGTAACCACCGCCGACCTGCGAATGCGCGCCGGCAAACTTCAACTCCTCGATGCGCGAGTTGTCGTCGTTACGCAGGGCACTGGTCAGGGGGAACGTGTCGCGGTACTCGTTCATCGCCACCAGGTGGGTGGTCGAATCGATGTTCTTGCTGATCTCCAGGTTCTTGCCCAGATGGGTATCGGTATTCGACAAACCGTCAGTGGCGACCGTGTCGAAGATACCCAGCTTGTTGACGTGCGCCTGGCCTGGGGGAATCAAGTATTCCCCGGTCGCTTTGCCCTGGTCATCGAGTTTGGGGACGCCACGTTCGATGAACTCGTTGGCCAAGGCGCGGGACTGCGATGCACCGCGGCTGAAGCCGACAATGTTGACGTCGATCTGCTGGTCCGGGTACTTGTTGTGAAAGGCCACGATGGAGTCGTAGGCCTGGTCGATACGCTCCTGGGCACCCCGGCCGGTTGCGCCTTCGAGCAGCGAACGCCCGCTGGTACTGGATTGGCTGCCAACACCATCGAAGTAGATCTTCTCCGATTGGCCGGAGCGCTCCTTGGCGTCGTACTGCTGCGGTTCATGCCCCGAATTGCGCGCCAGGTTGGTACCTTTGGCGGTGTCCAGGTCATACAGGCGGGCAACGTTGGTCTGCGTGCCTTCAGGTGTATTCAGGTCTTTATTGTTACCGGTGCCGTCGAAGTACACCGTAAAACGCATTGCATCGCTCATTTCATATCCCTATGGATCATCCCGCCGCCAGGACAGGACGAACGCTCCAAGACATTCTCGAACCCGTATCAGGCACCCGGTTTGTTTAGGGTCACGATCAGATCGTGGACACCATCACCGGCGCTTCGGGTGTAGCGTTCGAAGAATGCTTCGCCCAAGTTCAAGAGTGGGGACCCTCGCAGCGACTGCCCGGCAGCACGGATCGCCAAAGCACCATAGCTTTCGCCCATGGCGGCAACACTCTTGGTGCGGTCAGCGGGATTGTCGTAAGGCTTCTGGTACCAGGTCGAAATCTGATACTCGACGTTCTGCGCCTCCAGTGCCTCATTGAGGTGTTTGGCCAGCGCGAAGAGCGACTCCTTGATCAGGGTGGGGTCAATTCCCTCAGCCTTCATCACCGCTTCTACAGGTAGGGCAGCAGCGCCAATCAAGTCCTCATGGGTATAACCCTTCATCGGCGGGAACACGCCTTCGGGGAGTTTCATGCCCGGGGTGTAGGGCTGGTACTGGCCTTGATTGTCTTGCATGGAAAGCTCCTTGGCTTGAAGTTCAGAAGAGGTGGCAGGCAGGAGCATGCAGGCTCCCAGCACGAGGGGTACGAGCGCGCCAAGGCGCAGCCGCGGCCAGAGGCGGCTGGGGCGGCGCGATGCCTTGTCGGTAACGGGGGTGCCCATACCGAGAGTGGGTAGGTTCAATCTTTCTCTCCTTGCATCCGCCTCGCGGCGGGTCCCTGTATCGTTTCGAGATGCGGCTACTGTGACCAGCGAATCCATCATTTGCTCCCCATCACCAGCCCACGTGGCACGTAGGCTGACGTGCCCACGGGTTGCGGCATGACCGGCTGCTGCACGACAGCCGCCTTCACCGCCTGCGCGGTGTCGACCACTGCCACGGACGCCTCGGCCGATGCGCCGGAGAATACCGCGCTCTGCGCCACCTGCTGGGTGGCAAAGCGGGCATCCAGCCAATCGGCCCAGTAGACGGCGCGGCGCATGATCTGTTGGCGGTAGCGCGCATTGATGGCGGGGGTGCGCGAGTGGTAATTCGCCACCCGCGTCCACAAGTCGCCGCGGTCATTGCGCACGTGGCCACGGATGCGCCAAGCGGCCAGCTCATAGGAGTAGCAGCCGCCTTGCTCGACATCCTCAGGGGTGATGCCGTAGCGCGAGAGTTCGCGCAGGTAGGCGGTATTGAACTGCATGGGGCCGACGTCGTAGGTGCCATTGTGGTTGCGCACCCACTGGCCAGGCTTGCCACCTTCCTGGCCGGACACGGCCAGGACGATGTTCACCGGCAGCTCGTATTTGACCGCCGCCATGATCGAGCAGGCGATGGGTTCGCTCAAGGCCGGGGGCGGAACGTCAGCGACGAATGGCATCGTGGCGCGCCTCAGATGACCTTGCCGAACTTGTTATTGATCGACTTGGTCTTTCCCGAGTCGGCGGCCTCGCATTTGTCGAGGAAGGACTGGCGAGCGTCCGAGGTCTGGCTCAGTTTGATCTTGCCCTTCTTCTTTTTGACGATGCTGAAGTAGTCATTGACCGGGCCACTGCAGTTATCGACCACACCCGCCCCCTTGAGCTTGCCCCACATGCACAGCACAGTGGCGCAGGGGTCTTTGGCCTGGGCGGGCAGGGTGACGGCGAAACTGGCGGCTAGCACGGCGGCTGGAAGAACCTTTGCAATTTTCATGAGCACTCCTTGTTCAAGTCCTGTCCTGTTTGCTTTCGCTGAAGTTTTTCACTTCAGCATCGGGTTCGAAGTCACGGCTGGGCGATCGGGTGTCCAAGTTCGAACGGCTGCTGGAACCGGGATCGGAGATTTCATTGGCAATGCGCCCGGCAAGCGACTTGTCGATGCGGGACTGCGCAACCCGCCCCACGCCAGAGGCCAGGTTGGCGCCCATTTGCAGGGCTACGCGGCCTGCTGATGCCATCTTGCTGGATGCTGCGTTGCTGCCCCCCTCTGCAGTGCCATCCTTGCCACCGGTGGCACCCGTGCCACCCTGTGAACCCGAACTGCCCTCGGCAGATCCGCCGCCGCCGGCTGATGCCGCCTCTGCAGCGCCAGAGCCGGAGCCCCCTGCTGAAGATGACTCTGATGCCCCACCCGCGCCAGATGCGCCGGATGCCCCCTCGGACGAACCGCCACCGGAAGATGCACCGGATGATTCAGCACCTGACGATGATTCAGAGGATCCACCCCGAGAGGACGATTCGCCTCCCGCAGACGAGGCCGCCTGGGCAAGGCCTGATGAGGCCGAAGATGCCGAGGAGGCCAAGCCCATTACCGAGCCGAGCGGGCTGGCACCGCCATTGGAGCTGCCGCCGCCAGTGCTCCCTCCACTTGAGCTACTGGGTGACCCCAGCATCCCCGTCATACGCGACGCGATATCCCCACCGGCGGAGGCCGTCGACTGCGCGCCCTTGAAAGCGGAATGCAAGGCCTGCGCGGCGCCCATCAGGTTCGCCCCACCCGTCATCATCGCCGAGGCGCTCTTGCCCATCATCGACGCAGCGGTGGTTGCAGCCCCCACTACGGCGCCAGCACTGAAGTTGCCGATGCCGGTAGAAGCACTTCCGGCGCCGCCCACCAGGGCTGCAATCATCGGCGGTATCTTGTTCACCAGTATCAACAGCAGCACCGAGGTCACCATCATGACCGCGAGTTCCTGCACGGCAACTTTGTCACTGATACGGGCGGCAAAGGTCAGGATAAAGCTCTTGCCAATCGCAACCAACAGCACCATGGCGAACAGTTGCGCGCCAAGCCCCAGTACTGCGCGGAAGTAGTTAAGCGCCATATCAGACGTCCAGCGTGAGCCGCCAAAGCCCAAGAAGAACACCCCCGCGTACAGCAGGAACCAGCTTGATGCCAACAGCACCAGCAGGTTGATAGACACGATGGCCAGCACCAGCAAAATACCAATGGCCATGAACTCCATCGTCAGCTGGCGGCCCATTTGGTGCCAGCTCAGTTTGCTGGTTGCCTTGACGGTCTTGTCATAAAGCTCGAACCCCAGGTCGACGATGGAGGACGGCTTCAGCTCGGTATTGCCGATGTGCCCCGCAGTGGCGCCGAGTTGGCTCATCGACTTGACGATGCTGTCGGCGATTTTCAGCCCGCCCATCGCGTTCTGCAGCAACCACCAATACAACCCAAACACCACCATGAAACGGATGAGTTCGGAAAAGAACTCGCCGATGTCGGCTTTTTTCATCAGCAACATGCCGAACGTCCAGACCATGGAGATGGACGCCAGGGCAAAGAACAGCCGCGTTGCAGCGCCTTGGATCGCTGGCAACCAGGTGCTGGTGGCGCTATGGAACCTCTCAAGCACCTCATCCATGACACCTGAGCTGCCTAACTGCCCTGTCGCCGCATGGGCAAGCGTCGGAGTTGCGAGGCAAACAGCAACCAGCAGTACACTCAGGAACAGTTCCCGACGCGTGCCAATCATGTGCGTAATCCCACCTTAGTATTTGCCTTCCGGGCTTTTCTCAAACTTCCACTCGGTCATTTCCTGCGCCGCGTTGAAGCTTCTGCACCCGTCGATGAATTCGTTTCGATTGGCCTCTTTAGAGAGGCTCGACAGGTTCTTTTCATAGGTGCCTTTGGCGCAGTTTTCGGCCGTTGGCTCAGGGACTTTTTCCTCGGAACAACCGGCCAGGTTGAACAGCACGCCCACGGCGATGGCGAGTTGCAGAATTTTGCTCTTCATGGTGCTTTCCTCAGTATTTGCCTTCAGGGCTTTTTTCGTATTCCCACGTCGTGACGCGTCTTGCCTGGGCCTCACCGCGGGCCTTTTCATCCAACTCAGCCGCCGCGCGGTTGGCAGTCGCAGACTGCTCAGCCAGCATCAGGCTGCGCAACTGCAGTAGTTGGTTGGTCTGTTGACTGGCCAACTGGTTGGCATATTGAATCGCCTTGACCTGACCATCTGCCGTGCTGGCCGCTTGCTGAAGGCGCTCCAGCTGCCTGGAATCGGCCTGCAAGTTCTCTTGTTGCTGCTTGATGCTTTTGAACAACGCATCGTTAGCCGTTTTTTGCGATTCGGAGGCCATTGCTTCATGCTCGGCGAGCTCCGCCTGGTCCTCCTCGGTGCAGGTGCCGAGGCCGAAGCAGGGTGAGCTTTTGTAGTAACTGGTGTCGCGGTACTTGCTCAGGTACGAATCAAGGCTCCCCGCCTGAGTCGTGTAGTAATTGATCATGCTCTGGGCTTCCATCAACTTGTTGATGGTCGAATTGGCCTGGTCCCAGATATAGGCAGCCGGTGCGGCCGTGTTCTTCAACATATTCTCGTACTGGTCGAGCTGCTTCTTGTACTGCAACGCCTGGGTCGTGTACTGCTCGATCTGTGTTTTGTATTCTTCGATCTGCTTGGCCGTCTGGGCAATGTTCTCGGCTACCCCCAGCTGGCTGATGCCCGCGTGTATCCCGTCCACAACAGGGATACCGGCATGCGCCTGCAGGGTGAACCCCAGACCGGCCAGCAGCGCAATGGTGGGTTTCAACAAGGCCGTGTGCTTCATGTTGCTCTCCTTGGCAAATGGTTCAGTAATCGAAGGACTGGTAAGGCTTCGAGAACGTCAGGTCCTTGGTCACCATCACGTTGAAGCGATAGCCCGGACGGATTTCGAGGGTTGGCGCGATGTTCAGGTTCTTCGAAATCATCTGCGCGGTCACCTCGCCCAACTGCTGGCCGAGCGCCTCGCTCATGGCGCTGCTGGCGGTCTCACGGTCACTGCTGTCACTGCTGGCACGGTCCTGGCTGAGGCTGATGCCGGCGACGATGCCGGACATCAACAAGGCCGAGCCGAAGATCCGTACATAGTGGTTGTTGACCTGATCGTTGAAGCCGGAATAGCCGGCGCTGTCGCTACCCGGCATCGAACCGATGTCCATCGCCTTGCCATCCGGGAAGATGATGCGCTGCCAGGCGACCAGTACCCGCGACTGGCCATAGGCCACGCTGCTGGAGTAGGAACCGACCAGGCGCGAGCCCTGTGGCAACAGCAAGTGCTTGCCGGTAGCGGTGTCGTACACAGCCTGCGCGACCTGAGCGATGATCTGCCCAGGCAACTCGGAGTTGATACCGGCAATCATCGTGGCAGGGATCACGTAGCCCGCGCGCAGCTCGTAAGGGCTACGGGGTGATTCCATGGTCACGTCCATCTTCCAGCGGTCGCTGTTCTCCGTGGTGCCGAACTGGTTGTAGTCCTTGCCAGCGTTGCTGGCGGCTTGCACCAGGAACGGCGAATCGCCCTGCGCACCGCCGCCACCGCCCCCGCCTGAGCTGATCGCCTTCAACTCGGCCATGCGCGCCTTGTAGGCTGCGGTCGGGTCACTGCGCGAGGCCTCTTGCATACGCTGGCGTGCGGCAGCGATGCGGGCCAAGGCGTCCTGCTGGCTGGACGGGGCGCCGGCAGCGCCGAGGCTTGAGCCAGCGCTGCGCGGGGCCTCTACCCGGACGGTACTCTGCGCCCGGACGGCCTCCTGGAACTGCTGCATCTTCATTTGGCGGATGCGTTCCAGTTCTTCACCGTTGACGCTCGGCGGCATCTCGCGCGGCGGCATAGGCGGGGCATCGAGGTTGCTCGGGCGTACCACCTGCAAGCTGGCGGGCTGCGGTGCGGGCGTGTCGTCCAGAGTCGGCATGGCCGGCGGCTCAACTTTACTGGGGATGATCCCATCTTGGTCCATGCCATTGATCTGCTGGGCAAACATGCTGCTGTTGCCGGCTTTTTCCGCTTTCTTTTCCTCAGGCTTGTCCTGCTCTTCGGCACGATCGGCCGCCACCAGCAGCATGATCAGCAGAAACACCATGGCGGCGGCGCCAATCAGATAAATCGGCCAGTTGTTGACCCGACGCACACCGCTGTTGCGATGCAGTTTGCCGGGCGATGCGTCCGGCGACATGACATCGTTCTTGCTACTCATCACACGTCACTCCTTGCGTACCCAGGCCCCGGCGGCCAGCACCTGGCCGTTCTGCACCGCGTAAACACGGCTCAAGGACTCACGCCCGACCAGCAGGGTGACCCGATAGAGGTCGCTGTCCTTGGGCGCATCGACGATGTAGTTGACCTGCAGCGGCGCAACCGTACGCGCCGTTGCGGGTACCGGCTGAGCCTTAGGGTCAAATTCCTGTACCGAGAAACCGGAGGCGCGCAATGCGCTGACCAGGGATACGCCGTAGCCGTCAGTGGTTTCCTGGGCGATACGCAAGCGCGTGCGGGCCGGCGCGTGCACGACTGCCAGTTGGCGCGCGGTGGCGCTCGCCAGCTGCTGATTGATCGCCGGCGTGGTTCGGTCGGCAAAGTTGCCGTAGGGCCCGTGAGCACAACCCGCCAGCCACAGGCAAACGAAGGGTGCGATCCATGCGCGCATCGTTATTTACCCCTCTGAATGGTGACGCGGTCCTGCGACTTGCCGACGCCAGCAATCAGGATGGCCTTGTCGAATACGGTGTCGACGATGTAGCGGTCGCCCTGAACCCGGTAGTTGACCATCACGGTCTCATCATCCTTGAACCAGCCACCGTCCTTGCGCACGACCACCAGGGCCGGCGCTTCGGTCTGGCCCATGGTGCGTGGCATCTGGATAATGGTCTTGCTGCCGTCGTTGTAGACACGCACCGGCTTCCAGGAGGTTTCACCGCTGACGCTGTAGTCGAAGTTCAGGTTGCCCAGGTATTCGCCGGTCTCCGGGATGGTCGCCTTGCGGCGCTCGGTGGTTTCGCGGTTCTTGATCAGGTTCCACTTCGCCAGCGCTTCTTCCGGGTAGGTGAAGGCCACTTGCGGCATGTATTCGGTACGGTGCGAACGCAGCTTGAAGTGGTAGGTGCGGCGGTTGGTGGTGACCACCAACGAGGTCTCCAGGCCCACATCCATCGGTTTGATGATCAGGTGCTGGACTTCGCTCTCGCCCACGCCGGTAATCGCCGGCTCGACTGTCCAGCGCGCGGTGTCGCCGAGGTTGATCGAGTTGACCTGCTCACCCGCCTGCAAGGCGATGTCGCAGACCTGCAGCACGGCGCAGACGATGCTCGGCTGCTGGGCGCCGAAAATGAAACGTGCGGTGCCGTCACCGCCATCCACTGGCTTGATGCCGGTGGCACTGGCCTGCTGCCAGCGCTGGGAAATCGCCAGTGCGGCCTTCTCCTGCGCGGTCAGGGTCGGGTTGGCATCGGAAAAGTACAGATCGGCGGCGCTGGTGCCCGGCGCAGCCTGCGCGAACGCGGGCAAAGCCGCCGCCAGCATGGCGCAAAGGTAACGGTTCATGGTCGATCCTTCAGAGTTGCTTGGACCAAGAGAAGTCACGGACGTAGGTCCCGATCGGGTTCATCCGTACTTGCTCCTCGCTGGTCTGGGTAGTGGGTTCGGCGGTGTAGGTGGTGACCAGGGCGCGCCAGGTGGCCTTGCCCTTGAGCATGCCCTGGCGGTCACGGGTGACTTCTTCCCAATCCACCTGCCAGGTCTCCGGGGTCTGCTGCATGACCGAACGGATATCGACACTGACGGTTTCTTCGGCGGCACGTACGAACGGGCTGGCCTCCTTGCTGCCGTTGAGCCACTCGTTCATTTTCTGGGTCGCCGGGTCATTCGGCCCAAGCAGGGCGTATAGCCGGAAAATGGACTTGCGCAGCAGTGCGACGTCGGGGGTGACCGTGCGCGCATCGGCGATAAAGGACGCTATCTGCGACTTGATGACCCGCAGGTCGACCGGCACCGCGACCTGCGCAGGCGCTACAGCCATTGGCTGGCCAAGCTTGTCGACCTCCACCACGTAGGGCACGAACTTCGACTGGCTGCCGATGTGAATGATGCCGCCGACACCGGCGAGGGCGACCATCATCGAGAGGATACCCACCACCTGCCAGGACTGGCGGGAGGTCACCAAACTGCCGACATGGTCATTCCAGGTGCGGCGGGCCGTCAGGTACGGGTTGTCGAGGACGGCGCCCTGGGGCGTCTCTGCTTTGGCGGTAGCATTGGCGGGACGCTTGAAAATGAGTCCCTTGATGCTGTCTGCGAGGTTCATGCGGCGACTCCATAATCATTCAGTCTCAGGCCCCTGGCAGCCAGCCATTCCGCCACCCAGGCATTGCCATATTTGGCTTCCAGGCGCTTGATGGCAGCCACGGACTCTTTGTCGGAAGAGCCGACGAAAGCCAGGGCCAGTGGGCCCAGCGCCAGGTCGTAAAGGCGTCGGCCGTTTTCCGACACGTAGTAGTACTGGCGCTTGGGAATAGCGGTGGCCAAAATCTCGATCTGCCGGGCGTTGAGGCCCATGCGGCGATAAAGGGCAGCGGTGTCCTCGTCGCGGGCATAGACATTGGGCAGGAAGATCTTGGTAGCGGTGGACTCGACGATGACGTCGAGAATCCCCGAGTTCGCCGCGTCCGACAGGCTCTGGGTGGCCATCAGCACCAGGCAGTTGGCCTTACGCAGTACCTTGAGCCACTCACGGATCTTCTCGCGGAAGACCGGGTGGCCGAGCATCAGCCAGGCTTCGTCGAGGATGATCACCGCCGGCTGGCCTTTGAGCGCGCATTCGATGCGGCGGAACAGATACAGCAGTACCGGCAGGGCGTACTTGTCGCCCAGGTTCATCAGCTCTTCGATCTCGAACACGGTGAAGTCGGAGAGCGACAGGCCATCTTCCTCGGCATCGAGCAAGTGCCCCATGGTGCCGTCGACCGTGTACTGGCGCAGGGTCTCGCGCACGGCTTCGTCCTGCACGATGATGCAGAACTCAGACAGGGTGCGGGAGCCGTCGCGGAACATGGTCATCACCGCGTGGCCGATTTCGTTGCGCTGCGCTGCAGTGGTTTCAAGGCCATTGAGCGCCAGCACGGTATCCAGCCACTCCATCGCCCAGGCGCGATCACCTTTGGTTTCGAGGAACTGCAACGGGCAGAAGGCCAACTGTTCGTCGTCTGCCGCCACGGTGAAGTGGCGCCCGGAGCGGCCATTGCTTTCGGCGCGAATACCGGCCGCCAGCGGGTACATCGACATGCCCTTGTCGAAGGCGAAGATCGACATGCCCCGATAGCGGCGCAGTTGTGCGGCGATCAGCGCCAGGTGGGTCGACTTGCCCGCACCGGTCGGGCCGAACATGAAGGTATGCCCCAGATCGCGTACATGCAGATTCAGGCGGAATGGCGTGGCACCACTGGTCACGCAATGCATCAAGGCTGGCGACAGCGGCGGGTAGAGCGGGCAGGGCGCATCGGCGCTGCCGGTCCAGATGCTGCTGGTGGGCAGCAGGTCGGCCAGGTTCAAGGTGTTGATCAGCGGGCGACGCACGTTCTCTACGCCGTGGCCCGGCAGGCTGCCCAGGTAGGCGTCGAGGGTGTTGATGGTCTCGATGCGGGCGGCGAAGCCCAGGCGCTCGATGGCCTTCTCGACACTACGTGCGGACTCTTCGACACGCACACGGTCTTCGCCCATCAGTACCACCACGCTGGTGTAGTAACCCTGCGCAACCAGGCCGCTGTTGACCTCGGCGATGGCATCGGCCGCGTCCTGCACCATGGCCAGGGCATCCTGGTCGATGTTGCTGTTGTTGGTGTTGAATACCTGGTCGAAGAAGCCACGGACTTTCTGCTTCCACTTCTTGCGGTACTTTTCCAGGTGCTGCACCGCTTCATGGGTATCCATGAAAATAAAGCGGCTGGACCACCGGTACTCGCAGGGCAACTCGGCCAGCGCCGAGAGAATGCCGGGTGCCGACTCCAGCGGGAACCCTTCGATGGCCACCACCTGAATGAAGTTGCGGCCGATCTTCGGCACCACGCCGCCCCAGAGCTCCTTGCCACCGATGACAGCATCCAGGTACATCGGGTTGCTCGGCAGCAAGACGGGCTGGCTCACGCCGGTGACACAGAACTGCACCCAGCTGAGCAAGTCGTCATGGGTGATGTGCGCGCCTTCCTCGGTGATTTGACGGTTACCCTTCAGGCGGGTCAGCTTAAGCACTGCGGCCAGGCTGCCCTCGACGCTCAAGCAGTCGCGCTTGAATTGCTCGATCAAGTTGCGCGTGCGCAGCTTGGCGTCCGGTGGCGCGGTGTCGTCGTCGAACATCAGTTCGACGAACTTCTGCTGGGCCAGCATCGGCGGGAAATAGGTGAGGCTCAGCACGAAGTAGCCTTCGTACATGGTCCCCAACGACTCGAAGTAGGCGCGGCGCTCTTCGTCCATGGCTTCGGTCAGGCTGTCAGCGAAGTGTGAGACGCCTTGGGCGGAGTAGTTCGCCGCCGGGCGGCGAACCGCATCCACGTGGATCATCCAACCGTTGCCCAAGCCAGCCAAGGCTTGGTTGATCCGCAGCGAAACCAGTTCACGCTGGGCGTCGGTGCTGCTGGCGTTGTCGTCACCCCGGTAAAGCCAGGCGGCCATAAAGGCGCCGTTCTTGCCCACGATCACCCCGTCGTCGACCATCGCCGCGTGGTTCAGCAGGTCGGACAACCCGGCCTCTGTCGAACGGTGCTTCTTCAGCTTGAGCTCCGCATCCACCTGCAGCAGACGCTGGATCAGCAGCAGCACCAGCAGAGCACCGAGGGCTGCGATGGCGTACGCAATACCTTCGATCATTTGTATTGACTTCCCTGACTTGGAGGATTGTCCCTGAACGGTGTGCTACGCGCCGGGTAGTAAGGCTTGTAGCGGCGGTGACGAAGGTAGACGTGGCGCATTTTGGAGTCGGACTTGGCCATTACGCGGAAGACGAACAGCGAGCCGAACCAGAGCACCAGGCCCACAACGGTTGCCCGTACTTCCTGGGCGCTGAAAATCAGCGCGAAGGCGAGCAACCCGGAGAACATCACCAGCTCGCGATCCCCGCCCATGAACAGGTTGTCCCGGTTGCCGGCCCGCCGGATGGGAATCGTGCGCAGCGCCATACTTCAGACCTGACCCTGTACCAGGCTGTGCTGAGGCAGCAGCTGTGCCAGCTCGGCGCTGGAGGTGAAGAAGCTCTGCATGATGTTGTTGGCACCCACGATCAGCGCCATTACCAGCACGAGGAAGATCAGGCTACGGAAGAAACCGTTGAGGTCGCCGCCGAAGATGAGCACACCACCAGCTACCACGATGCCAATGATCGACAGGGCAAACGCTACCGGGCCGGTCACCGATTTACGCAGGTTTTCCAGCCAGCTTTCATAGGGCAAACCGCCGCCGGTGCCAGCCGCAAAGGCATTCTCCGGCGCAACCATCACCGCCAGCAGCAGGAAGCTGAAGGCCAGGTAGCCAAACGTTTGGGCATTGAAACGGAACAGCGAAGTGTTGGCGTGCATGTGCAGTGTTTTCCTTAAAGATTGCGCATGATGTAGCGGCCGTTGTCGTACCCGGAAACCTCGAGGATTTCCTGAATGCGGCGGCCTTCTGGGGTTCTGGCGATGGAGATGACGACGTGAACCGCTTCGCCAATTAGCGGTTCGATTTCGGCCGGGGCCGATTTATTGCGGGAAACCAGGGATTTGAGGCGGGTCAGCCCCTCGCTGGCGCTGTTGGCGTGCAACGTCGCCGCGCCGCCAGGGTGGCCGGTGTTCCAGGCATCGATCAGGTCGAGCGCTTCTTCACCGCGCACCTCGCCCACCAGGATGCGATCCGGGCGCATGCGCAGGGAGGTCTTGAGCAAGTGGGTCATGCTCACATCGACGGTGGTGTGGTACTGCACGAAGTTCTTGGCCGCGCACTGGATCTCGCCGGTGTCTTCGATGATGAAGACCCGCTCGCTGGGGAACTCCACGACCATTTCGTTGATGACGGCGTTGACCAGGGTGGTCTTGCCGGTACCTGTACCGCCGATGACCAGGATGTTGCGGTGATCGCGGATGGCGCGCTTGATGGCGTCGCACTGGATCGGGGTCATGATCCCCGATTCGACATATTGGTCCAGGGTGTAGATGGCCACCGCCTTCTTACGGATGGCAAAGGTGGCCGCACGCACCACGGGCGGCAGTTGGCCGGCGAAGCGAGAACCGTCCAGCGGCCACTCGCCCTCGAGCAACGGCTTGCTGCGGGTCACTTCCTTGCCGTGGAAGCCGGCCACGGTCTTGATGATGGACTCGGCCTGGGCCGGGCGCAGGTCGCCGATGTGCCTCATCGGCTTGCCCAACTGCTCCAGCCAGAGTTTGCCGTCGCCATTGCACATCAGCTCAACGGTCTGCGGATCGTTGAGTGCATCGATGATGAGGGGGCCGGCATCGCGCTCCAGTTTCTTTTTGGCGCGCTCTTTCAGGCTGGCAGTTTCTGCGATTTCCACACTTGATCGTCCATGAAAATAGATACCACCCCAAGGTCTTGGGGAGGGCACTCCAAATATTTTTCTCGTGCAGTTCTTTGAACTAATGGCGAAGTGGAATGTCACCGCCCGCGAACTAACCTGCAATTGCAGAATTTGTTCGTGTTATGCGAGCCACTTCACAAGGGCGCGCAGGTTACCCGGCAACAATTACTAACGAAAGAGTCGATCTCTTACGGCTTTGTAAGCTTTCTCTTACACGCTTGGGACTAACGTCCCATTGACTAGTCAGGCAGGAATGGCTGCAGGCACCGTAAAATCTGGGCTTAACAGAACATCTATATTAATTTGATATTTAAGTGCCACTATCTTTGCCAGTATTAAATGGCTTGAAAAATTTGACAGAGTTCACACTTGCACGCGACGTATTCTTACGTAAACGCTGGCAGGGAAAGTTAATCCAGTATGAATATAGGCCCGGCAGGCACCGCAACTTCACCGGCTCCGCTGAAGTGCCACTGAGTAATGGCAATTAGATTCCACTTTGATATCTAGTGTGCCACTTCGGCGTTACTGTCGGGCATTCAGAACAATGTCAACTGGCCACCAGGCGGGCAGAATTTCGAGCAATCGAGCGCCTGTGCTTCGCGCCCTTCGAATGCCAGTTTGCGCATGGCTTTGGCGAACCGCTGCGCCAGCAGCTCGGCGAAAATGCCCTCGCCACACATGCGTGCACCAAAGCGACTGTCATACAGTTCACCGCCGCGGCTCTGGCGAATCAGGCTCAACACATGGGCCGCACGCTGGGGGTAGTGGTCCTG
Organism: Pseudomonas kermanshahensis; assembly: GCF_014269205.2. Classification (NCBI taxonomy): domain Bacteria; kingdom Pseudomonadati; phylum Pseudomonadota; class Gammaproteobacteria; order Pseudomonadales; family Pseudomonadaceae; genus Pseudomonas; species Pseudomonas kermanshahensis. Next base: position 110,564 of record NZ_JABWRY020000002.1, read on the forward strand.
CAACCACTGCTCGAACAGCGGTGCCACTTCCAGCGGCAAGCGCAACATCATGTAGGCAGCGCTTTGCGCACCAGCCTCCTTGGCGGCCTCTAGCAAGCGCTCCAGTTCACTGTCGTTGATCATCGGTATCATCGGCGAACACAAGACCCCCACCGGCACACCTGCCTCGCGCAGCACCCGGATCGCCCGCAACCTCGCCCTGGGCGATGCCGCACGTGGCTCAAGCACCCGCTTGAGGTCGTCGTCCAGCGTCGTCAGGCTGATCATCACCCGCACCAGCCGCTGGCTGGCCATCTCGGACAACAGGTCGAGGTCACGCAGCACCAGCGACCCTTTGGTGACGATGGTCACCGGGTGGCGGAAGCGCAGCAGCACTTCAAGCAAGCGCCGGGTCAGCAGGTGGTCACGCTCGATGGGCTGGTAAGGGTCGGTGTTCGAGCCCAGGTTGATCGGCGCGCAAACGTAGCCCGGTTTGCTCAACTGCTGTTCGAGCACGTCGGCAGCATTGGTCTTGGCGATCAGCTTGGTCTCGAAATCCAGGCCTGGGGACAGGTCCCAATACGCGTGCGAGGGGCGGGCATAGCAGTAGATACAACCATGCTCGCAACCTCGATAGGGGTTGATGGACCGGTCGAAGGGCAGGTCGGGCGAGGTGTTGCGGCTGATGACGGTCTTGGCGGTTTCGACCCGCACCTCGGTGCCTTGGGTCAGCGGTACTTCCTGGTACCAGCCGTCATCCTCCGCAACCGAATGGTTCGGGGCAAAGCGATTGTGTGGGTTATGCGCCGTGCCACGGCCTTTTTGCGGTGCTGGAGGAATCATCATCCATCCCTATACTGTATCCATATACAGTATAGGTGGTATGCGGTTTATTCCAGCGCCTCTGGTCAGGTCAGGCCGTACCAACGTGCATAGGCGGCATGGCTGGGCAGGCGCCCGAGGAAGGCTTCGATGCCATCACGCAGCGGCTGCGAGGCACCGGGTTCGAACAGAGTCTCTTGCAGCGCGCGCCCCGTTTCACGGTCGAGCAAGCCGTGTGCTTCGAAACGCGTGAACAGGTCGAAGGCATGCACGTCTGCCCACAGGTAGGCGTAAAAGCCGGCATCGTAGCCAGTGACCAAGTGATCGAAGGCATGCGCGGGGTGTTCGAAATCCGCCAAAGGCCAGTAGCCGCAAAGGCCGCGGGCTTGCTGCAGGCGCTGCTCAAGCGTTCTGCCGTCATGGGGCGCGCCGTGCAGGTCGAGGTCGAACAGCGCCAGGCTCAGGTCGCGGCCGATTTCCTCGATGCCTTCTTGCTTGAACTGGCTCAGGTATGCCTCAGCCTGGGCCTCGCTCAGCGCACTGCCATCTTCACGCTGCGCCGCGATACCCGCCAGGTAACGCGCATCCCACACCCAGCGCTCCAGCAGCTTGCCGAACAGCTCCACGCCGTCATTGCCCAGCTCGGTCACATTGGACATGACGTGGTTGGTGGTGCGCACCAGCAAGTGGTGCAGGGCATGGCCGAACTCGTGGTACAGCTTGCGCAGCGACAGGTGATCGAGCAACGGCTCGGCGCCCGCCAGTGCGGCGGGGATATCGCTGTTCACCACCACCACCGCAGGCTGGTAGATGCCCTCGGCATCAATGCGCCGGTTACGCACATAGGTGGTGAACACGGCGTCGGGCTGTTTGCCAGTGTGTTGCACCGCGTCCAGGTAAAGCAGGCCTATGTGGGCGTGGTCCTGCCAGACCTCGAAGCTTTGCACGCTGTCGTCCCAGGCAGCCAGCTGCCTGGGACGCAGGTCGAGCGCAAACAGTTGCCGGGCCAGGCCAGTCAAGGCCGTGACCACTGCACTCAACGGAAAGTAATCACGAAATGCCTCATTGGCGCTGGCGTCGCCCGCTGTGGCCTGTAGATAGCTGATGTCCCAAGGCTGAACAGGCCCCAGGTTTTGCGCCGTCGCCTGCTGTTGAAGCTTCGTGCGCCACTGCGCCATTGCCGGCTTCACTGCCGCTGCCAGGCCCTGGAGAAAATCGCCTACCTCGCTGAGCGACCCGGCGCTCTTGCTGCGCAGGCTCAGTTCGACGTGGTTGGCAGCACCCAACAGGCGGGCTTTTTCGTCCAGGCATTCTGCCAGTTGCTGCAGATGGGTGCCGTTATCCTGCGCCAGATCGGTACTGACGCCACGGGTATGAAACGCGCGGTAGAGCCGTTCACGCAAGGGGCGATGGGCCGCCTGGCGCAGCACGGCCTCGGTGGACGCGCTTTCGCAGGCGACCAGCCAGCCTTGCTCGCCGGCTTCCTCAGCGCGCACCGCCAGCTCCTCACGCAGCCTGGGTGGCAGGCCACGCAGTTCGTCTTCACCATCGACCAGCAGCCCTGGCCGGTCGAGGTTGCCTAAGAACGCTTGGTGCAGGTTGCCGATCTGCGTCTGTAACTCGACCAGGCGCGCCTTGTCGGCTTCGCCGAGCGCAACGCCACTGCTGGCGAACTTGTCCAGGTGCCAACTCAGGGTGGCGCGCTGCTGCGCAACCAAGTTCATGCCATGGGCACTGCTGGCCAAGCGTGCGTAGAGTGCCTGTAGGCGGGCGTTGATTAATTTTTGATCGAAGCGTGCGACCGCTCGGGCGTAGAAGCCCATAATCGCCTCGCCCCAGCTCGGCGCCTTACCCATCAGTGGCATGACGGCATAGAGCACCGCCAGCAATTGCGCATCCAGCTCATCGACTGCCAACACCAGGTCATCCCAAGTGGGCAGCGCCTGTTGCCGTTCGATGATGCGGGCGATGCCTTGTTCGTGCGCCTGCAGCACATGATCGAATGCCGCCTGCATGTTCTGCAGGGTGATCGCGGAATAATCAACGGGGGTCTTGCTGCCTTGCAGGAGGGGATTGTCCATGACGCATCGCCTTGCTCAGTGGGGAGCGGGCGAGCATGCCTACCTGGCAGGGCGGTAGAGGCTTGATTATCTACCACCCGGCCAGGTAGGCCGGCCTTATTCGGCCGGTTTCTTCAGCTTCGGATTGGGGAAGAACTGCACGGTCTGCACCTTCGCCGGCGCCGGCTTGGGCGCCAGGTGGTTGACCCGCGTGCCGAGCTCCGAAGGCACCGACAGCCCTTGTTCATTCAGGGTATCGGTGAAGCCGCAGGCCACGCATTCGCGGTGCGGCACGCCATCTTCGTTCCACATCATCAGCTTGTCGGGCTCGCTGCACGCCGGGCAGACCGCCCCGGCGATAAAGCGCTTCTTGGTCTTGTTCACAACTACCTCACTCATGCCGCCGCGTCCTCGCTCAGCCCGCAGTGGCGCAGCAATGCATCGATGGAAGGCTCACGGCCACGGAAGTCGACGAACAGCACCATCGGCTCACGCGAACCACCCCGCGCCAAGATCGCCTCGCGGAAGGCACGGCCAGTCTCGGCATTCAGCACGCCTTCTTCCTCAAAGCGCGAGAACGCGTCGGCCGACAGCACCTCAGCCCACTTGTAGCTGTAGTAGCCCGCGGCATAACCGCCCGCGAAGATGTGCGCGAAGCTGTTGGGGAAACGGTTGTACGCCGGTGGGCGCATCACTGTCACCTCGTCGCGCACGCCTTCGAGCACCTCCAGCACGCTGCGGCCATCGCCGTGGGTGGCGTGCAGCTCGAAGTCGAACAGCGAGAATTCCAGCTGGCGCACCATCATCATGCCCGACTGGAAGTTTTTCGCCGCCAGCATCTTGTCCAGCAGGTCTTGGGGCAGGGCAGCGCCCGTTTCGTAATGGCCGGAGATCAGCGCCAGGCCTTCCGGCTCCCAGCACCAGTTCTCCATGAACTGGCTCGGCAACTCGACCGCGTCCCAGGCCACGCCATTGATGCCAGACACACCGGCATGTTCGATGCGGGTCAGCAGGTGGTGCAGACCGTGGCCGAACTCGTGGAACAGGGTGGTGACTTCATCGTGGGTCAACAGCGCAGGCTTGCCGGGCGCGGCAGGGGTGAAGTTGCACACCAGGTTGGCCACCGGGCTCTGCAGCGCGCCTTCAACGGTGCGGCGACGGTCACGGGCGCCGTCCATCCAGGCGCCACCGCGCTTGTTGGCGCGGGCATAGAGGTCGAAGAAGAAGCGACCGACGTGTTGGCCGTTTTCCTTGATTTCGAACAGGCGTACATCCGGGTGCCAGCTGTCGAAGCCTTTGAGCTCGGCGATTTCGATGCCGTACAGGCGCTGAACGATGCTGAACAGGCCCGACAGCACCTTGTCGATCGGGAAGTAGGCACGCAGGGTTTCCTGCGACACGCTGTAGCGTTGCTCGCGCAGCTTCTCGCCAAAGTAACCGGCATCCCAGCTGGACAGCTGCGGGCAGCCCTGCTCGGCAGCGTAAGCCTTGAGCTGCTCCAGGTCCTGGGCAGCGAACGGCTTGGAGCGTTTGGCCAGGTCACGCAGGAAGCTCAGCACCTGGTCGCTGGACTCGGCCATCTTGGTGGCCAGGCTCAGCTCGGCGTAGTTCGAGTAGCCCAGCAGCTTGGCCAGTTCCTGACGCAGGTCGAGGATTTCCTGCATCACCGGGCCATTGTCGAACTGGCCGGCATTAGGGCCTTGGTCCGAGGCGCGGGTGCAGTAGGCGGCATACAGCTCTTCGCGCAGGGCGCGGTCGCTGGCGTAGGTCATCACCGCGTAATAGCTGGGGAATTCCAGGGTGATCAGCCAGCCGTCGAGGTCTTTGGCCTGGGCCGCGGCCGCCATCTGCGCCTTGGCCGAATCGGTCAGGCCGTCCAGCACGGCTTCGTCGGTGACGTGCTTGGTCCAGGCTTGGGTGGCATCGAGCAGCTGGTTGGAGAACCGGCTGCCCAGCTCGCTGAGCTTGCTCTGCACTTCGGCATAGCGCTGTTGCTTGTCGGCCGGCAGGTCGATGCCCGACAGGCGGAAGTCGCGCAGGGCATGTTCAAGGATGGTCTTCTGCGCCACGTCGAAGCTCGCCGCTTCCGGGCTGTTGACCAGCGCCTCGTAGGCTTCGAACAGCGCACGGTTCTGGCCCAGTTCGGTAGAGTAGGCGCTCAGCGCTGGCAGGCAAGACTCGTAGGCCTCGCGCAATTCCTTGCTGTTGCACACAGCATTGAGGTGGCTGACCGGGCTCCAGGCAGCGCCCAGGCGGTCATTCAGTTCGTCCATGGCCAGCACCAGGCCAGCCCAGGTAGGGTTCTTGCCCTGCTTTTCGAGGATATCGGCAATGGCTTTGCGGTTGTCGGCCAGGATCTCTTCGATCGCCGGCAGCACGTGTTCGGCGCGGATCGCCGAGAAGGGCGGCAGATCGTAGGGCTGCAGAAGCGGGTTGGTCGCACTCACGGTTTGGATACCTTGGCAGAAGAAACACTGGACCATCTTAATTACAATCGACGCCGACCGCAGCAGGCAGCCTGCCTATCGGCACAGATGAGAGACCCTATCATGGCCATTCGAAGCTTCCAGCAACACACTCCAAAAGTTGCACCACGGGCCTTCGTCGACCGCTCGGCGGTGGTGTTGGGTGACGTGGAGATTGGCGAAGACAGCTCGGTCTGGCCATTGACTGTAGTACGCGGCGACATGCACCGCATCCGCATCGGCGCACGCACCAGCGTGCAGGACGGCAGCGTGCTGCACATCACCCATGCCGGCCCGTTCAACCCGGATGGCTTCCCGCTGATCATCGGCGATGAAGTGACCATCGGTCACAAGGTGATGCTGCATGGCTGTACCCTGGGCAACCGGATTCTGGTCGGCATGGGCAGCACCATCATGGACGGCGCCATCGTCGAGGACGAAGTGATCATCGGCGCCGGCAGCCTGGTACCGCCCGGCAAGCGCCTGGAGAGCGGCTTCCTGTATGTGGGCAGCCCGGTAAAACAGGCCCGGCCGCTGACCGACAAAGAACGCGCGTTCTTCCCGTACAGCGCCAGCAATTACGTCAAGCTCAAGGACCAGCACCTGGCCGAAGGCTACGACCAACCAGAATGACTTGAGTGGAATCGCTTACATGCACCAGCAGAACATCCTCTTCGACCTTGATGGCACCCTGACCGACCCGCGGTTGGGAATCACCCGCTCCATCCAGTACGCCTTGGCCAAACTGGGCATCGATGAACCCGACCTGGCCCGCCTCGAACACTTCATCGGCCCGCCCTTGCTGCAGGCGTTCATGCAGTTCTACGGCTTTGACGAAGCTAAAGCGTGGGAGGCGGTCAATTTTTATCGCGAGCGTTTCCGCGTCACTGGCCTGTACGAAAACCAGGTGTTCGAGGGCGTACCGGAGCTGCTCGAGACCCTCAATGGCCAAGGGCGCACACTTTATGTGGCCACGTCCAAGCCTTGGGAATTCGCCCGCGAGATTGCTCGACACTTTGCGTTCGACCATCACTTCAAGGTGATTTATGGCAGTGAGCTGGACGGCACCCGTACCAACAAGGTCGAGTTGATTCGTCACTTGCTCGACGAGGAAGGGCTGGACCCGGCGCAAACGCTGATGATCGGCGATCGCAAGCACGACCTGATCGGGGCCCGCAGCAATGGGCTGCAGGCGGTGGCGGTGGGGTATGGGTTTGGTAGCGAAGAAGAGTTGACGGCCCAAGCGCCGGCGTTTCATTTCGCTACGTTGGCCGAGATGCATCGGGCCTTCATTAACGCCTGATAATGATTGGGGCTGCTTTGCAGCCCATTCGCGGGGCAAGCCCGCTCCCACAAGTTTTGCACTGCCATTCATAGCGATGCGGTACCCGTGGGAGCGGGCTTGCCCCGCGAATGGGCCGCACAGCGGCCCCAAAATCTCATTGGGTAACCACAAACCGCGCCAACGCCGCCTTACGCGCTTCAACCGGCAACCGCCCAAGCGCCTCAACGCGCTCATAAAAACGCCCCCAATCCCCACCAACCTCACCAAACACCGCCGCAAACGCCGGCACCCATTGGTCATACAGCCCAAACGGCAGCAGCTTGGCATTGCTCATCGGCCCATACATCCAGGCGTCATATCGCGTGTCGCCCGCCCACTGGCTATCACGCACAGCTCGGTACTCGCGCCGCAACCGCTCGAACTCCGCCTGCTTCGCCACACGCTTGTGCGCGTCATCCAGCGGCCCGGCATACATCACCTGGAGCCGTTCACGGCTGGCCAGCACCAGCCGAATGAACTGGTCACGCTGCTGCGCCTGATCATCCTCGATCGCTGCAAGCCCACGCGCTGCGCGCCATTGCCGCGATCCCTCCTGCTCGACGAAGGTGGCAAACGATTCGTTGAACGCCGTGTCGTCCTGCACATAAAAGCGCTGATGGGCCAGCTCATGGAAAATCAACGACGCCAACCGCTCATCCCCCCAGCCAACCATCGACGACAACAACGGGTCGTCGAACCAGCCCAGGGTCGAATACGCCTCGACGCCGCCCACATACACATCCATACCCGCCTGGCGCATCAACGCCGCCGCGCCCCGCGCCGCCCCCTGGCGGTAATAGCCGCGATAGGCCACGCAGCCGGCAATCGGGAAGCAATGCGTGACCGGCTGCAACGACAGTTCAGGCGTGGCGAATACATTCCATACCACGTAGGGGCGCCCCAGGTCGGCGTAAACCCGGTAGCTGCGGTTGTCCGGCAGTTTCAGCTGCTGGCTGGCGAATACACGGGCCTGTTCGGCATGCTGCAGCCGCGCACGTAACTGCGGGCTGCTGGCCGGGTCTGCCAGCACCTTTTCCACCGGCTGACGCGCGCGCAGTAGCTGCCATTGGCCTTCTGCTAACTGGCCGTAATAGCCGACGCTGCTGCAACCGTTCAGCAGAACGGCCGCCAACACGGGAACAAAACAGGTGAAAAGGCGGTCGAGTGGCCCAGGGCCTGAGCGCTGAAAAAGAAAAAGTCGAAGCATCTGGGACTGTCTGACTCGCTCATGGCCAATTCGCTCCAAGACTATCTCGCCAGGGGGGAGTTTCGCCATGCGTCCATTGTTTGCCGCCAGCACACTCATGCTGTTGTCTGCGTGCTCAACCCTGCCGGACCCGGATCCGAACCAGGCCTGGGTCGACCTCACCCCCGTGGACGAGACGTCGCTGCACGCCGTGCAGGTGGACGAACGCGACTGGGCTGACACACGCTATTTCGAAGTCGCCCCCGGCAGCCACGAACTGACTGTGCGCTACCAGTTCCCGGTCACCCCGAGCAATATCGGCCCGGTCAACGAGCCGCTGTGGCGCGATTGCCAGCTCAACCTCACCTTCAAGGACTTCAGCGCCGGCCAGCGCTACCAGCTGCAGGCGGGCAGCATTGGCTTCCGCCCCTGGATCAAACTTTATGACCACCAGCAAAAACTGGTGGGCCAAGGCCTGCCAGCGGGCTGTCAGCGCACCTGAACCTCGCAATCGGCGCTATGCTTGTAACGTGTGAATCGCAAGTGGGAGTTTTGCCATGCGCCAGCCCATGATGCTGATCGCCCTCAGTGCACTGGGGGCTTGCGCCAGCCCCTTGCCGCCCGTCGACCCCAAGCAGGCCTGGGTCGAGCTTTCTACCATTACCCCCGGCAGGGTCCTCATGGCCGACCGCCTCGACGGTCAGCGGCTGGAAGATGGCCGTTACTTCCAGGTAACGCCTGGCAAGCACGAGCTGGTGGTGCGTTTCGATTATGAGATTTACGGCGGGGGCATCATGTCCCAGCCGAGGGACCGTACCTGTTATCTGACGGTGCGCTATGACAATTTCAAAGCCGGCGAACGCTATCGCCTGGAGGCCCGGGCGCCCGTGATGGAGCCGCAGGTGCTGCTGTACGACGCTAGCCGCAAGGTGCTGGTGAACGAGCCCAGCAACGTGTTTTGCATTCCGTGACGTTGGGGCCGCTTTGCGCCCCTTTCGCGGCGCAAGGCCGCTCCCACAGTCAGTCATGTACCTGTAGGAGCGGCCTTGCGTCGCGAAGGGCCGCAAGGCGGCCCCAGCATTCAGACGCTACCGGTCGTTCTTCTGGTAGATGATCTTCTTGGTGCCACCTTCGCAGCTACCCACGACCATGTTCGGGTCCTTGACCTCGCTGTTGGGCACGATTTCCAGGGTGTAGGACGGTACGCCCTGGGCCTGGATCTTGGCCTCGATCTCGGCTTTCAATTCTTCGCACGGTTTCACTGCCGCCAGCGTAGAGGTGGCGAGCAGGGAGGCCAACACGGCGATTGCTACGCGGATCATGGAACGGCTCCTGAAAGGGCAGTCGTGCTGCCATTGCTGGTTAGACTACAGCAAACCGCCCTCGTTGCGCCGCCTAGCCCACCAGCGAGGCATCCAGGCTGATGGTGGCGTTGAGCACCTTCGACACCGGGCAACCGGCCTTGGCCTTGTTGGCGATTTCAAGGAACTGCGCCTCGCTCGCGCCCGGCACCTTGGCCTTCAGGATCAGGTGCACAGCAGTGATGGCAAAGCCGTCGGCCTGCTTGTCCAGCGTCACCTCGGCAATGGTATCGATGCGGTCCGCAGTCAGCCCAGCTTCGCCCAGCATCATCGACAGCGCCATCGAGAAGCAACCGGCATGGGCAGCGCCGATCAGCTCTTCCGGGTTGGTGCCGGGCGAGCCTTCGAAACGGGTATTGAAGCCATACGGGTTCTGCTTGAGCGCGCCGCTTTCAGTGGAAAGCAAGCCTTTGCCGTCCTTCAGGCCGCCTTGCCAGATCGCCGATGCTGTCTTTTTCATGATGCCTCCTGGTCGCTACGTTTACATATCTTGGGGGTGACATGCTTAAGGGTTCAGAGGTCAGCTACCTACGGCAAGTTCAGATCAATCTGACCGCAAGCATTGAATCCACCGAATGTGCCCATACAGAGTTCATAAGGCCTCTGGCCAACCACGTTCAAGGAGGCTCCGATGACGCAGCTGCGTGACCTGAAAATTTCCACCCTCGACCTCGTGCCCGTGCGCGCCGATGGCGGGCCGGCGCAGTCGCTGCGTAACTCGCTGGACCTTGCACAGCACGCGGAACGCTTCGGCTACAACCGCTTCTGGGTCGCCGAGCACCACAACATGGATGGCATTGCCAGTTCCGCGACCTCGGTGTTGCTCGGCTACCTGGCGGGCGGTACCTCGACCATTCGTGTCGGTTCCGGTGGCGTGATGCTGCCCAACCACGCGCCGCTGGTGATCGCCGAACAGTTCGGCACCTTGGCCAGCCTGTACCCAGGCCGCATCGACCTGGGCCTGGGCCGCGCCCCTGGTTCCGACCAGATGACCGCCCGGGCCCTGCGCCGCGAGCGCTCCGGCAGTGCGGATGACTTCCCCGATGACGTCGAAGAGCTGTCGCGCTACCTCGGCCCACGCACCGATGATCAAAAAGTGATCGCCGTGCCAGGGCATGACACCGAGGTGCCAATGTGGCTGCTCGGCTCAAGCCTGTTCAGTGCGCAGTTGGCCGGCATGCGCGGTATGCCCTATGCGTTCGCCTCGCATTTTGCGCCGCGCTACATGCACGAAGCGATTCGCGTCTATCGCAACCATTTCAAACCCTCCACCACGCTGGACAAGCCCTATGTGATGCTCGGTATTCCGATGGTGGTGGCCGACACCGACGAGCAGGCCGAGTACCTGGCCACGTCGGTGTACCAGCGCATTCTTGCCCTGATTCGCGGGCAGAGCCTGATGCAACGTCCGCCCGTGCCAAGCATGGATGGGCTGTGGCTACCCCACGAGCGCGATGCGGTGATGAGCTTCCTCGGCCTGGCGATGATTGGCAGCCCGCAGAAGGTGCGGGCCAACGTCGAGGTGTTGCTGGAACAGACCGGCGCGGATGAGCTGATCTTCACTTGCGACTTGTATGAGCATGCGGACCGGGTCAGGTCCTATGAATTGATGGCGCAGGCCTTGAAGACTGCGTAGCCGCGCGTTGCGGGTAACCCGCCCCACACGCCGTGGAGGCGGGCATGCCCGCGAATGGGGCGCCGTTCAGCCGCGCCGGTAGACAATCTCCTTTGTGCCACCTTCACAGCTGCCGATAACCTTGCCCGCTGGTTCGCCTTTCTTGACGATCTCCAGCTTGTAGCCTTTTACATCCTTGGCATCCAGCTTGGCGGCAATCTCGGCCTTCAGCTCTTCACACGGCTTGCCCGCCGCCAGCGCACCACCCGCCAGTGCCATCAGGCCCGCCGCCAGAATCAGTTTCTTCATCGATCGCTTTCCTTGTACAGATGAAAATCAAAGAGGGCGCCGGCAACGGCGCCCCCTCTCTATTACCCCATCTTGCCGGCGCCAGCTAGCCCGGTACTGCTTCAGCTATTGGCAATCCGAAACCCAACCTTGAGCGTGACCTGAAAGTGCGCAGCCTTGTTGTCATGGATATGACCCCGGGTGTCGATCACTTCGAACCATTCCAGGTGCTTGATGCTCTTGCCCGCTTCGGCCAGGGCATTGTTGATCGCGTCCTCGATGCTGGTGGGCGACGACCCAACCAGTTCGATCTTCTTGTACGTGTGATGATCGGACATGTGCACTCTCCTTGGATGACGGTGAAATTGAGCCTAGCAGCGCAGGCCTGGTTTACCTGCGAGCCGTCGCCAGGGATGAAAGTTCGATCGCACTTTCACCGCGCGGTGCAGTCGCAATCCTTACAGCCCATCCCCGAAGGAGAGTCAACATGCACCGCAACTCGCTGCGTAAAACATCCCTGGAAAGCATGGAAGCCGAGATCGAAAGCCTTCTGAAATCGCTGGAAAACCTCAAACACGATGCCTCGGAGGAGTCCCAGAAGTCGGTGAAGGCAATCCGCAGCAACGCCGAGAGCGCACTCAAACATTCGCGCAGCCTGCTGAGCGACGCCTACGAGGAAGTGAAGACCCGCACTCGCCAAACCGGCATCGCCACCCGTGACTACGCCCAGGAGCACCCCATCACCACCGCCGGGGTAGCCGTGGGTGCCTTGGGCCTGCTGGCGGCATGGCTGCTGTACAAGCGCAATTAAGCGATCTGCAGCCGCAACTCCTGGCGCAGCCATTGCGCCAGTTGCTCGGCGCGCCCATCCGCGGCGCGCCGTGGCACCCACAGCGCCAGCGCGGCGTGCGTGGGTGAAAAACCCCAAGGGGCCGCCAACCTCCCAGCCCGCAGATCATCCGCCACCAACTGCTGCGGCGCGATCGCGACACCCAGCCCGGCCACTGCGGCCTCCAGCAGGTAGTACAGGTGTTCGAAGGCCTGGCCGAACGGCAATGCGCCCGGCTCGAGCCCATGCTGCGCCGCCCACGCAGGCCACGCCTGCGGGCGTGAGGTGGTATGCAGCAGCGACTCGCCCAGCAAAGCCAGGGGCGCCGCGCCGCGCAAACGCTCGAAGCCGGCGAAGTGGGGGCTGAGCACAGGCCCGATGCGTTCTTCGGCCAACACGTGCACCTGCATGTCCGCCGGCCACGGTGGCTCGGCAAACACCAGCAAGGCGTCCAGGCCTGGGCGCCGGGGGTCCAGGTCGCCTTCCCCGGCAGACAAGTGCAGGCGCAGCTCCGGCAGGTCGGCCTTGAGCCGCCCGAGCCTGGGGATGAACCACCGCGCCAGCAGGCTGCCGGAACAGCCAAGGACGAACGGCGCCTCGCTGTTATCCCGGCTCAACTCGGCACACACGCCCCGCAACCTGTCGAATGCCTCGCCACTGGCATCGCGCAGGCGCATGCCGGCATCTGTGAGTTTGATGCCACGCCCATCCTTGACGAACAGGGCAATGCCCAAGTGCTCTTCAAGCACTTTGATCTGCCGGCTGACCGCGCCGTGCGTCACATGCAGCGCTTCGGCCGCCTGGCTGACGCTGTTAAGCCGGGCAGTCGCCTCGAAGGCCCTAAGGGCATTGAGCGGGGGAAGGTCCTGGGCCATTGTCTTGTGAGTTTTCCTGACAGGTTTGCGCAATCTTATCGGTTTTCAGACGGGCGTTGCGTGGTTAGAGTAAAGCCCATCACTCATTCATTACGCCTTGGAGCGCCCCATGACCCAGACTCAATACCGCCCTGGCCCAGACGCCAACGGCCTGTTCGGCTCGTTCGGCGGCCGCTACGTGGCAGAAACCCTGATGCCACTGGTACTGGACCTGGCCCGCGAATACGAAGCCGCCAAGGCCGACCCGAAGTTTCTCGAAGAGCTGGCGTACTTCCAGCGCGACTACATCGGCCGCCCGAACCCGCTGTACTTCGCCGAGCGCCTGACCGAGCACTGTGGCGGGGCAAAAATCTTCTTCAAGCGTGAAGAGCTCAACCACACCGGCGCGCACAAGGTGAACAACTGCATCGGCCAGGTGCTGCTGGCCAAGCGCATGGGCAAAAAACGTCTGATCGCCGAAACCGGTGCCGGCATGCACGGCGTGGCCACCGCCACCGTCGCCGCCCGCTTCGGCCTGCCTTGTGTCATCTACATGGGCGCCACCGACATCGAGCGCCAGCAGGCCAACGTGTTCCGCATGAAGCTGCTGGGCGCCGAAATCGTCCCGGTCACCGCCGGTACCGGCACCCTGAAAGACGCCATGAACGAGGCCCTGCGCGACTGGGTCACCAACGTCGAAGACACCTTCTACCTGATCGGCACCGTCGCCGGCCCGCACCCGTACCCGGCCATGGTCCGCGACTTCCAGTCGATCATCGGCAAGGAAACCCGTGCCCAGTTGCAAGAGAAGGAAGGGCGCCTGCCCGACAGCCTGGTGGCCTGCGTCGGTGGCGGCTCCAACGCCATGGGCCTGTTCCACGAATTCCTTGAAGAGCCAAGCGTGCAGATCATCGGCGTCGAAGCCGGCGGCCACGGCGTGCACACCGACAAACACGCCGCCAGCCTGAACGGCGGCGTACCCGGCGTGCTGCACGGCAACCGCACCTACCTGCTGCAGGACGCTGACGGCCAGATCACCGACGCCCACTCGATTTCCGCCGGCCTCGACTACCCGGGCATCGGCCCAGAGCACGCTTACCTGCATGAAGTGAAGCGCGTCGAGTACGTCAGCATCACCGACGACGAAGCCCTTGATGCGTTCCACGCCACCTGTCGCCTGGAAGGCATCATCCCGGCCCTGGAAAGCTCCCACGCCCTGGCCGAGGCGATCAAGCGCGCACCGAACCTGCCCAAGGACCACCTGATGGTCGTGTGCCTGTCCGGGCGCGGCGACAAAGACATGCAAACCGTGATGAACCACATGGCCGCCCAGGAGAAACAGGCATGAGCCGTCTTGAACAACGCTTCGCCGCACTCAAGGCCGAAGGCCGTTCGGCACTGGTCACCTTCGTTACCGCGGGCGACCCGGGCTATGACGCTTCGCTGCGCATCCTCAAGGGCCTGCCGGAAGCCGGCGCCGACGTGATCGAGCTGGGCATGCCGTTCACCGACCCGATGGCCGATGGCGTGGCCATTCAGCTAGCGACCCTGCGTGCACTGGAAGCCGGCCAGACCTTGGCCAAGACCCTGCAGATGGTTCGTGAATTCCGCGTGGGCAACCAAGCCACGCCGATCGTGCTGATGGGTTACTACAACCCGATCCACCGCTTTGGCGTGGAAACGTTCGTGGCAGAAGCCAAGGAAGCCGGCGTCGATGGCCTGATCATCGTCGACCTGCCGCCCGAGCATGATGCCGAGCTGGCCACCCCGGCTCAGGCCTCGGGCATCGACTTCATCCGCCTGACCACCCCGACCACCGACGACGCACGCCTGCCGCGTGTGCTGGAGCGCAGCTCCGGGTTCGTCTATTACGTGTCCGTCGCCGGTGTGACCGGCGCGGGCTCGGCAACCACCGAGCACGTGACCGAAGCCATCGCCCGCCTGCGTCGGCATACCGACCTGCCGATCAGCGTTGGTTTTGGCATTCGTACCCCGGAGCAGGCTGCGAACATCGCCCGCCTCGCCGATGGTGTGGTGGTGGGGTCGGCGCTGGTCGACAAGATCGCTCATGCCAAGGATGCCGATCAGGCCGTCAATGATGTGCTGAGCCTGTGCTCGGCGTTGGCTGAAGGGGTACGCGGCGCTCGACGCTGATTGGCGTTGCATTCTTCGCGGGGCAAGCCCGCTCCCACAGGTTCACTGCAATCTGTCAGAAAGCACTCGACCTGTGGGAGCGGGCTTGCCCCGCGAATGGCCGCATAGCGGCCCCCATCTAGCCGCCAAAAATCGACAGCTTCAGCGGCCGCACAGCCCCCATCCAAATCGCATGATCCCGGTGATCCGCCAGCTCATCCCCGGTCAGCGGGTGCAGAAACACCACCAACCCCTTGCGGTACAGCGCCAGCCACGGTAACACCACCCCCACCACTTCAGGCCCGAACGCCAGCTGGCAACTCCAGTCCGGATGCGGCCCCACGGGTTGCTGGTGCATGCGCCCCATGGTCACGGGGAACAGCCGCGCCGCCTCCTCACACAGTTCTCGCGCCTGCTCGAGGGTCGATGCGTCGTAGTACACGTGGGCGTGATAGCCCTTGATCCTTTGCACGATAACTCCTGATTGCGGTCAAACCATCACCCCCTGCAAAGGAAGTGATGCAGTGAAAAACGCCGAAACCCCAGTATTCAAGCTGGTCCTGTTCGGGGCCGAGTCCAGCCTTGGCAGTGCGCTGATTACCGAACTGCTGTCACGCCAGCACGAAGTGACCGCCGTGGTCGATGACCTCAACCGCCATGCGCCACGCCCTGGCCTGCATTTCAAGATAGGCGGGCTGGCGAGTGCCGACCAGGCGGAGCAGGGTGCCGCAGGCGGCTCGGCGGTAGTTGCCTTGGTGTCAGCCTTGGCACCCGGTGACCTGCCTGCGCAATGGCAAATGAGCGAAGCGCTGGTGGCCGGGCTTGCGCGTACGACTATACGCCGGCTGTTGCTGGTGGGCGATTTCGATGTGCTGGACAGGCCAGGCGATTACACCGATGAA
Organism: Pseudomonas kermanshahensis; assembly: GCF_014269205.2. Classification (NCBI taxonomy): domain Bacteria; kingdom Pseudomonadati; phylum Pseudomonadota; class Gammaproteobacteria; order Pseudomonadales; family Pseudomonadaceae; genus Pseudomonas; species Pseudomonas kermanshahensis. The sequence continues at coordinate 126,382 of NZ_JABWRY020000002.1, forward strand.
GCGCGCGAAGGCGTGGACCAGGTTGTCGATGGGTTGCAGCGCAGCGCGTTGCACTGGACCCTGATCAATGCACCCCAGACGTTGGTCGACCTGGAGAGGGTAGCGGCGGGGATGGCCGATATGCTGGACCTAGGGTTGCATCGGGGCGAGCATTTGAACTTCGTGGTCTAGATTTTGGGGCCGCTTCGCAGCCCATCGCAGGCAAGCCAGCTCCTACAGGGGGACCGCGCACTTCTGTAGGAGCTGGCTTGCCTGCGATGGGCTGCACAGCAGCCCCAAAATCTCACCCCCCCCGCTCATCCTCCAGCCAATCGACAAACCGCTCAATCAGCGCCCCACGCCGCTTGCGCGGTGGCAAAACCGCATAATACCCGCGTTCCGAGCGCAAACTGCCCTCCAAAGGCCGGCACAGCAGCCCCTGTTCAACCAGCCCATCGACCAGGTGCCCCCAGCCAATCGCTACCCCTTGCCCGGCAATCGCCGCCTGGATCAACAAGGTGTAATTATCAAAACGCAACTGCCCCGGTGGCGGTGGGCTGTCTACGCCAAACCCACGAAACACACCCGCCCAATCAAACCAACGGCTGGCCTGCTCACCGCGCAGGTGAAGCAACGGCAAACGCTGCAAAGCCACGGCTGACAAGGGTTTGCCATGAGTCAGGCGGGGGCTGCAGACGGGGAATACCTCCTCATCGAACAACCACCGGCTCTCGCCTTGATGGAAACGCCCATCACCAAACAGCACCGCCACATCGATATCCGGCCGCAGCATCGCCTGGCTGCGCTCACCCGTTACCAAGCTCACATCCACCTGTGGATAAGCTTCATGAAAGCGTTGCAACCGGGGCATCAGCCAAAACGCCGCGAAGGCGAAGTCGGTCGCCACCTGAAGCACCTCGCGCTGGCCTCGCCCGCTGACCAAGGCAAGCCCATCGTCCATGGCCTGTAGCCCTTGGTGCACCTGTTCGAACAGCAACTGGCCGGCCTCGGTCAGCGCAATGCCCCGGTAGATCCGGTCGAACAGCCGGGTACCCAGCTGGGCTTCCAGGCGCTTCACCTGCTGGCTCACGGCGGGCTGCGTGGTCCCCAGCTCAAGCGCTGCGGCCGTAAAGCCGCGCAACCGCGCTGCGGCCTCGAACACACGCAGGGTATCCAACGACAGCTCGCCAAGGCGCTCAAACATAAGCTCAGCTAATCCTAGTCATTGCCCGCTATGGGCTTTACCCATGTTATCCAGAGTCGCATCTTGGAAGGCAAGCGGTTCGCATAACCTTCAACGATGGAAGCCAACCATGACGCGCCCGAATATCCTGTTCATCATGGCCGACCAGATGGCCGCCCCCCTGCTGCCGATCTACGCCCCTTCGCCCATCCAGATGCCAAACCTCGCCCGCCTCGCCGACCAGGCGGTGGTGTTCGACTCGGCGTACTGCAACAGCCCGCTGTGCGCACCGTCGCGCTTCACCCTGGTCAGCGGCCAGTTGCCCAGCCGTATTGGCGCTTACGATAACGCCGCTGACTTCCCCGCCGATGTGCCCACCTACGCCCATTACCTGCGCCGTCTCGGCTACCGCACTGCGCTGTCGGGCAAGATGCACTTCTGCGGCCCAGACCAGTTGCACGGCTACGAAGAACGCCTGACCAGCGATATCTACCCCGCCGATTACGGCTGGGCCGTGAACTGGGACGCCCCGGACGCGCGCCCGAGCTGGTACCACAACATGTCGTCGGTGCTGCAGGCCGGCCCATGCGTGCGCACCAACCAGCTGGATTTCGACGAGGAGGTGGTGTTCAAAGCCCGCCAGTACCTCTACGACCATGTGCGCGAAAACGATGGCCGGCCGTTTTGCCTAACCGTGTCGATGACTCACCCCCACGACCCGTACACCATTCCCAAGCGCTACTGGGATCGCTATGAGGGTGTGGATATCCCAATGCCCAGCGCCGAGTTTGACCAGCGCGAGCAAGACCCGCACTCGCAGCGCCTGCTCAAGGTCTACGACCTGTGGAACAAGCCCCTGCCTGTGGACAAGATCCGCGATGCCCGCCGCGCCTACTTTGGCGCCTGCAGCTACATCGACGACAACATTGGCCAGTTGCTGCAAACCCTTGAGGAATGCGGCTTGGCGGAGGACACGTTGATCGTGTTCTCCGGCGACCACGGCGACATGCTTGGCGAGCGCGGCCTTTGGTACAAGATGCACTGGTTCGAAATGTCGGCGCGCGTGCCACTGCTGATCCACGCCCCCAAACGCTTTGCCGCCGCGCGCGTGAGTGCGTCGGTCTCCACCTGCGACCTGCTGCCGACCCTGGTCGAACTGGCCGGCGGTGCCGTGGACACGTCCCTGCATCTGGACGGCCGCTCGCTGCTGGGCCACCTGCAAGGGCAGGGTGGCCACGACGAGGTCATTGGCGAATACATGGCCGAAGGCACGGTCGGCCCGCTGATGATGATCCGCCGTGGCCCGTACAAGTTCGTGTACAGCGAAGACGACCCATGGCTACTCTATGACCTGAGTCGCGACCCGCACGAGCGGGAGAACCTCGCCAGCAGCCCCGACCATCAGGCGCTGCTGCAGGCATTTGCCGATGAAGCCCGGCAGCGCTGGGACATCCCCACCCTGCGCCAACAGGTGCTAGCCAGCCAGCGCCGCCGCCGCCTGGTGGCCGAAGCCCTGGCCATCGGCAAGCTGAAAAGCTGGGACCACCAACCGTTGGTGGACGCCAGCCAACAGTACATGCGCAACCACATCGATCTCGACGACCTCGAGCGCAAGGCCCGTTATCCACAGCCCGCCCCTCTGGATTGAGAAGAGAGTTCGCCATGCAAAAAATCTCCGCCGCCGTGCTTGCCCTGGCCCTCGGCCTGGGCGCTGCCACGGCTCACGCCGACGACGCGCAATGCAGCACCGTGAAGATGGCCGACCCCGGCTGGAGCGATATCGCCACCACCAACGCCATCGCCCGCCTGCTGCTGGAAAGCCTCGGCTACCAAGTAAAAATCGACAGCCTGGCCGTGCCGATCATCTATGGCGGCCTCAAGGACGGGCGCGTCGATGCCTTCCTCGGCAACTGGATGCCGGCGCACCAGGGGTTTCATGACAAGTTCATCGCCAATGGTGATGTGCAGCAGTTGTCGCGCAACCTTGAAGGCACCGAGTTCACCCTCGCGGTGCCCGACTATGTGTGGAACGCCGGGGTCAAAGACTTCGCCGACCTGCAAAAGCACGCGGACCAGTTCGACAAGAAACTGTATGGGATCGGCGCTGGCGCGCCTGCCAACCTGTCGCTGAAAGAAATCATCGATGAGAACCAGTTCGACCTCGGCCAGTGGAAGCTGGTGGAGTCGAGTGAGCAGGCGATGCTTGCGCAAGTGGACCGTGCCGTGAAGAAGCAGCAATTCATCACCTTCCTTGGCTGGACACCGCACCCGATGAACGTGAAGCTGAAGATGCACTACCTCACGGGTGGGGAAAAGTGGTTTGGCAGCAAGGGCCAGGTCTACACCCTGACCCGCAAAGGTTATGCACAGGCGTGCCCGAATACAGCGAAGCTGCTGGGCAACCTGACATTTACCCTGGACATGGAAAACAGCATCATGGCCGAGGTTGTGGATAAGAAAGTGAGCTTCGATGAAGCAGCCAAGGCTTGGGTGAAGGCGCATCCCGAAGTACTGGAAGGGTGGTTGGCTGGGGTCAGCACCCAGTCCGGTGGCGATGCCCTCGCGGCCGTCAAAGACAAACTCTGATCAACCGCACGCTGCAATCCCCTGTGGGAGCGGGCTTGCCCGCGAATACCGGCGAAGCCGGTGCCATGCACCGCGGTGGCTTCTTCGCGGGCAAGCCCGCTCCCACAGAGGCACAGCGCAACTTCAGGAATGTGGATAACCCATGCACCGCCTCATCCAGCTGCTGCCTTTCCTTGCCTGGCTCCCCCGCCAATCGGGCCGCAGCCTGCGCCAGGACCTGCTGGTCGGCCTGAGCGGTGCCATCCTTGCCCTGCCGCAATCCATCGCCTACGCCCTGATCGCCGGCCTGCCCGCCGAATACGGCCTGTTCGCCGCCATCGTCCCGGTGCTCATCGCCTGCTTGTGGGGGTCTTCCTGGCACCTGATCTGCGGCCCGACCGCAGCCATCTCGATCGTCCTCTACGCCAGCGTCAGCCCCCTGGCGGTACCGGGCAGCGCGGACTACATCACGCTGGTCCTGCTGCTGACATTGCTCGCCGGCATCTTCCAGCTCTTGCTCGGCCTGCTGCGCTTCGGCGCACTGGTCAATTTCGTCTCCCACTCGGTGGTGCTCGGCTTCACCCTGGGCGCCGCCATCGTCATCGCCCTCGGCCAGTTGCCCAACCTGCTGGGCATGGACTTGCCAAGCCAGGCCACGGCGTTGAAAACCGTGCAAGACCTGGCCAGCCACGCCGGGGAGGTCGACCTGCCGTCGCTGATACTGGGGCTGACCACGGTGCTGATCGGCATGGCCTTCAAACTCTGGCGGCCCCGCTGGCCGAGCCTGTTGATAAGCCTGATCGTGGTCAGTTTGCTGGCCTGGTCACTGCCTGGCTTTTTTGGCCATGTGCCGCGGGTACCTGCCTTCACTGGCCAATTGCCCCCGTTGAGCCCACTGCCGCTACTGGACGTGGAGTTGATGCTGCGGCTGCTGCCGACGGCGGTGGCGGTGGGCATGCTCGGCCTGGTCACCAGCCTGTCGATTGCCCGGTCGCTGTGTGCGCGCTCTGAACAATTGATCGACGCCGACCAGGAAATCCGCGCCCAGGGCCTGTCGAACATCGTCGGCGCGTTCTTCTCCGGTTACCTGTCATCAGGCTCTTTCACCCGTTCAGGCTTAAGTTATGACGCCGGCGCCCGCTCACCGCTGGCCGGGGTGTTCTCGGCCCTGTGGGTCGCGCTGTTTGCCGTCGCAGGGGCAGGGCTGATCGCCCACCTGCCGATCCCGGCGATGGCGGGCAGCATCCTGCTGATCTGTTGGGGGTTGGTGGATCACCGTGGCATTCGGGCGCTGTTCAGGGTCAGCCGCTCGGAGTTCCTGGTCATGGCCCTGACCGCCGCCGCGACCTTGCTGCTGGAGCTACAGACTGCGATCTATGCCGGGGTGCTGGCTTCGCTGTTCTTTTACCTCAAACGCACGTCCCGGCCACGGGTGCAGCAGAGCCGCGAAGGGCAGGCCGACGTGCTGCGGGTGGGCGGGTCGATCTTCTTTGGCGCGGCGCATTACCTGCAGGTGCGCTTGCAGCGCTGCCAGGGGCCGCATGTGGTGATTGATGCGCGGCAGGTGAATTTTATCGATTATTCGGGTGTGGATATGTTGCACCGAGAGGCACGGCGGTTACGGCGAGCAGGGGGGAGTTTGACCTTGCAGCGGGCGCGGCCGCAGGTGGTCGAGGAATTGCAGAAGTTGGAAGGGGTGGATTTGTGTCCCATCAGGTTTGAAGAGTGAGGTTGGGTTGAGATCTTGGGGCTGCTTTGCAGCCCATCGCAGGCAAGCCAGCTCCTACAAGTACAGCGCCAACCTCGGGCCTTGCGATATCCCTGTAGGAGCTGGCTTGCCTGCGATGGGCCGCGAAGCGGCCCCGACAGCGTCAACCCCGAGCAAGCTGTCGGCGCAGTTCAGCCAGCACCGGCGCCGTATCCGGCCTCACGCCACGCCAGATAAAGAACGCCTCAGCCGCCTGCTCAGCCAGCATCCCCAGCCCATCCAGCACCTTGGCCGCACCTAGGTTGGTAGCCCATTGGCAAAACGGCGTCGGCTCCTTGCCGTACATCATGTCGTAGCAAACCGTGCGCCCCGCCTCGACCAGGCTGTCGGCAATCGGCGGCATCTCGCCCGCCAGGCTCGCCGAGGTGGCGTTGATGATCACGTCCACCGGCTCCTGCAGCCAGCTGAACCCACTGGCCACCACCGGCCCAAGCTCAGCGAACTCACGCGCCAGTTGCTCGGCCTTTTCTACCGTGCGGTTGGCGATCACCAGCGACTGCGGATCGTGCGCCAGAATCGGCTCCAGCACCCCGCGCACCGCCCCCCCCGCGCCCAAAATGAGGATACGCTTGCCCGCCAGCTCGACCCCCGCATTCACGGTCAGGTCGCGCACAAGGCCAGCACCGTCAGTGTTGTCCCCCCGCAGCGAGCCATCCGCCAGCTTGCTCAGGGTATTCACCGCACCCGCCCGCTGGGCACGTGGGGTCAGGCTGTCGCACAGGCGGTAGGCTTCTTCCTTGAACGGCACCGTGACATTGCCGCCACTGCCTTGCTTGAAGAAACCGCGGGCACAATCGCTGAACTCGTCCAGCGGCGCCAGCAGGGTGGCGTATTCCAGGTCCTGGCCGGTCTGCTCGGCGAACAGGCGGTGGATCAGCGGCGACTTGCTGTGGCCGATGGGGTTACCGAAAACGACGTACTGGTCCATGGGGGCTCCTCGGTTATCCACAGGTTTACTGGGCGAGCCAGTCGCGGTCTTGCAGGAAGTACTCGGTCAGGCGCGCTTCTTCGCTGCCGGGCACGGCCTTCCAGTCGTAGCCCCAGCGGACCTGCGGCGGCAGCGACATAAGGATCGACTCGGTACGCCCACCCGATTGCAGGCCGAACAAGGTGCCACGGTCGTAGACCAGGTTGAACTCCACGTAGCGACCGCGACGGTACTCTTGGAACTCGCGCTGCTCGGCGGTATAGGGCGTGTCCTTGCGGCGTTGGACGATCGGCAGGTAGGCCTCGACGAAGGCATCGCCAATGGCACGGATGAAAGCAAAGCAGGTGTCGAAGTCCCACTCGTTCAGGTCGTCGAAGAACAGCCCGCCAATGCCACGTGGTTCGCCACGGTGCTTGAGGTGGAAGTAGCGGTCGCACCAGGCTTTGTAGCGCGGGTACACGTCAGCACCGAATGGCGCGCAGGCCTGCTCGGCCACACGGTGCCAGTGGATGCAGTCTTCTTCGTTGCCGTAGTACGGGGTCAGGTCGAAACCGCCGCCGAACCACCACACCGCCTCTTCACCTTCTTTTTCGGCGATGAAGAAGCGCACATTGGCGTGGGACGTCGGCACGTGCGGGTTGTGCGGGTGGATCACCAGCGACACCCCCAGGGCCTCGAAACCACGGCCCGCCAGCTCGGGGCGGTGGGCGCTGGCCGACGGTGGCAGGCCGGCACCGAACACGTGGGAGAAGTTGACCCCACCTTTCTCGATCACCTTGCCCTCACCGATCACCCGCGTGCGGCCCCCGCCACCGGCTTCACGCGTCCAGGCGTCCTCGACAAAGCGGGCGCCGCCGTCCTCACGTTCAAGGGCGGAGCAGATGCGGTCTTGCAGGTCGAGCAGGTAGGCTTTCACGGCCTCGGTGCGGCTGGTCATCGGGTCACCTGGAGCGGGCAGAGAAGAATTCGCCGCGTAGCATACCACCGGCGGCTGACGCGCCGCAGTTGACGGCGATCAAGCAAAGGCGTCCGATAGAGGGCTGTTACCAATCCCGACAACAGGAGTGCGAGATGGCCAAGCGTATCCAGTTCAGCCAGCATGGCGGCCCGGAAGTTCTGCAGCTTGTAGAGTTCGACCCCGCCCCACCTGGGCCACAGCAGGTCCGCGTGCGTAACCAGGCGATTGGCCTGAACTTCATCGACACCTATTTCCGCAGCGGCTTGTACGCACCGCCATCCTTGCCTTCCGGGCTCGGCACCGAGGCCGCTGGTGTGGTCGACGCCGTGGGTGAGGGCGTCACCCGCCTGAAAGTCGGCGACCGGGTTGCCCATGCCGGCGGCCCGCTGGGTGCCTACAGCGAAGTGCATACGCTGCCCGAGGCCAACCTGGTCAAACTGCCGGATAACATCAGCTTTGAGCAGGCAGCGGCGGTGATGCTCAAAGGCCTGACCGTGCAGTACCTGCTCAAGCAGACTTATGCGGTGCAACCGGGCGAAGTGATCCTGTTCCATGCCGCTGCCGGTGGCGTGGGTTCGCTGGCCTGCCAATGGGCCAAGGCGCTGGGGGCCAAGTTGATCGGTACTGTCAGCTCCGCTGAGAAGGCCGAGCGGGCGAAGGCGCTGGGGGCATGGGAAACCATCGACTACAGCCATGAAGATGTGGCCAAGCGCGTACTGGAGTTGACCGACGGCAAGAAATGCCCGGTGGTGTACGACGGCGTGGGGGCCGATACCTGGCTGACCTCGCTGGACTGCCTGCAGCCGCGTGGGTTGATGGTGAGCTTTGGCAATGCTTCGGGCGCGGTGAGCGGGGTGAACCTGGGGATTCTGGCGCAGAAGGGCTCGCTGTATGTCACCCGCCCGACCCTGGCGAGCTATGCCAACAATGCCGAGAACACCCAGGCCATGGCCGATGACCTGTTTGCGATGATTGCGAGTGGGAAGCTGGTTGTGGATATCCAGCAGCGGTATCCGCTGAGTGAGGCAGCCAAGGCGCAGGCGGAACTGTCGGCTCGACGGACTGTGGGGTCGACTGTTTTGTTGCCTTGATTTAGGTACGCGATCGCATCGGGGCGGGCAGGTGCTTGGCTTGAGAATTTCAGCGCCTGTGAAATCGAGCGCCGCCCGCGCGGCGCTTCGCGGGGCAAGCCCGCTCCCACAAGGAGGTGTATTGGCGCTTGGCAATTTAGCCCGGCCGAACGACTTCGCCCGTCGCCAGGTTGCGAATCACACTTGGGTTCTTCCGCCCGCCCAACGCCCCGCCCAGTACCAGGTCCAGCTGGCCATGGAAGTACTGCTCCACCCGCAAGCGGCTCTTCGCCGCCGGGCGACCGCCGGGGTTGCACGAGGTGGAAATCAGCGGCCCGACCAGCGCGCACAGCTCACGCACCTGCGGGTGGTCACTGACCCGCAGCGCCACCGTGTCGTGCTGGCCGGTCACCCACTCCGGCAACAGGTCCTGGTGCGGCACCAGCCAGGTGTTCGGGCCTGGCCAGGTGCTGCCCATGCGGTCAATCCAGTCCTCGGGGAAATCCTCGAACAAAAAGTCGAACTGGCGGATATTGTCGGCGATCAGGATCAAGCCTTTATCCACAGGCCGCGACTTGAGCGCCAGCAGGCGATACACCGCGTCCTCGTTCCACGGGTCACAGCCCAGGCCCCAGACCGCTTCCGTCGGGTAGGCGATAACCGCGCCCGCCCGGATCTCACGTGCGGCTTGTTGCACACGAAAACTGCTCACCATTGCTGTCTCTCCGCCTATATACCTTGCTTGTGAGCAGTGTACTTAGCCAACGCGGGCAAACCAACGCCCGGCTTCATTGCTGACCCGCCCTTCAAGCTCCAGTTCGGTGAGCTGCGCCATCACCTGAGCCAACGTCAGTTCGCTGCAGTGGGCCAGGCTCTCGGTAGTCTGTGGCGCGGCATGCAGCAAGGCGAGCAGGGGGTGATCACGCTGTTCAACAATGGCCGGGGGCAAGTTCTGCCAGCCCTGCAGGCTTTCCAGAATCTGTTCCACGCTCTCCACCAGCAGCGCACCGTCGCGAATCAACTGGTGGCAGCCTTTGGCCCCCGGGTGGTGGATGGAGCCTGGGATGGCATACACCTCGCGGCCCTGCTCAGCCGCCAAGCGCGCCGTGATCAACGAGCCACTGGCCAAGCTCGCCTCCACAACCAATACGCCCAGCGACAAGCCACTGATGATGCGATTACGCCGCGGAAAATTGCCCGGCAGCGGGCCGGCATCCAGCGGGTACTCGGAAACCAGCGCGCTGCCGCTGTCGATCATCGCTTGGGCAAGCTCGCGATGGCGCTGTGGATAAAGTTTTTGCAGCCCCGTCCCGAGCACCCCAATTGTGCCGCCCCCGGCCTGCAACGCTGCCCGATGAGCGGCACCATCGATACCCAGTGCCAGGCCGCTGGTAATGGTGAAACCCGTCTGCGCCAAGTAGCGAGAAAATGCCCGGGCAGTGTCGAGCGCGGGCGGTGAAGCACGCCTGCTGCCCACAATTGCCAACTGTGGCCTTTCCAGTAATGCGGGGTCGCCAGCGACGAAAAGCAACGGCGGCGGGTCGTCGGTTTCGGCCAGCAGAGCAGGGTAGCCAGGGCTGTCCCACATCAGTAAATGCTGGCCCGGGCGCTCTAACCAGGCCATTGCAGCCAGTGCACCGTCACGCACTTCGGCGCTTCTTCGGGCTTCGATGCTGGCTTGCGGAATGCCCAGTGCGCGCCAGGCTGCGGCCGGCGCACTCAGCGCCGAAGACGCGCTGCCAAAAGCTTTCAGCAGGCTGTGAAAGCGGCGTAACCCTGTGTCCGGCAGGCGGTGCAGGCGCAACCTCGCCTCCAGTTCGGCAGGCGCGCAAGGCGACGAATGGTGGGTCAACATGAGGATCATCCTTGATCGAAACGGGGCCATCGACGTGGCACAACCTGTGGATAACTGTGTTGATAACGCTTTGACAACCTGTCCATCAAATGGGTGATAAGCCGTCCGTTTAAACCCTAGCCGAGCTTTGCCAGGTGCCGAATGCCCCGATTACCTTTATTATGTGTGCTCAGTTTTCAACCGAACGCACAGTGACTGCCCGACCTTATGGCCATCTTGAACATTCTCGAATTCCCGGACCCGCGCCTGCGCACCCTCGCCAAACCGGTGACGGTGTTCGACGACGCCCTGAGCCAGCTGATCGACGACATGTTTGAAACCATGTATGAAGCGCCTGGCATCGGCCTGGCTGCGACTCAGGTCAACGTCCACAAGCAAGTGGTGGTGATGGACTTGAGCGAAGACCGCAGCGAACCGCGGGTCTTCATCAACCCCGTCGTCGAAGAACTGACCCACGACATGGGCCAGTACCAGGAAGGTTGCCTGTCGGTGCCTGGCTTCTACGAAAACGTCGACCGCCCCCTGCGGGTGCGCGTCAAAGCCCAGGACCGCGACGGCAAGCCGTTTGAGCTCGAAGCCGAAGGCCTGCTGGCCGTGTGCGTGCAGCACGAGTTCGATCACCTCAACGGCAAGCTGTTCGTCGATTACCTGTCCACGCTCAAACGCGACCGGATCAAGAAGAAACTGGAAAAGCAGCACCGCCAGCAAGCCTGATCCCCACCTTCCAGAAGGCTTGCTCCGGCAAGCCTTTTTCTTTTTTGCAGCGAGAACTCCATGCGCATCGTCTTCGCAGGCACTCCAGAGTTTGCCGCCGAACACCTCAAGGCACTGCTCGACAGCCCCTATGAGATCGTGGCCGTCTACACCCAGCCGGACCGCCCAGCCGGGCGTGGCCAGAAGCTCATGCCGAGCGCGGTCAAAGCACTGGCCGTGGCCCACGACATCCCGGTGCTGCAGCCGCCAACCCTGCGCAATGCCGATGCCCAGGCGGAACTCGCCGCGCTCAAGCCCGACCTGATGGTGGTGGTCGCCTACGGCCTTATCCTGCCCCAGGCCGTGCTGGATATTCCGCGCCTTGGTTGCATCAACAGCCACGCCTCCTTGCTGCCACGCTGGCGCGGTGCGGCGCCGATCCAGCGCGCCGTGGAAGCCGGCGATGCTGAGAGCGGCGTGACCGTGATGCGCATGGAAGCGGGCCTGGACACCGGCCCGATGCTGCTCAAGGTGGTCACCCCGATCAGCGCTGAAGACACCGGCGGCACCCTGCATGACCGCCTCGCCGAAATGGGCCCGCCTGCGGTGATTCAGGCCATTGCTGGCCTTGCCGACGGCTCGCTGCAGGGTGAAGCCCAGGATGACGCCCTGGCCACCTATGCCCACAAGCTGAACAAAGACGAAGCACGCATTGACTGGCGCCGCCCGGCCGTGGAGCTGGAGCGCCTGGTGCGTGCTTTCAACCCGTGGCCGGTGTGCCACAGCACCCTGGACGGCGAAAGCGTGAAGGTGCTGGCTGCCACGTTGTCCACAGGCAACGGCGCCCCTGGCGAGATCCTGTCTGCCAGCAAGGACGGCCTGGTAGTCGCCTGCGGTGACCAGGCACTGAGCCTGACCCGCCTGCAACTGCCCGGCGGCAAGGCACTGAACTTCAGCGACTTGTTCAACAGCCGCCGCGAGAAATTCGCCAACGGCAAGGTGCTCGGCCAATGAACCCTCGCCTGGCCGCCGCCCGTGCCTTGGCCGCTGTGCTCAGCGGCAAGGCTTCGCTGAACAGCTCGTTGCCGGCACAACTGGACAAGGTCGACGAACGCGACCGGGGCCTGACCCAAGACCTGGCCTTCGGCACCGCCCGCTGGCAGCCGCGCCTCGACCTGCTCGCTGCGCAGTTGCTGCAGAAGCCGTTCAAAGCGGCCGATGCCGATGTGCAGGCCTTGATGCTGGTCGGCCTGTACCAGCTGTTCTACACGCGCATTCCGGCGCACGCCGCCATCGGCGAAACCGTGGGTTGCGCCGACAAGCTGAAAAAGCCGTGGGCCAAAGGCCTGCTCAACGCCGTGCTGCGCCGCGCGCAGCGTGAAGGCGAAGCGCTGCTCGCTGGCATGGAGCGCGACCCGGTGGTGCGCACTGCCCACCCGCGCTGGCTGCAGAAATCGCTGAAGGCCTTCTGGCCCGAGCAATGGGAAGCCATCTGCGCCGCCAACAACGCCCACCCGCCGATGATTTTGCGGGTCAACCGCCGCCACCACAGCCGCGATGCCTACCTGGCCTTGCTGGCTGAGGCCGGCGTGGGCGCCAGCGCCTGCCAGTACAGCCGTGACGGCATCGTGCTGAATGAGCCCTGCGATGTGCGCAGCCTGCCTGGCTTTGCCGAAGGCTGGGTGAGCGTGCAGGACGAAGCCGCGCAGCTGTCCGCCGACCTGCTCGAACTGGCCCCCGGCCAACGCGTGCTCGACGCCTGCTGTGCCCCGGGCGGCAAGACTTGCCACTTGCTCGAAGCCGAAGCTGGCCTGGCGCAGGTGGTGGCCATCGACCTGGAAGCCAAGCGCCTGACCCGCGTGCGCGAGAACCTCGATCGCCTGCAACTGGACGCCGAGCTGATCGCCTGCGATGCCCGCGACACCGCCAGCTGGTGGGACGGCAAAACGTTCCAGCGCATCCTGCTCGACGCCCCGTGCTCGGCCACCGGTGTAATCCGCCGCCACCCGGACATCAAACTGACCCGTCAGGCCGACGACATTCCGGCCCTGGCCATGTTGCAGGGCGAGCTGCTCGATGCCCTGTGGCCAACCCTGGAAGTGGGCGGCATGCTGCTTTACGCCACCTGCTCGAGCTTGCCGACCGAGAACACCGAGGTGATCGACGCCTTCCTCGCCCGCACCCCGGGCGCCCGTGAGTTGGACCTGGCCACCGAGGCCGGCCTGCGCCAGCCACATGGCCGCCAGTTGCTGGCCCAGGAAGGCGGCCACGACGGGTTCTACTATGCCAAGCTGATCAAGATCGCCGCGTCACGCGGATAAGCACAACGGTTAGGGAGTAGCGGATGAAGATCATCATCCTCGGCGCGGGGCAGGTGGGCGGTACGCTGGCAGAACACCTGGCCAGCGAGGCCAACGACATTACCGTGGTCGACACCGACGGCGAGCGCCTGCGCGACCTCGGCGACCGCCTGGACATCCGCACGGTGCAAGGCCGCGGCTCGCTGCCGACGGTGCTGCGCCAGGCCGGTGCCGACGACGCCGACATGCTGGTGGCGGTGACCAACAGCGACGAGACCAACATGGTGGCCTGCCAGGTCGCCTACTCGTTGTTCCACACCCCGACCAAGATCGCCCGGGTACGGGAGTCGGCCTACCTCACCCGCGAAGAGCTGTTCCACAACGACCACATCCCGGTCGATGTGCTGATCAGCCCCGAGCAGGTGGTGACCAACTACATCAAGCGCCTGATCGAGCACCCAGGTTCACTGCAGGTAATCGACTTCGCCGAAGGCAAGGCGCAACTGGTGGCGGTCAAGGCGTACTACGGCGGCCCGCTGGTGGGCCAGCAGTTGCGCCAGATCCGTGCGCACATGCCCAACGTCGACACCCGTGTGGCGGCGATCTTCCGCCGTGACCGGCCGATCACCCCACGCGGCGACACCGTGATCGAGGCCGATGACGAAGTGTTCTTCATCGCTGCGAAAAAAGACATCCGCGCCGTGATGGGCGAGCTGCGACGCATCGACGAGACCAACAAGCGCGTGGTCATCGCCGGTGGCGGGCAGATTGGCGAGCGCTTGGCCGAGGCCATCGAAAGTCGCTATCAGGTGAAGATCATCGAGATGAACCCGGCCCGCTGCCGCCACCTCTCCGACACCCTGGAAAGCACCGTGGTGCTGCAGGGCAGTGCGTCAGACAAGGACCTGATGCTCGAAGAGAACATCGCCGACGCCGACATCTTCCTGGCCCTGACCAACGACGACGAGGCCAACATCATGTCGTCGCTGCTGGCCAAGCGCCTGGGTGCGCGCAAGGTGATGACCATCATCAACAACCCGGCCTATGTGGACCTGGTGCAGGGCGGCGAGATCGACATCGCCATCAGCCCACAGTTGGCCACCATTGGTACCTTGCTGGCCCACGTGCGGCGTGGCGATATCGTCAGCGTGCACTCACTGCGCCGCGGCGCGGCCGAGGCCATCGAAGCCGTGGCGCATGGCGATTCGAAGTCGAGCAAAGTGGTCGGCAAGGCCATCGAAGACATCGCCCTGCCGCCAGGCACCACCATTGGCGCGATCATTCGTGACGAAGAGGTGATGATTGCCCACGACGACACAGTGATCGAATCGGGTGACCATGTGATTCTGTTCGTTGTGGATAAAAAGCACATTCGGGATGTGGAGAAGCTGTTCCACGTCGGCTTGAGTTTCTTCTAGGAGAAGAGGGCATGCGCGAATCGCTGGAAAAGATGCTGGCCAAGGGTGTGGATAACCCGCTGTTGAGGTTCGGCCTTGGCAAGGCCTGGCTGGACGAGGGCAATGGCGCTGAGGCGGCGGTGCACCTGGCGCGTTGCGTGGAACAGGACCCGAAGTATTCGGCAGCGTGGAAGTTGCTGGGTAAGGCGTATCAGTTGCAGGGGGATTTGGCGGCGGCGCGCAAGGCCTGGGAGGACGGGATCGTGGCGGCGCAGGCCCATGGGGATAAGCAGGCCGAGAAAGAGATGACTGTATTTCTCAAGAAGTTGAATAAAGTCTGAGATTGCCGGGGCTGCTTTGCAGCCCATTCGCGGGGCAAGCCCGCTCCCACAAGTCCTGCGCAGCCTGAGGGTCACTCTATACCTTGTGGGAGCGGGCTTGCCCCGCGAATGGGCTGGCCATCTCCCACAAGTCCTGCGCAACCTGAGGGTCACTCTGTACCTTGTGGGAGCGGGCTTGCCCCGCGAATGGGCTGGCCATCTCCCACAAGTCCTGCGCAACCTGAGGGTCACTCTGTACCTTGTGGGAGCGGGCTTGCCCCGCGAATGGGCTGGCCATCTCCCACAAGTCCTGCACAACCTGAGGGTCACTCTGTACCTTGTGGGAGCGGGCTTGCCCCGCGAATGGGGCGCAAAGCGCCCCCAACTATCTCAATACCAACGCGGCTCACCCGCCGGGCGCTTCTTGAAGCGCTTCATGCTCCACATGTACTGGCTCGGATACTCACGCACATACCGCTCGACCACCTGGCTCATGGCCGCCGCCGACTCGGTCACATCCGTGCTGTACATCGCCTCCGGCGCCGCTTCCAGAATCACCCGGAACCCAGACCCATCCGGCAGCCGCAACGCATGCAGGAACACACCCACCGCCTTGCCACCGGCCAGCATGTTCGGCACGAACTTGCTGGTCAGCGCCTGGGTGCCCAGGAACGGCACGAACACACCCGCCGACTCAGCAGGTTCCGGGTCCGCCGGAATGCCCACCTGGCCCCCGCGGCGCACTTCCTTGATCACGCTGAGGATGCCTTCCTTGGTCGAAGGCGCCACGCGGTTACCCATCTGCACTCGCTGTTCACGCAACAAATCATCCACAGCTTTGAGCTTTGGCGGGCGGTAGAAGATGATCGGTTTGCACTGGTTGCAATAGAAGTGGTTCAACACTTCCCAGTTACCCAGGTGGCTGGTGATGCCCACCACGCCCTTGCCCGAGGCCAGGGCCTGCTCCAGCACTTCCAGGCCGTGCACTTCCTTGACCAGTTCCAGCGAACGCTGCGGTGGCCAGATCCAGGCACAAGCGCTTTCGACAAAGGATTTGCCGATGTCTCTCAGCGCACGGCCGACCAGTTGCTCACGTTCGGCCGGGTCCATCTCCGGGAAACACTTGGCGAGGTTGATACGCACCACGTTGCGCGACCCGTTCGGGACCTTCCACATCAGCCAGCCGATACCGGCGCCGACGCGCTGCACAGCGCCCCAGGGCAACTTGGCGAACAGTCGAAGCACCCCGACCATCAGGGCGCCCTTGAACTTTTCCACAGGCGAATTCCTTATTTCAGCAAGGCGCGCATTGTACCCCGTCAGCGCGCCAAGGCGGCGTAGCGATCACAATCGGTGGTGTGGTCCATGACCATACCGGTGGCCTGCATGAAGGCATAACAGATGGTTGGGCCGACAAACGTGAAGCCGGCTTTTTGCAGGGCCTTGCTCATTGCCTTCGCTTCATCGGTAACGGCAGGCATTTCGCTTCGGTCCTTGAAATGGTTGACTTTGGGCGTGCCGCCCACAAACGACCAGAGCCACTCGGCTGGGTTATCCACAGCCAGCCAGGCCTGGGCGTTGCGCCGGGCCGCCTTGAGCTTGAGGCGGTTGCGGATGATGCCGGCGTCGAGCATCAGTGCTTCGATGCGTTCATCGCTCATCTGCGCCAACTTCACCGGGTCGAAGCCATGCATCACCTCGCGATAACGCTCGCGTTTACGTAAAACCGTGATCCATGACAGCCCCGCCTGGAACCCTTCGAGCAAAAGCATCTCGAACAGCAACGCCGGATCACGCTGCGGTGTTCCCCATTCCTGGTCGTGGTAGGCCTGGTACAACGGATCGTCGGTACACCAAAAGCAGCGTGGCATAAGGCTCCAATGAGTAGAGGGCGAGGCGAATCAGGTTATACTCCCGCTCTTTACATCCGCATCCCCAGATACAGGTGAATTTCGTGAGCCAGCCTACGCCAGCCGTGCGTACCTTCCAAGACCTGATCCTCGCCCTGCAGAACTACTGGGCAGCTCAAGGTTGTGTGGTGCTTCAGCCCTACGATATGGAAGTAGGCGCCGGCACTTTCCATACCGCCACGTTCCTGCGCGCCGTCGGCCCAGAGACCTGGAACGCCGCCTACGTGCAGCCTAGCCGTCGCCCTGCCGACGGGCGGTATGGCGAAAACCCAAACCGCCTGCAGCACTACTACCAGTTCCAGGTGGTGCTCAAGCCGAACCCGGCCAACTTCCAGGAGCTGTACCTCGGCTCGCTTAAAGCCATTGGCCTGGATCCGCTGGTCCACGATATCCGTTTCGTCGAAGACAACTGGGAATCGCCAACCCTCGGCGCCTGGGGCCTGGGCTGGGAAATCTGGCTCAACGGCATGGAGGTGACCCAGTTCACCTACTTCCAGCAAGTGGGCGGCATCGAGTGCTACCCGGTCACCGGTGAAATCACCTACGGCCTCGAACGCCTGGCCATGTACATCCAGGGTGTCGACTCGGTCTACGACCTGGTATGGGCCGATGGCCCGTTCGGCAAGGTTACCTACGGCGACGTGTTCCACCAGAACGAAGTCGAGCAGTCGACCTACAACTTCGAACACGCCAACGTCGAGAAACTGTTCGAGCTGTTCGACTTCTA
The DNA here is from genome assembly GCF_014269205.2 of Pseudomonas kermanshahensis. NCBI lineage: Bacteria > Pseudomonadati > Pseudomonadota > Gammaproteobacteria > Pseudomonadales > Pseudomonadaceae > Pseudomonas > Pseudomonas kermanshahensis. Next base: position 144,035 of record NZ_JABWRY020000002.1, read on the forward strand.
CGAAAGCGAAGCGAACCGCCTGATCAAGCTGGAGCTGCCGCTGCCGACCTACGAAATGGTCCTGAAGGCTTCGCACACCTTCAACCTGCTCGACGCCCGCCGCGCCATCTCGGTGACCGAGCGCCAGCGTTACATCCTGCGCGTACGTACCCTGGCCCGGGACGTGGCGCAAAGCTATCTGCAAGCCCGCGCACGCCTGGGCTTCCCGATGGCCACCCCTGAATTGCGTGACGAAGTGTTGGCTAAGCTGGAGGCTGCACAATGAGTGCTCAAGATTTCCTGGTAGAACTGGGCACCGAAGAGCTGCCACCCAAGGCCCTCGCCAGCCTGGGCGACGCCTTCCTGGCCGGTATCGAGAAAGGCCTGCAGGCCGCTGGCCTGAACTACGCCAGCAAATCGGTATACGCCGCGCCGCGCCGCCTGGCCGTACTGATCCGCCAACTCGACGTGCAGCAGCCTGACCGCAGCATCAACATCGACGGCCCGCCCCTGCAGGCTGCTTTCAAAGACGGCGAGCCGACCCAAGCGGCCCTGGGCTTTGCCAAGAAGTGCGGTGTAGAGCTGTCGGAAATCGACCAGAGCGGCGCCAAGCTGCGTTTCTCCCAGCACATCCCGGGCAAGGCCACTACCAGCCTGCTGCCGACCATCGTCGAAGACTCGCTCAACGACCTGCCGATCCCCAAGCGCATGCGCTGGGGCGCCAGCCGCGAAGAGTTCGTGCGCCCAACCCAGTGGCTGGTGATGCTGCTTGGCGACCAGGTCGTCGACTGCACCATCCTCGCCCAGCAGGCCGGCCGTGAGTCCCGTGGCCACCGCTTCCACCACCCGGAAAACGTGGTTATCACCACCCCGGCCAACTACGTCGAAGACCTGCGCAAAGCCTACGTGCTGGCCGACTTCGCCGAGCGCCGCGAGCTGATTGCCAAGCGCACCGCCGAACTGGCCCTGCAGCAGGAAGGCAGCGCCATCGTGCCGCCGGCGCTGCTGGACGAAGTGACCGCGCTGGTCGAGTGGCCAGTGCCGCTGGTGTGCTCGTTCGAGGAGCGTTTCCTCGACGTGCCGCAAGAAGCCCTGATCACCACCATGCAGGACAACCAGAAGTACTTCTGCCTGCTGGACAGCGAAGGCAAGCTGCTGCCGCGCTTCATCACCGTGGCCAACGTCGAAAGCCGTGACCCGAAGCAGATCATCGAAGGCAACGAAAAGGTCGTGCGCCCACGCCTGACCGATGCCGAGTTCTTCTTCAAGCAAGACAAGAAGCAGCCGCTGGAAACCTTCAACGAGCGCCTCAAGAACGTGGTGTTCCAGGCTCAACTGGGCACCGTGTACGACAAGGCCGAGCGTGTTTCCAAGCTGGCCGCGTTCATTGCCCCGCTGATTGGCGGCGACGCCCAGCGCGCCGCGCGTGCCGGCCTGCTGTCCAAGTGCGACCTGGCCACCGAGATGGTCGGCGAGTTCCCTGAGATGCAGGGCGTTGCCGGTTACTACTACGCGCTCAACGATGGCGAGCCGCAAGACGTCGCCATGGCGCTGAACGAGCAGTACATGCCGCGCGGCGCTGGCGCCGAGCTGCCAGAGACCGTCACCGGTGCTGCCGTGGCGATCGCTGACAAGCTCGACACCCTGGTCGGTATCTTCGGCATCGGCATGCTGCCAACCGGCAGCAAAGACCCGTACGCACTGCGCCGCGCCGCGCTGGGCGTGCTGCGCATCCTGATCGAGAAGCAGCTGGACCTGGACCTGACCGGTGCGGCCGAGTTCGCGGTCAAGCAGTTCGGTGCCAAGGTCAAGGCTGCCGGCCTGGCTGAGCAAGTGCTGGAGTTCATCTTCGATCGCTTGCGTGCACGCTACGAAGACGAAGGCATCGACGTGGCCACCTACCTGTCGGTACGCGCCCTGAAGCCGGGCTCTGCCCTGGACTTCGACCAGCGTGTGCAGGCCGTGCAGGCGTTCCGCAAACTGCCGGAAGCCGAAGCCCTGGCCGCGGTGAACAAGCGCGTATCGAACCTGCTGAGCAAGGCCGAAGGCGCCATCGCCGAACAGGTCGAGCCGAAGTACTTCGACAACGCCAACGAGTTCTCCCTGTACTCGGCCATTCAGCAGGCCGACCAGGCCGTGCAACCGATGGCCGCTGCGCGCCAGTACAGCGAGTCGCTGGCCCGCCTGGCAGCCCTGCGTGACCCGGTCGACGCCTTCTTCGAGGCGGTGATGGTCAACGCCGAGGACGCCAAGGTCCGCGCCAACCGTTATGCCCTGCTCAGCCGCCTGCGCGGTCTGTTCCTGGGTGTGGCCGACATCTCGCTGCTGGGGTAAGCCTTGAAACTGCTGATTCTCGATCGAGACGGGGTGATCAACTATGACTCCGACGCTTACATCAAGTCGCTGGAGGAGTGGATCCCCATCCCCGGCTCGGTCGAGGCCATCGCGCAGTTGAGCAAAGCGGGCTGGACGGTGGCCGTGGCCACTAACCAGTCCGGCATTGCCCGCGGCTATTACCCGGTGCAAACCCTCGAGGCCATGCACGCGCGCCTGCGTGCGTTGGTGGCCGAGCAGGGCGGCGAAGTGGGCCATATCGTCTATTGCCCACATGGCCCGGATGAAGGCTGCGATTGCCGCAAGCCCAAGCCGGGCATGCTGCGGGCGATTGCCGAGCACTACCAGGCCGACCTTGGCGGCGTTTGGTTTGTCGGCGACAGCCAAGGTGACCTTCAGGCCGCCCTGGCCGTCGGTGCACAACCGGTGTTGGTGAAAACCGGCAAGGGCGAGCGGACCCTGGAAAAAGGTGTCCCTGAAACTACACTGATTTTCGACGATCTGGCAGCTATCGCCAGAGAACTAATTTAAACAGTGCGCCTTAGGGCGCATTTTCTCAGGCGGGCACGCCCCGCAACGGTACATGCCACTATGTCGATCCTGCAGGCGATCAGAATCTTTCTTTTTTACCTGCTGCTGGGCACCAGCTCGTTGCTGTGGTGCTCCCTGAGCTTTTTTGTCGCGCCCTTCTTGTCGTTCCCCAAGCGTTACACGTTCATCAACGTGTACTGGTGCCGTTGCGCGTTATTTTTGACCCGCACCATCCTTGGCATCGATTACAAGATCACCGGCGCCGAGAATGTGCCGAATGAGCCGTGTGTGATCCTGTCCAACCATCAGAGCACCTGGGAGACCTTCTTCCTTTCCCAGTACTTCTCGCCGCTCAGCCAAGTGCTCAAGCGCGAGCTGCTGTACGTGCCGTTCTTCGGCTGGGCCATGGCGATGCTGCGGCCCATCGCGATCAACCGCGACAACCCTAAAGAAGCCCTGCGTCAGGTCGCCAGCCAAGGTGATGAACTGCTCAAGCAGGGTGTGTGGGTGCTGATCTTCCCAGAGGGCACCCGCGTGCCGTTTGGCACCGTCGGCAAGTTCTCCCGTGGCGGTACCGCGCTGGCGGTCAATGCCGGCCTGCCGGTGCTGCCCATTGCGCACAACGCGGGCAAGTTCTGGCCCAAGGCTGGCTGGGGCAAGCGTGCCGGCACCATCGAGGTGGTGATCGGTGAGCCGATGTACGCCAACGGCACCGGCCCTCGTGCAATTGCCGAGCTCAATGACCGCGCCGCCGCCTGGAACGAGGCCACGCAAAGGGCCCTGGGTTCGCTGCCACCCGCGGCTGAAAAGCCACAGGAGCAGACTGCTTGAGTTTCTGTGGATAACTTGTGAGCAGTTTTTCTGCGATCTGTTCTATGTATGCAGTAAGTGATTGAATTAGCTGTTTATTTCTTCACATGACAGATTTGCGAAAAACGTGCATAAGTTTTTTCGCGGCATAAAAAAACCGGCTTTTAAAGCCGGTTTTTTTATGGGTGAACCTGAGCCGCGTCAGACCTTGTCGATGTCCACGTCCTTGGTTTCTTTCAGGCAGAAAATCCCCACCACCAGGCTGATGCCGGTCACCAGCACCGGGTACCACAGCCCGTAGAAGATATCCCCGGTATACACCACCAGCGCGAACGACACCGTCGGCAGGAAGCCACCGAACCAGCCGTTGCCGATGTGGTAGGGCAGGGACATCGAGGTATAGCGGATACGGGTCGGGAACAGCTCGACCATCACCGCCGCCAGTGGGCCATAGGTCATGGTCGCGATCAGGATCATCGCCACGATCAGCACCACCACCATCACCTGGTTGACCTGCCCCGGATCAGCCTTGGCTGGGTACCCCGCCTGCTCGATCGCCGAGCGCATGGCGGTCTCGTCGAAGCCATTGATGGTCTTGTCGCCAATGTTGACCACCACCTCGCTGCCAGCCACGCTCACCGAGCTGTACGGCAGGCCTTGCTTGACCAGGAACGTCTTGACCTTGTCGCATGGGCTGTCGAAGCGCGCCTTGCCAACCGGGTCGAACTGGAAGGTGCAGCCCTGCGGGTCGGCGGTCACGACGATCGGTGCCTGGCGGCTGGCGGCGTCGATCTGCGGGTTGGCGTAATGGCTGAGCGCCTTGAACAGCGGGAAGTACAGCACCGTGGCCAGCAGCAGACCGAGCATCAGAATCGGCTTACGCCCGATCCGGTCCGACAGCCAACCGAAGAACACGAAGAACGGCGCGCCGATCACCACACTGATGATCAGCAACGTGTTGGCCTGGGCGGGGTCCATCTTGAGCATCTGGGTCATGAAGAACAGCACGTAGAACTGCGCGGTGTAGAAGGTCACCGCCTGGCCAGCATTGATGCTGAACAGGGCAGTGAGCACCACCTTGAGGTTCGGCCAGGAGGTGAACGACTCGCGGATCGGCGATTTGCTGATCTTGCCCTGGGCCTTCATTTTCACGAAGGCAGGCGACTCGTGCATGCTCATGCGAATCCAGGTGGAAATCGCCAGCAGGAAAATCGACAGCAGGAACGGCAGGCGCCAGCCCCAGGTTTCGAACTGGTCACCACTGATGTAACGACTGCCCAGTACGACCAGCAACGACAGCAGCAGGCCCAGGGTGGCGGTGGATTGAATGAAACCGGTATGGAAGCCGCGTTTACCTGGCGGGGCATGCTCGGCCACGTAGGTGGCCGCGCCACCGTACTCACCCCCAAGCGCCAGGCCCTGCAGCATGCGCAGGATCACCAGAATGATCGGTGCCGCAATACCAATGCTGGCATAGGTGGGCAGCAGGCCGACGGCAAAGGTCGACAGGCCCATCAGCACGATGGTCACCAGGAAGGTGTACTTGCGCCCGATCATGTCGCCCAGCCGGCCAAACACCAGCGCACCGAAGGGGCGAACCAGGAAGCCGGCGGCGAAGGCCATCAAGGCAAAGATGAAGGCCGTGGTGTCGTTGACCCCAGCAAAGAACTGCTTGCTGATGACCGCCGCCAGCGCGCCATAGAGAAAAAAGTCATACCACTCGAAAACCGTCCCGAGGGATGACGCGAAAATGATCTTTCTTTCTTCACGACGGCTGGCGCTGCTGGCCGTCGCACCCTGCTCTTGGATGTAATCCGACATCGTTGCTGTCCTCGGCCCACAGGCCACAGTGATTATTCTTTTTGTTCCACTGTCGGCAGCCTCCGACCGCAAGCTGCCGGTGTTGCACGCACCCGGGTCAGGGCGTCGGTATTGCGTCTTCGTTTAGGTAGGTCTGGGTCGCAGCTCCTTTGAGGATAAGTTGCGCCGCCTTTTCGGCGATCATCAGCGTGGGTGAACAGGTATTGCCGGAGGTGATCTGCGGCATGATCGAGGCATCCGCCACCCGTAAGCCTGGGATGCCATGCACGCGCAACTGGTTATCCACAACATCCTCTGGGCCACTGCCCATGCGGCAGGTGCCCACGGGATGGAAGATGGTGGTGCCAATCTTGCCAGCGGCCTCAAACAACTCGTCTTCGCTTTGCAGGGCCGGGCCCGGCAGGTATTCCTGTGGGGCGAAGGCCGCGAGGGCAGGGGCCTGGACGATGCGCCGCGTCATGCGGATGGCGTCTGCGGCGACCCGCAAGTCCTGTGGGTCACTGAGGTAGTTGGGGTCGATCAGTGGCGCGCTGTGCATATCAGCGGCGCGGATGTCGATGCGCCCGCGGCTGAGCGGGCGCAGGTTGCACACCGAAGCGGTGAAGGCCGGGAAGCGGTGCAATGGCTCGCCGAACCGCTCCAGCGACAAGGGCTGCACGTGGTACTGCAAGTTGGCCGTGGCCTGTTCGGGGCTGGAGCGCACAAACGCCCCCAACTGGCTAGGCGCCATGGCCAGCGGGCCGCTGCGGTCATAGAGATAACGCAGGCCCATGCCCATCTTGCCCCACAGGCTGTTGGCCATCTGGTTCAGGGTACGGGTGTTGCGGATCTGGTAGATCAGGCGCAATTGCAGGTGGTCCTGCAGGTTGCCGCCGACACCGGGCATGTCATGCCGCACGCCAATGCCCAAGTCTTCGAGCAGCTTGCGCGGGCCGATGCCAGACCGTTGCAGGATCCCCGGCGAGCCTACGGCGCCGGCGCACAGAATGATCTCGCGACGGGCAGCGAACTCGTGCCAGGCACCTTGCCAGCGGGCTTTTACCGCACGGGCACGGGTGTTGTTGAGCAGTACCTGATCGACCTCTACACCGGTCAGCACCATCAGGTTGGACCGGCTGAGCACGGGCCGAAGAAACGCCTTTGACGCGTTCCAGCGCACGCCACTGCGCTGGTTGACCTGAAAGTATCCACAGCCCTGGTTGTCACCGGTGTTGAAGTCGTCGACCTTGGCGATGCCACTTTGCTCGGCCGCCTCGCGGAACGCATCGAGGATCGGCCAGCTGTAACGCTGGCGCTCGACCCGCCATTCGCCGGCAGCGCCATGGTGCTCGCTGTCACCGGCAAAATGGTTTTCACTGGCCTTGAACAGTGGCAGTACGTCCTTCCAGGCCCAGCCTGGGTTGCCTTGCTCGGCCCAGTGGTCATAGTCAGCCGCCTGGCCGCGCATGTAGATCATGCCGTTGATCGATGAACAACCGCCCAGCACCTTGCCCCGTGGATAACCCAGGCTGCGACCACCCAGGCCGCGTTGTGCTTCGGTCTTGAAGCACCAGTCGGTGCGGGGGTTGCCGATGCAATAGAGGTAGCCGACGGGGATGTGGATCCAGGGATAGTTGTCACGGCCACCCGCTTCCAGCAGCAGCACGCGGCAGGAAGGGTCGGCGGACAATCGATTGGCCAGCAGGCACCCGGCTGGACCGGCGCCCACGACCACGTAGTCGAAGACAGAATCGGCTGATGGCATGTGCAACCTCGCGCCTGATTATTGTTCTTGTCCCGAACCATCTTATTGATTAATTTCGCTGTGGAAACACGAGATTTCGCGCAGCCGCTGTGCGTTTTAGCACAGTGACATGTCTGCTTTGGCCATCGCCGGCCAGAGTGAACAGCCCAAAAGGATCAGCATGTTCGACTGGAACGATCTGCGGTTTTTCCTCGAGTTGCAGCGCAGCGGCCGTTTGCTCACTGCCGCCAAACGCCTCAATACCACCCACAGCACCGTCGCCCGGCATATCGAGAGCATCGAGAAAAGCCTGGGCACGCCACTGTTCGTGCAGCATGCCCAAGGCTACGACTTGACCCCGTCCGGGCAGGCCCTGCTCAAGCACGCCGAAGCCATGGAAAACGTCGCCTTGCTGGCGCAGGAAGAAATCACCCAAGCCATCACCCCGCTGGGCAAGATCCGCCTGGGGGTGACCGAAGGCATTGGCATCATGTTCTTCACCCCGCGCATGAACGCGCTGTTCGAGCGCTACCCAGGCCTTGAGGTGGAACTGGTGGCGGTGCCGCGCTTCGTCAGCATCCTCAACCGCGAGGCGGAAATCAGCATCCACCTGGAGCGGCCCAACGCCGACCTGCTGATCACCCGCAAGCTCACCGACTACCGCCTGGCGCTCTACGCCAGCCAAGCGTACCTCGACCGCGCACCGCCGCTGCGCAACCGCGAAGACTTGGCTCGACACAGCTGGATCGGCTACGTCGATGACCTGCTGTTCAGCCAGGAGCTGCTGTTTCTCAACAGTTTCTGCCGCGCGCCCAACGTAGCGTTTCGCAGCACCAGTGTGATCGCCCAGCAACACGCGGCGCGCGCGGGCCTTGGCATTGCCGTGCTGCCCAACTTCATGGCGCGCCATGACCCGACGCTGGTCCGGGTGCTGCCCAGCGAAACCATCCAGCGCAGCTATTGGATCTGCACCCGTCGCGAGCTGCACAAATCGGTGCGCCTGCGGGTAGTGTGGGACTACCTGCTGGCGCTGTGTGCCGCCGAACAGGGCGAGCTGCTAGCCCAGTAGCGCCTTGCCGGCCAACAGCAGGGCGGCCGCCCAACCGGCCACGGCAAACATCTGCTGCAAGCGCGGCCCGGCGAGTTTGGCTGCCAATGGCCGCGCCAGCAGCAAACCGACCACCGCACCGAGCGCAAACGGTGCGCCGACCTGCCAGTGCATCACCCCCGCCAGGCTGGCGCTGACCACGCTCCCCGTGGACACCAGTGCAATCACCGCCAGCGAGGTCGAGACAATGCTGGCCATGCGCAAATTGGTGTAGCGGTTCAAGGCGGGGATGATCACAAACCCACCGCCCACGCCCAGCAACCCGGACAGCAACCCCGACAGCGCGCCGGTAAAGGCCAGGGCGCGTGCGCAGGGCAACGTCCAGCGTAAACGGCCCTGCAGCGGGTTGAGCACGCAGGGTTCGATGTAGCGGTGAGCATCGTTGGCTTCACCGCGCAGCTCCCTGGCCGCCTTGCGCCAAATGCGCAGGCAGGCGTAGACCAGCACGCCGGCGAATACCAATGCCAGCGGCGTGTTGGGCACCCGGTGCGCCAGCATGAGGCCGAAGGGCGCGACCGCGATGCCGATCAGGGCAATGAACAACGCCGCTCGGTAGCGCACCAACCCCTGACGCAAACCCAGCACTGCCCCCACGGCGGCAGCAAGGCCCACCGCCAACAGGCCGACTGGCGCCGCCTCGGCCATCGACAGGCCAAGGCCAAACACCAGCAATGGCACCGCTAGAATACCGCCCCCCGCACCGGTCAAGGCCAGCACGGCACCGATGACCGCCCCCAAGCCTGCGCCCAACAGTTGGTGTTCGATCACTGTTTGGCCTCAGCTACCAATGGCTGCGGCCGCGCCAACCATTCACGCCCCTTGAGCATGCCTTTCCAGTACAACGGCGGCAGTACCCGCGCCTTGAGCAACCAGGCCAGGCGCGTCGGCCGTCGGCCATCGAGTAGCCAACGGGGGAAGCTCGGCGCCACTTTGCCGCCGTAGGTGAACTCGGCCAGCACGATCTTGCCGCGCTCGACAGTCAGCGGGCACGAACCATAGCCGTCGTACATGGCAAGGGTAGGGAGCCTGCCCAACGCCACCAGCACGTTATTGGCCACTACCGGCGCCTGCTTGCGCGCTGCCGCAGCAGTCTTGGCATTACTGGTGTTGGCCACGTCGCCCAGGGCATGGATAGTGGTGAACTTTCGATGGCGCAAGGTCTGCGGGTCGACGTCGACCCAGCCCGCGCTGTCTGCTAACGGGCTCTCGCGAATGAAGTCTGGCGCCACCTGCGGCGGCACCACGTGCAGCATGTCGAAGGCCTCGACTCGGGTTTCAGTGCTGCCGTCGGCCAAGGTACGCACGAACGTCGCGCGCTTGCCGGGGCCATCGACCGCCACCAGGCGATGGGCGTAGTTAAGGTCCACGGCGTACTTGTCGATGTAAGCCATCAGTGCGGGCACGTAGTCGGCCACGCCAAACAGCACGGCCCCGGCGTTGAAGTAACTGGCTTTCACATCCCCCAAGTGCCCGTGGCGCAGCCAGTGGTCGCAAGACAGGTACAGCGCCTTCTGCGGCGCACCAGCGCACTTGATCGGCATCGGCGGTTGGGTGAACAAGGCGCGGCCCTGCTTGAGCTGCTGCACCAGTTGCCAGGTGTACGAGGCCAGGTCGTAGCGGTAGTTGGAGGTCACGCCGTTACGGCCCAGTGTCTCGCTCAGGCCGTCGATGGCCTGCCAATCGAGTTTCAGGCCTGGGCAAACCACCAACTGTTCATAGCTGATAGCGCGGCCATCTTCGAGTACGACCAACTGGCCCAAAGGGTCGAAGCCCTGCACGCGCGCCTTGATCCAATGTACGCCACGAGGAAGGGTCGAGGCCATGGTGCGCGCCGTGTCTGGCGCCTTGAACACACCGGCACCGACCAGGGTCCAGCCGGGCTGGTAGTAATGCACGTCGGCGGGGTCGATCAGGGCGATATCCAGTGACGGATCACGGCTGATCAGGCTGGACGCGGTGGCGATACCGGCAGCGCCGGCACCGACGATCACCACTTTGTGGTGGTCGGTATTGAGCGTGTTGGCAGGGTGGAGCAAGGCAGGCATGGCGGTATTTCCTGGAAATCTCGTTATGGGTAAAAGCGGTTAAAGCGTGTTCAAAGGAATCTTCAGGTAGCTCACGCCATTGGCCTCGGGCTCAGGGAAGTGGCCGCTGCGCATGTTGACCTGCACCGATGGCAGGATCAGCACGGGCATGTCGAGGGTCTTGTCGCGGGCTTCGCGCATGGCCACGAAGCTGTCTTCGTCGATGCCGTGGTGAATGTGGACGTTGCTGCCTCGTTGCTCGGCCACGGTCGTGACGTATTGCATGTCGCGCCCGCCCGGCAAGTAGTCGTGGCACATGAACAACCGGGTCTGGTCGGGGAAGGCCAGCAGGCGGCGGATCGAGCGATACAGGGTGCGGGCATCGGCGCCGGGGAAGTCGCAACGGGCCGTGCCATAGTCGGGCATGAACAGCGTGTCACCGACGAACACCGCCGTTTCACCGCCATCGACCACCACATAGCTCATGCAGGCGGGGGTGTGCCCCGGCGTGTGCAAAGCACGGGCATGCAGGTTGCCGATACGGAAACCTTCCTCATCCTCCAGCAGGACATCGAACTGGCTGCCATCCCGGGCAAAGTCGGGTTCGGCATTGAACAGCGCGCCAAACACTTTCTGCACCTGGGTGATCTGCGCACCGATGGCGGTGTGGCCGCCAAGCTTGTCCTTCAGATAGGCCGCGGCCGACAGGTGGTCTGCATGCACATGGGTTTCCAGTATCCACTGCACCTCGGCATCGAGCGCCTTTACCCGGGTGATCAACCGGTCTGCCGAGGCGGTGCAGGTGCGCCCCGACTTGGGGTCGTAATCCAAAACGCTGTCGATCAACGCGCATTTGCGCGTCTCGCCGTCCATGAGCAAGTAGCTGATGGTCGAGGTCGCCTCGTCGAAGAAGGCTTCCACGTGAAGGTTGTTACCGATGATCATCACGTTCTCCAAAGTTTCCTACGCCCCCTATAGAGGCGTAGGCAGTGACCGGAGGTTTATCAAGATGCATGCCAGGGTTTTTCACAGGCCTTGGCCAATGAATACGGGCCAGGCTGGCGCTTGCCTGGCAACATGGCAGCCACGTTGGCAGTCGACTGTCAGCCAATGGCAGTGTTTGGCAGTCCTTGCTACCCTCCGCCGGGTTATCACATCGGTGCCGTCATGCCTGAGCCTCATCACATCATCCTAGCGTTGGTTTCCTACCTCGAACACGATGCCCTGCCCACCATCGTGCTGGACACGGACTACAACATCCTCGCAGCCAACGCGGCCTACCGCCGCCAGTTCGGCCGAGACCAGCAGGCGCCGCTGGGTGAAAAATGCCACAAGGTCTCGCATCACTATGCCGTGCCGTGCGACCAGGCCGGCGAGCCTTGCCCCATGCGCAAGGCATGGGACAGCAAGGTGCCGGAACGTGTGCTGCACATTCATCACACGCCACGCGGCCCTGAGCATGTGGACGTCGAGCTGCGGCCGATCCTGGATGAGCAGGGCAGGGTGGTGGCCTTTGTCGAGCGCCTCACCACCATCACGCTCGCCGCGGCGCAACCTCAGCAGCAGGGCTTGGTAGGGCGGGCGCCAGCGTTCAAGGCAGCATTGGCCAGCCTGCAGCGCGCGGCGCCCGCGCAAATCCCAGTGTTGCTCCAGGGCGAATCGGGTACCGGCAAAGAGCTGTTCGCCCGCGCCCTGCACATGGGCAGCCCGCGCGCAAACGGGCCGTTGGTCGTGGTCGACTGCACCGGCTTGACCGAGTCGCTGTTCGAGAGCGAGCTGTTCGGCTACGAGAAAGGGGCGTTCACCGGCGCCAACCAACGCAAGATCGGCCTGGCCGAAGCCGCACATGGCGGCACGTTGTTCCTCGACGAAATCGGCGAAGTGCCGATGGCCATGCAGGTCAAGCTGCTGCGCCTGATCGAGTCCGGCAGCTTCCGCCCGGTGGGCAGCCTGCGGACCGTGCACTCGGATTTCCGTTTGGTCTCGGCCACGCACAAGCCGCTCAAGAGAATGGTCGCCGAAGGTACGTTCCGTGAGGATCTGTATTACCGCATCAGTGGCTTTCCTATACGGCTGCCTGCCCTGCGTGAGCGCGTGGAGGACCTGCCATTGCTGGTCGAGAGCCTGCTCCAGCGTATGGCTGGGCAGCCCGCGCCCAGGTTGGCCGATGACGCATTGAAGCACCTCGGGCTGCATCCGTTCCCGGGCAATATCCGCGAGTTGCGTAACATCCTTGAGCGGGCACGGCTGTTTGCCGATGACGGGCTGATCCGTCCCGAGCACCTGCCTGACGACATCGGCCCACCGATTGCACCCGGCGTGACCAGGGGCCGAGGCCATAGCGACCTGAGTGAGCTGGCGCAGGCGCTGGAGCAGTTTCAGGGCCCACGCAGTGAGCTGGCGCGCCACTTGGGCATGAGTGAGCGCACCCTCTATCGACGCCTGAAGGCACTGGGCCTGGGCACGTAGGCAGTCTAGGCCTTGCCCACCTTTACCTGACCTTTACCTCGAGCCAAGGAGTAGCTTGGCAAAACCGCTGTCTGATCCGTTAACCGCACCAGGCGAACAGAACTTGCGCTGGGCATTAACATGCAGAGGATCAGCAACACATGAAGAAAACCCTGACCGTGCTGTGCGCCGCGCTGATGTTCAGCGCGCCGCTGGCCAGCTTTGCTCAACCGGGCCCACCCCCGGGGCATGACAACGGCCCCTCCCATCAGGGCAACACACCGCATGGCAACGGCCAGCACGGCAAACAGCCGCAGGGTCGGCCGGGTAACGGCCATGCGCCAGCCCCTTACCAAAACCCGAACTTCCGTCCACAGCCGGGTATGCCGATACCTCATCAGCAATGGCAACGCGGGCATGCCGTTGACCCCCATTACCGCGGCGATCGCTACTGGGTAACCGACTGGCGTGCACGTCACCTCTATGCGCCACCGCGTGACCACCGTTGGTTGGCTGTGAATGGCGACTATGTGCTGGTGGCGATTGCCAGTGGGGTGATCGTGAACATTCTCAGCGGCTACTGACCCACCGTATCGCACGCATAAAAAAGCCCGCTTTCGCGGGCTTTTTTTGTCGTTCAACCTACACCTGATCAGAAGTCCAGGTTCGATACCGACAGCGCGTTGCTTTCGATGAACTCGCGGCGAGGTTCCACTGCGTCGCCCATCAAGGTGTTGAAGATCTGATCGGCAGCGATCGCGTCTTCGATGGTGACCTTGAGCATGCGGCGCACGGTTGGGTCCATGGTGGTTTCCCACAGCTGGTCCGGGTTCATCTCACCCAGCCCTTTGTATCGCTGGATGGTGTGGCGCTTGGTGCTTTCGTTCATCAGCCAGTCCAGGCCTTCCTTGAACTCGACGATTGCCTTGCGGCGCTCGCCACGCTGCACATAAGCACCTTCGCCCAGCAGGCTTGCCAGCTTGGAACCGATGTTGACCACGGTACGGTAGTCGTTGCTGCCGAAGAAATCGCGGTTGAAGGTGATGTAGCTGGCCAGGCCGTGCGAGGTGATTTCCACTTCCGGCAGCCAGACATTGCGCTCCTTGTCTTCGCGCAGGCTGGCTTGATACGCCAAGCCCGACTTCTGGGTGCTGCTCAGACGCTCCTGGAACTTGGCCAGCCAGGCCTGCATCACAGCGTGGTCGCCCAGTTGCTCCAGGGTAACTTCCGGCAGGTAGATGAAGTGCTCGGTCAGCTCCTGTGGATACAGGCGCGACAAACGCTTGAGGGTCTTCATCACGCCACGGAACTCGTTCACCAGGCTTTCCAGCTGAACACCGGAAACCGCTGGCGCCGACTCGTCCAGGTGCAGGCTGGCATCTTCCAGGGCCGATTGGGTCATGTATTCTTCCATGGCCTCGTCGTCCTTGATGTACTGCTCCTGCTTGCCTTTCTTCACCTTGTACAACGGTGGCTGGGCAATGTAGATGTAGCCACGCTCGACCAGCTCCGGCAGCTGACGGAAGAAGAAGGTCAGCAGCAGGGTACGGATGTGCGAACCGTCAACGTCAGCATCGGTCATGATGATGATGTTGTGATAACGCAGTTTGTCGATGTTGTACTCTTCGCGACCGATACCACAGCCCAGTGCGGTGATCAGCGTACCGACCTCCTGGGACGAGATCATCTTGTCGAAGCGAGCCTTCTCGACGTTGAGGATCTTACCCTTCAACGGCAGGATCGCCTGAGTGCGACGGTTACGACCTTGCTTGGCCGAACCACCGGCGGAGTCACCCTCCACCAGGTACAGTTCGGAAAGGGCAGGGTCCTTCTCCTGGCAGTCGGCCAACTTGCCTGGCAAGCCCGCGATGTCCAGTGCACCTTTGCGGCGAGTCATTTCACGCGCCTTGCGCGCGGCTTCGCGGGCACGGGCGGCGTCGATCATCTTGCCGACAACAGCTTTGGCTTCATTCGGGTTCTCGAGCAGGAAGTCCGAGAAGTACTTGTTCATCTCCTGTTCCACGGCGGTTTTCACCTCCGAGGAAACCAGCTTGTCTTTGGTCTGGGAGCTGAACTTGGGGTCAGGGACCTTGACCGAGATGATCGCGGTCAGGCCTTCACGGGCGTCATCGCCCGTGGTCGCCACCTTGTTCTTCTTGGCCAGGCCTTCCTGCTCGATGTAGCTGTTCAGGCTGCGGGTCAGCGAAGAACGGAAACCCACCAAGTGAGTACCGCCATCGCGCTGCGGAATGTTGTTGGTGAAGCACAGCAGGTTTTCGTTGAAGCTGTCGTTCCACTGCAGGGCCACTTCAACACCCACGCCATCGTCACGCTGGACGTTGAAGTGGAACACCTGGTTGTTCACCGGCGTCTTGTTGGTGTTCAGGTACTCGACGAACGCACGCAGGCCGCCTTCGTACTTGAAGAACTCTTCCTTACCGCTGCGTTCATCCTTGAGCAGAATGCCGACGCCCGAGTTGAGGAACGACAGTTCACGGATCCGCTTGGCCAGGATGTCCCAGCTGAAGTGGATGTTCTTGAACGTCTCAGCCGAAGGCTTGAAGTGGATGTGGGTACCGGTCGTTTCGCTGTCACCTACAATCGCCATCGGCGCTTGAGGGACACCATGAACGTAGGTTTGCTCCCAGATCTTGCCGCTGCGACGCACGGTCAGCACCAGCTTCTCGGACAGGGCGTTAACCACGGAAACACCCACACCGTGCAGGCCGCCCGAAACTTTGTACGAGTTGTCGTCGAACTTACCGCCGGCGTGCAGCACGGTCATGATGACCTCGGCTGCCGATACGCCTTCTTCTTTATGCACGTCAACCGGAATGCCGCGACCGTTGTCGCGCACGCTGATGGATTCATCCGTGTGGATGATGACAGTGATGTCATCGCAATGACCGGCGAGGGCTTCGTCGATCGAGTTGTCGACCACTTCGAAGACCATGTGGTGCAGGCCGCTACCATCATCGGTGTCGCCAATGTACATGCCGGGACGCTTGCGTACGGCATCCAAACCTTTCAGCACTTTAATGCTGGAGGAGTCGTACGTTTGATTTTCGCTCATGCCTTCACTCCCGATGGTCGTGGGTCTGGGTGATACGGCCCTGTTCCACGTGGAACAAAGCAACTGGCGTTTCCGTCTGCCAGCCTTCCCTCAGTAATTCGTGATCTACACAGGTGATGAACACCTGGCAGCGTAATTCTTCTAGCAAGCGGCACAATGCGCGGCGGTGTTGCTCGTCCAGTTCTGACGGCAAGTCATCCACGAGATAAATACAGTGACCGCGGCGAGCCTGGCTGACGAGGTGCCCTTGGGCAATGCGTAGCGCACACACCACAAGTTTCTGCTGCCCTCGCGACAGAATGTCGGCTGCGTTATTGGCAGCCAAACGAAGACGCAGATCAGCACGCTGCGGACCGGCCTGGGTGTGGCCCATTTGCTGGTCACGAAGAAGAGAGGAGGCGAGTACTTCGTTGAGTTCCCGGTCCTTGTCCCAGCCTCGGTAATAGCTCAGGGTCAACCCGTCAAGCTCGACCAGTTCGCTCAGGGTTCGCTCGAAGACGGGCTTCAAGGCCTTGATGTAGTTGCGACGGTATTCATCTATTTCCGCGCTGGCCAGGCACAATTCCCGATCCCAGGCGGCTTGCGAAGCTGGGTCAAGTGTACCATGCCGCAACCACGAGTTCCGCTGCCGGAGCGCCTTCTGCAGACGTTGCCAGGCAGGCAGAAAACGAGGTTCCACGTGGAACACTCCCCAATCCAGGAATTGGCGGCGAATTTTCGGGGCGCCTTCCAACAGCCTGAAACTGTCTGGGTTAATCAGCTGCAGGGGCAGCAACTCGGCCAACTGCGCCGCGCTTTTGGCATTCTGCCCGTCGATACGGATGGTGAAATCACCTTGCCGCTCGCGAGATACGCCCAGGTTGCTGGTGCCCCCCGACGTCAACTCAACCTCGCCAAACACGGTGCAAGCTGGCTGCTCGTACTGGATGACCGGGTTCAGACGGGTACTGCGGAACGAGCGCGCCAGCCCCAGCAAGTGCACAGCTTCGAGCACACTGGTTTTGCCGCTGCCGTTAGCACCGTAGAGGATGTTGATGCGGGGAGAGGGTGAGAGGGTCACCGGGTGCAGGTTGCGCACCGCGGTGACCATGATACGTCGAAGGGACATTCAGTCTGCTACAGGTTACAGACGCATCGGCATGACAACGTAGGAAGAGTCATCATTGCCAGCCTCCTGCAGCAGCGCACTGCTGTTGGAGTCGGACAGAATCAGACGCACTTGCTCGGTCGTCATCACGCCCAGCACATCCAGCAAGTAGCTGACGTTGAAGCCGATCTCCAGCGCGCTGCCGTTGTAGTCGACGCTGATCTCTTCTTCCGCTTCTTCCTGCTCAGGGTTGTTGGCCTGAATCTTCAGTTGGCCAGCGGCCAGTTGCAGGCGAATGCCGCGGTACTTTTCGTTGGACAGGATCGCGGTACGGCTGAATGCCTCACGCAGCGCCTGACGATCACCGACCACCAGCTTATCGCCACCCTTAGGCAGTACACGCTCGTAGTCCGGGAACTTGCCGTCCACCAGCTTGGAGGTGAAGGTGAACTCGCCGGTGGTTGCGCGAATGTGGTGTTGCCCCAGGACGATGCTGACCATGCCTTCCGGATCAGTCAGCAGGCGCGCGAGCTCCAGGATACCTTTGCGCGGCACGATCACCTGGTGGCGATCATCCTGCTCGATGGGCGCGCTCATGGAGCACAGCGCCAGGCGGTGGCCATCGGTAGAAACAGCGCGCAGGGTGTTACGCGACACCTCCAGCAGCATGCCGTTGAGGTAGTAGCGCACATCCTGTTGAGCCATGGCAAAGCTGGTGCGCTCGATCAGGCGGCGCAGCTTGCTCTGTTCCAAGTTGCAGGTCAGCGAGCCTGGGCCTTCTTCCACCGTCGGGAAGTCATTGGCGGGCAGGGTCGACAGGGTGAAGCGGCTGCGGCCGGCCTTGACCAACAGTTTTTGCTCGTCGACCTTGATATCGATCAGGACGTCGTTTGGCAGGCTTTTGCAGATGTCCATCAGCTTACGGGCCGGGACAGTGATTTCGCCAGGCTCGGCTGGCTCTTCCAGTTGCACGCGGCCTACCAGTTCGACTTCCAGGTCGGTACCGGTCAACGACAGCTGCTGGCCTTGCACAACCAGCAATACGTTAGACAGGACCGGCAAGGTCTGACGGCGCTCGACGACACCGGCGACCAGTTGCAGGGGTTTCAACAGGGCTTCGCGTTGAATGGTGAAATGCATGGTCTAGTCCCTTGCCTTCAATTAGCTGCGCAGACGGCCATCAGGTCGTCAGCGTCCGCAGCAGGTTCTTGTAGTCCTCGCGGATGTCCGCGTCGGATTCCTTCAGTTCGTTGATTTTGCGGCAGGCGTGCAGCACGGTCGTGTGGTCGCGACCACCAAACATATCGCCGATCTCCGGCAGACTGTGGTTGGTCAGCTCCTTCGACAGGGCCATGGCTACCTGGCGCGGGCGCGCGACAGAACGCGAGCGACGCTTGGACAACAGATCGGAGATCTTGATCTTGTAGTACTCGGCCACTGTGCGCTGAATGTTATCCACACTGACCAGCTTGTCTTGCAGCGCCAGCAAGTCTTTGAGCGATTCGCGAATCAGTTCGATGGTGATGTCGCGGCCCATGAAGTGCGAGTGAGCGATCACCCGCTTCAGGGCACCTTCCAGTTCGCGGACGTTAGAGCGGATGCGCTGGGCAATAAAGAAGGCAGCGTCATGCGGCAGCTCGACTTTAGCTTGGTCCGCCTTCTTCATCAGAATCGCGACACGCGTTTCCAGCTCGGGAGGCTCTACCGCAACGGTGAGGCCCCAGCCGAAGCGGGATTTCAGACGTTCTTCCAGGCCTTCGATTTCCTTCGGGTAGCGGTCGGAGGTGAGGATCACCTGCTGGCCGCCCTCGAGCAGGGCGTTGAAGGTGTGGAAAAACTCTTCCTGGGAACGCTCTTTGCGGGCGAAGAACTGGATGTCGTCGATCAGCAACGCATCGACCGAGCGGTAGAAGCGCTTGAATTCGTTGATGGCATTGAGCTGCAGCGCCTTGACCATGTCCGCGACGAAACGCTCCGAATGCAAGTAGACCACCTTGGCATTCGGATTTTTCTTCAGCAGGTGGTTACCCACAGCATGCATCAAGTGGGTTTTACCCAAGCCCACACCCCCATAAAGGAAGAGCGGGTTGTAGCCATGCTTCGGGTTGTCGGCGACCTGCCAGGCAGCGGCCCGCGCCAGCTGGTTCGACTTACCTTCGACGAAGGTGTCGAAAGTGAACGTGCGGTTCAGGTAACTGGTGTGCTTGAGGGCACCTTCAACCTGAACAGTGCGCTGTTCGGTGCGGGTGTTGGTAGCCGGTGCCGGCGCAGGCTCGGCCATGGCATCAAAGCTGTCACGCGACGAAGGCTCGGCAACCTCATTGACCTGCGCAGCTTCCACAGGCGCAGCGGCAGGCTCTACCGACATCGCAGCAGGCGCGGCTTTTTGTACCTGGGTCTGCGCCAGCGAAGCGGCCACAGCGGCACTGACCGGCGCATTGGGCGCGGCCCGCGGCGCCGAGCTGCGACGGCTGCCTATTAATAAGGAAAGGGCAGGCGCAATGCCGCTGCCGTTCTCACCCAACAGCTCGAGCAGACGACCCAGGTACTTTTCATTGACCCAATCGAGAACGAAACGGTTAGGCGCATAGACGCGCAACTCGTCGCCTTCGGCTTCGACCTGTAGCGGACGGATCCAGGTGTTGAATTGCTGGGCAGGCAGTTCATCGCGCAGAAGCTCCACGCACTGCTGCCAAAGTTCCACTGACACGGATATCCCCTGAGTTTGAAAGCCGGATGAGGCAAAAACAAACCGCCATTGTACCGGTCGAGCGATCAGTTATCCACATGTGGATACGTTAGGAGCCATGACAAAACAGCCATTTATCGACCAAAACGGCTTTATTGCGCTGTGCATAAGCTCTGTGGATAACCGCACCTGAGGGCTATGCACAACCCTGGGTTGAGATCCGTGGATAATTCACCTGTGGATAATGAGCACTTTAATCCACAGCTTCTGCGCATGCGGAGCACAAGCGCAGCACCGGATACCGACAGGGTTTCAAAACTCTGTACAGCCCGCTATTTCTGGGCTGCAGAACGTTATCCACAGAAAGTTATCCACTTAAGATTTATAAGTTCTTTAAGAAAGCTTTTTAAATGTCTCTTCTTTTTTTTCATGTTATCCCCCGATGTGCGTTCACGCTAAGGCCGTGTCTGGGCAGCGTCTGATCGACCGAGCCCGTCACGCCTTCTATAAGGAATGACTGGTTGGAAATTGACCTATTGGCTTGCTTTCTCTAGAATCGCCGGTCTCTTAAAAAGGGGGCCATCCCGGCCGTCGTCGACAAACCCAGGTAACACGCCATGAAACGTACTTTCCAACCAAGCACCATCAAGCGCGCGCGCACTCACGGTTTCCGTGCTCGTATGGCTACCAAGAACGGCCGCGCTGTTCTGTCGCGTCGTCGTGCCAAAGGCCGTAAGCGTCTGGCCATTTGATTTTTCGGCACAGGTGGTGAGTCAGGACTTCAGTCGGGAAAAGCGACTGCTTACACCCCGACATTTCAAAGCGGTCTTCGACTCCCCAACCGGCAAGGTTCCAGGGAAAAACCTGCTGATCCTTGCTCGCGAGAACGGCCTCGATCATCCGCGCCTTGGCCTGGTGATCGGCAAGAAGAGCGTCAAGCTCGCCGTTCAACGCAATCGCCTCAAGCGCTTGATGCGCGATTCCTTTCGTCTGAACCAGCAGATACTCGCTGGCCTGGACATCGTGATCGTCGCGCGCAAGGGATTGGGTGAGGTAGAAAACCCGGAATTGCATCAACACTTTGGCAAGCTCTGGAAACGCCTGGCGCGCAGCCGGCCTTCTCCAGCGGTTAGCGCCGATTCCGCAGGGGTAGACAGCCAAGATGCGTAAACTGGCACTCGTTCCGATCCAGTTTTACCGTTATGCCATCAGTCCTCTGATGGCCAGTCACTGTCGTTTCTTCCCCAGCTGCTCCTGTTACGCTTACGAAGCCATCGAAAACCATGGCTTATGGCGTGGTGGGTGGCTGGCCGTTCGTCGCCTGGGGCGTTGTCATCCGTGGAACGACGGCGGTTTCGATCCCGTTCCACCCGCTCCTTCCTCCCGAACTTCTTCGATAGCCGAGTAATCATGGATATTAAACGCACGATCCTGATCGCCGCGCTGGCAGTCGTGTCCTACGTCATGGTCCTGAAGTGGAACGATGACTACGGCCAAGCTGCCCTGCCGACTCAGAATACTGCTGCCAGCACTGTTGCTCCGGGCTTGCCCGATGGCGTGCCGGCCGGTAACAACGGTGCCAGCGCCGATGTACCGAGCGCCAACGCCGAATCGAGCCCTGCCGAACTGGCACCGGTCGCACTCAGCAAGGATCTGGTCCGCGTCAAGACCGATGTTCTGGAACTGGCTATCGACCCGGTGGGTGGTGACATCGTCCAGCTGAACCTGCCGAAGTACCCACGCCGTCAGGACCACCCGAACATTCCGTTCCAGTTGTTCGACAACGGTGGCGAGCGTGTCTACCTGGCCCAGAGCGGCCTGACCGGCGCCAATGGCCCGGACGCCCGTTCCACGGGTCGCCCGCTGTACGCGGCTGAACAGCGCAACTACCAGCTGGCCGATGGCCAGGAACAACTGGTGGTGGACCTGAAGTTCAGCGACAACGGTGTGAACTACATCAAGCGCTTCAGCTTCAAGCGCGGTGAGTACGACCTGACCGTCAGCTACCTGATCGACAACCAGAGCAGCCAGGCTTGGAGCGGCAACATGTTTGCCCAGCTCAAGCGTGACGCCAGTGGCGATCCGTCTTCGAGCACGGCGACCGGCACCGCTACCTACCTGGGCGCCGCCCTGTGGACAGCTGCCGAGCCGTACAAGAAAGTGTCGATGAAGGACATCGACAAAGGTAGTTTGAAAGAAAATGTGTCCGGCGGCTGGGTCGCCTGGCTGCAGCACTACTTCGTTACTGCCTGGATCCCGGCCAAGTCGGACAACAACGTTGTCCAGACCCGCAAGGACAGCCAAGGCAACTACATCATCGGCTACACCGGCCCAGCCATCAGCGTTCCGGCTGGCGGCAAGGTCGAAACCAGCGCCATGCTGTACGCCGGTCCGAAGATCCAGTCCAAGCTCAAAGAGTTGTCCCCAGGCCTGGAACTGACCGTCGACTACGGCTTCCTGTGGTTCATTGCCCAACCGATCTTCTGGCTGCTGCAACATATCCACAGCCTGCTGGGTAACTGGGGCTGGTCGATCATCGTCCTGACCATGCTGATCAAAGGCCTGTTCTTCCCGCTGTCGGCTGCCAGCTACCGCTCGATGGCGCGCATGCGTGCCGTGGCGCCGAAGCTCGCTGCGCTGAAGGAACGCTTCGGTGATGATCGCCAGAAGATGTCCCAGGCGATGATGGAGCTGTACAAGAAAGAGAAGATCAACCCGCTGGGTGGCTGCCTGCCGATCCTGGTTCAGATGCCGGTATTCCTGGCCCTGTACTGGGTACTGCTGGAAAGCGTAGAAATGCGCCAGGCCCCATGGATGCTGTGGATCACTGACCTGTCGATCAAGGATCCGTTCTTCATCCTGCCGATCATCATGGGCGCCACCATGTTCATTCAGCAGCGTCTGAACCCGACGCCGCCGGATCCGATGCAGGCCAAGGTAATGAAAATGATGCCAATCATCTTCACCTTCTTCTTCCTGTGGTTCCCGGCTGGCCTGGTGCTGTACTGGGTTGTGAACAACTGCCTGTCGATTTCGCAGCAGTGGTACATCACCCGCAATATCGAAGCAGCGACTAAAAAAGCTGCTGCTTGACGGGCTGCTAGTCTGTGAATAAAAACGCCCCCTAGTGGGGCGTTTTTGCTATCTGTCGTTTTTGTCGTAGAGGCTTTCGAGCATGAACACTGTGCGTGAGACCATCGCTGCCATCGCTACCGCCCAAGGCCGCGGTGGCGTGGGCATTGTCCGCTTGTCTGGCCCTCTGGCGGCCAAGGCAGGCCAGCTCATCACCGGCCGCACCCTAACGCCTCGCCATGCGCATTACGGGCCCTTCCGTGATGACCAGGGCCTGGTCCTGGACGAAGGCATCGCGTTGTACTTCCCGGGGCCGAACTCGTTCACCGGTGAGGATGTGCTCGAGCTGCAGGGGCATGGTGGGCCGGTGGTCCTCGACATGCTGCTGCAACGCTGTGTACAACTTGGTTGCCGCCTGGCCCGGCCCGGTGAATTCAGCGAGCGTGCGTTTCTCAACGACAAGCTCGACCTGGCGCAAGCCGAGGCGATCGCCGACCTTATCGAGGCCAGCTCCAGCCAGGCCGCGCGCAATGCCTTGCGTTCGCTACAAGGTGAGTTCTCCAAGCGTGTGCACAGCCTTACCGAGGCGCTGATCGCCTTGCGGATCTATGTCGAAGCGGCGATCGACTTTCCTGAGGAGGAGATCGACTTCCTCGCCGATGGCCACGTGCTGTCGATGCTGGACGCGGTGCGTGGCGAGTTGTCCACAGTGCAACGCGAAGCCGGGCAGGGCGCTTTGCTGCGCGATGGCATGACCGTAGTTATTGCCGGCCGTCCGAATGCGGGTAAATCCAGCCTGCTGAACCGCCTTGCGGGCCGCGAAGCCGCCATCGTCACCGACATCGCCGGCACCACCCGCGACATCCTGCGTGAACATATCCACATCGATGGCATGCCGTTGCATGTGGTCGACACTGCAGGCCTGCGTGATACCGATGACCATGTGGAAAAAATCGGCGTCGAGCGGGCGCTCAAGGCTATTGGCGAAGCGGATCGTGTATTGCTGGTGGTGGATTCCACAGCCCCGGAAGCCGCAGACCCGTTTGCCCTCTGGCCGGAGTTCCTCGATCAGCGACCAGACCCTGGCAAAGTCACCCTGATCCGCAACAAGGCTGACCTCAGTGGTGAGGCCGTGGGCCTGGAACAGTGTGACGACGGCCATGTGACCATCACCCTCAGCGCCAAGGACGACGACAGTGGCTTGCAGTTGCTGCGCGACCACCTCAAGGCCTGCATGGGTTATGAACAGACCGCCGAGAGCGGTTTCAGCGCCCGCCGGCGCCACCTCGATGCTCTGCGCCAGGCCAGCGATCACCTGGAGCATGGCCGCGCGCAATTGACCCTCGCGGGGGCCGGTGAGCTGCTGGCTGAGGACTTGCGACAGGCTCAGCAAGCCCTGGGAGAGATCACAGGGGCGTTCAGCTCGGATGACCTGCTGGGGCGCATCTTCTCCAGTTTCTGCATCGGTAAGTAACCCACAGGCCTTCAAAAGGCACTCGCAACACCAGGCCGCTCCTTTGGGAGCGGCTTTTTTTTGCCCGGCGATTGGTTAGCAAGGGGCTGTGGAGAGCAAAAGCACAGCTCGACTTCCGGTTTTATTTCATCCACAGCAGCCAAAACACTCGCCTGTACCCTGTGGAAAACCCTCCATCAGCTCTCTTGATAACCCACTCTTTTTCTTGAGGAAAAAACCGCTTGTGCATAAGTAGCACTTTAATCCACAGGCTAAAGGACGTTATCCAGAGGCCTTATGGCACTTGGATAACAGGGTTTAATTTCTCTGTACACTGCGCAGTGTAAGGGCTGTGTAACTTTATCCACAGAAAGGTGTGTGCATAAGAATAAACATAAAAACAAAGCTTTTTTAAATCTCTCTTCGTTGTTTTTGTTGTCTGCCACTCATCCACAGCCTGATCAAATTTTGCGCAAGCGGTTCCTTTGCAAGGGGGTAAGTCCCTATACTTGTCCGCTTACCTTCTCTATTCGCAAAACAGGCACGAGGTGCGTGGTGGATTTCCCTTCCCGTTTTGAAGTGATCGTCATCGGCGGCGGCCATGCCGGTACCGAGGCTGCGCTTGCGTCTGCACGCATGGGGGTGAAAACCCTGCTGCTGACCCATAACGTGGAAACCCTCGGTCACATGAGCTGCAACCCCGCGATTGGCGGTATTGGCAAAAGCCATCTGGTCAAAGAGATCGATGCGCTCGGCGGTGCCATGGCATTGGCCACCGACAAGAGCGGCATCCAGTTCCGCGTTTTGAACAACCGCAAAGGCCCGGCCGTACGCGCCACCCGAGCGCAAGCTGACCGCGCCATTTACAAGGCTGTGGTTCGCGAAATCCTGGAAAACCAGCCAAACCTGTGGATATTCCAGCAGTCCTGCGACGACCTGATCGTCGAACGGGACCAAGTCAAAGGCGTAGTGACCCAGATGGGCCTGCGCTTCTTTGCCGATTCCGTGGTGCTGACGACCGGGACCTTCCTCGGTGGCCTTATCCACATCGGTTTGCAAAACCATTCCGGCGGTCGCGCCGGCGATCCGCCTTCGATTGCCCTGGCGCACCGCATGCGTGAACTGCCGCTGCGCGTAGGCCGTTTGAAAACCGGTACCCCGCCGCGTATCGATGGCCGGTCGGTAGACTTCTCGGTCATGACCGAGCAACCGGGCGATACGCCGATCCCGGTCATGTCGTTCATGGGCAACGCGCAGATGCATCCGCGCCAGGTGAGCTGCTGGATTACCCACACCAACGCCCGCACCCACGAAATCATCGCGTCGAACCTCGACCGTTCGCCGATGTACTCGGGTGTGATCGAAGGTGTTGGCCCGCGCTACTGCCCATCGATCGAAGACAAGATCCACCGTTTTGCCGACAAGGAAAGCCACCAGGTATTCATCGAGCCGGAAGGCCTGAACACCCATGAGCTGTACCCCAACGGCATCTCGACTTCGCTGCCGTTCGACGTGCAGCTGGAGCTGGTGCGCTCGATTCGCGGCATGGAAAACGCCCACATCGTGCGCCCGGGCTACGCCATCGAGTACGACTACTTCGACCCGCGTGACCTGAAGTACAGCCTCGAGACCAAAGTCATCGGCGGCCTGTTCTTCGCTGGCCAGATCAACGGCACCACCGGTTACGAAGAAGCCGGTGCACAAGGCCTGTTGGCCGGTACCAACGCTGCACTGCGTGCGCAAGGCCGCGAAAGCTGGTGCCCGCGCCGCGACGAGGCGTACATCGGCGTACTGGTCGACGACCTGATCACCCTGGGTACCCAGGAGCCGTACCGCATGTTCACCTCGCGTGCCGAGTACCGGCTGATCCTGCGCGAAGACAACGCCGACCTGCGCCTGACCGAAAAAGGCCGCGAACTGGGCCTGATCGATGACCAGCGTTGGGCCGCGTTCTGCGCCAAGCGTGACGGCATCGAGCGTGAGGAACAGCGCCTGAAGTCGACCTGGGTTCGCCCGAATACCCCGCAGGGCCAGGCAGTTGTGGATAAGTTCGGCACGCCGTTGAGCCACGAATACAGCCTGCTCAACCTGCTGGCGCGGCCGGAAATCGACTACGCCGGCCTGATCGAGGCCACCGGTGGTGATGAAATTGATCCACAGGTTGCCGAGCAGGTCGAGATCAAGACCAAGTACGCGGGCTACATCGACCGCCAGCAGGACGAAATCGCTCGGCTGCGCGCCAGCGAAGACACCCGCCTGCCTGTGGATATCGACTACACCACGATTTCTGGCCTGTCGAAGGAAATCCAGGGCAAGCTTGGCCAGACCCGTCCCGAGACGTTGGGTCAGGCTTCGCGTATCCCTGGTGTGACACCAGCGGCCATTTCGCTGCTGCTGATTCATCTGAAAAAACGCGGCGCAGGCCGCGAATTGGAGCAAAGCGCTTGAGTTCCCTGGTCACCCCGCAACACGCCGAAGAATTGTCCACAGGCGCGCGCCAGCTCGGCATCGAGCTGAGCGCGCAGCAGCACGAGATGCTGCTGGGCTACCTGGCCCTGTTGATCAAATGGAACAAGGCCTACAACCTGACTGCCGTGCGTGATCCGGACGAGATGGTTTCGCGGCATCTGCTCGACAGCCTCAGCGTCATGTCGTTTATCCACAGCGAGCGCGATAACTGGCTGGATGTCGGCAGTGGGGGTGGCATGCCAGGCATACCCTTGGCTATCCTGCACCCGCACAAGCAAGTGACGGTTCTGGACAGCAATGGCAAGAAGACCCGCTTCCTGACCCAGGTCAAAATGGAACTCAAGCTGGACAACCTGCAGGTTATCCACAGCCGGGTCGAAGCATTCAAACCGGCGCAACCGTTCAGCGGAATCATCTCTCGTGCCTTCAGCAGCATGGAGAACTTCACCAACTGGACCCGCCATCTGGGCGACACCGGGACGCAATGGCTTGCAATGAAGGGGCTGCATCCTGCCGATGAACTGGTAGCATTGCCCGCAGACTTCACAGTGGAAAGCGAGCAGGCCCTGACCGTTCCGGGTTGCCAGGGCCAGCGCCATCTGCTGATACTGCGCCGCAAGGCATGACTGGGAACACGCGCATCAATGGCTAAGGTATTCGCAATCGCGAACCAGAAAGGTGGTGTGGGCAAGACCACCACCTGTATCAATCTCGCCGCTTCGCTGGCCGCGACCAAACGTCGTGTGCTGCTGATCGACCTCGATCCGCAAGGCAACGCCACCATGGGCAGCGGTGTCGACAAGCACGAGCTCGAGCACTCGGTATACGACCTGCTGATCGGGGAATGCGACCTGGCTCAGGCCATGCATTACTCCGAGCACGGTGGTTTCCAGCTGTTGCCGGCCAACCGTGACCTGACCGCCGCCGAAGTGGTGCTGCTGGAAATGCAGGTCAAGGAAAGCCGCCTGCGCAACGCCCTGGCGCCGATCCGCGAGAACTACGACTTCATTCTCATCGACTGTCCGCCGTCGTTGTCGATGCTGACGCTGAATGCGTTGGTGGCCTCCGATGGCGTCATCATCCCCATGCAGTGCGAGTACTACGCACTGGAAGGTCTCAGTGACCTTGTGGATAACATCAAGCGCATCGCCGCCCGGTTGAACCCGGAGCTGAAGATCGAAGGCCTGTTGCGGACCATGTTCGACCCGCGCCTGAGCCTGAACAACGATGTTTCGGCCCAGCTCAAGGAACACTTCGGCGAGCAGCTGTACGACACGGTCATCCCGCGCAACATTCGCCTGGCCGAGGCCCCAAGCTTCGGCATGCCGGCCCTGGCCTACGACAAGCAATCGCGTGGCGCGCTGGCTTATCTGGCCCTGGCTGGGGAACTGGTACGCCGTCAGCGCCGTCCATCCCGCACTGCACAAACAACTTAAGGAATCCGTATGGCCGTTAAGAAACGGGGTCTCGGACGTGGGTTGGATGCACTGCTCAGTGGTCCTTCCGTCAGCGCGCTCGAAGAGCAGGCTGTCAAGATCGACCAGAAAGAACTGCAACACCTGCCGGTCGAGCTGATTCAACGTGGCAAGTACCAGCCGCGTCGCGACATGGACCCGGTGGCGCTGGAAGAACTCGCGCACTCGATTCGCACCCATGGCGTGATGCAGCCGATCGTGGTTCGCCCGATTGCCGACAACCGCTACGAGATCATCGCCGGTGAGCGCCGTTGGCGCGCCACCCAGCAGGCTGGCCTGGACACCGTGCCGGCCATGGTCCGCGAAGTGCCGGACGAAACGGCCATTGCCATGGCGCTGATCGAGAACATCCAGCGCGAAGACCTCAACCCCCTGGAAGAGGCCCTCGCGCTGCAGCGCCTGCAGCAGGAGTTCGAACTGACCCAGCAGCAGGTAGCGGATGCCGTGGGCAAGTCGCGGGTTACCGTGGCCAACCTGCTGCGCCTGATCACCCTGCCTGAAGCGATCAAGACCATGCTCGCCCACGGAGACCTGGAGATGGGTCATGCGCGCGCTTTGCTCGGTCTTGAAGAGCATCGTCAGGAAGAGGGGGCGCGTCATGTTGTCGCACGTGGCCTCACCGTGCGCCAAACCGAGGCACTGGTGCGTCAATGGCTCAGCGATAAGCCTGATCCGGTCGAACCGAGCAAACCTGATCCGGATATCGCACGCCTTGAACAGCGGCTCGCAGAGCGCCTGGGCTCTGCCGTACAGATCCGTCATGGCAACAAGGGCAAGGGCCAGTTGGTTATTCGCTATAACTCGCTTGACGAGTTGCAAGGCGTCCTTGCTCACATCCGCTGAAACAATTCCTGTTGTAGCGCGCAGTCGGAAATCACTACGAAGAGTTGAATAGGGGTTAATCCACCCCTATACTCTGCGCGCATTTTGTCGGCACAAATTATGCCAAGTCATAGCTGACTTGTTGGTCGACTTCCGAGGAGCAGTTGTGATGGAAATACGCACGCCAAACCGCTTGCCTTTCCATCGCTGGGCGGTTTTTCCGGTACTGCTGACTCAATGTGTTGTACTGCTGTTGGCAACGTTGGTGTTGTGGCAGTGGAAAGGGGCGGTCAGTGGATATTCAGGTCTCTGCGGAGGTTTGATTGCCTGGCTACCCAATGTGTATTTCGCCTGGAAGGCATTTCGCTTCAGCGGAGCCCGGGCAGCGCAGGCCATCGTCAAGTCGTTCTACGCTGGCGAGGCAGGCAAAATGATTTTGACGGCAGTGCTGTTTGCACTGACCTTCGCAGGAGTGAAGCCATTGGCGCCGTTAGCAGTATTCGGCGTCTTCCTGCTGACCCTAATGGTCAGCTGGTTCGCGCCACTGCTAATGAATAAAAGACTTTCGAGACCTTAGGGCGTTTGAGGCAACCATGGCAGCAGAAACCGCTTCGGGCTATATCCAGCACCACTTGCAGAACCTGACCTACGGTCAACTACCAGACGGCAGCTGGGGCTTCGCCCATTCGGCTGCAGAAGCCAAGGCAATGGGCTTCTGGGCGTTCCACCTGGACACCCTGGGCTGGTCCGTTGCGCTGGGTCTGATCTTCCTGTTCATCTTCCGCATGGCGGCGAAGAAGGCGACCTCCGGCCAACCTGGCGGTCTGCAGAACTTCGTCGAAGTGATGGTCGACTTCGTCAACGGCAGCGTGAAGGACTCCTTCCACGGCCGTAGCCCGGTGATCGCACCGCTGGCGCTGACCATCTTCGTCTGGGTATTCCTGATGAACGCCGTCGACCTGGTACCGGTCGACTGGATTCCTCAGCTGGCCATCCTGATCTCCGGTGATCCGCACATTCCGTTCCGCGCCGTGTCGACCACCGACCCGAACGCGACCCTGGCCATGGCCTTCAGCGTGTTCGCCCTGATCATCTTCTACAGCATCAAGGTCAAGGGCCTGGGCGGCTTCATCGGTGAGCTGACCCTGCACCCGTTCGGCAGCAAGAACATCTTTGTACAGATCCTGCTGATCCCAGTGAACTTCCTGCTCGAATTCGTCACCCTGATCGCCAAGCCGATCTCGCTGGCACTGCGTCTGTTCGGCAACATGTACGCCGGTGAGCTGGTGTTCATCCTGATCGCCGTCATGTTCGGCTCCGGCCTGCTCTGGCTGAGCGGCCTGGGTGTGGTGCTGCAATGGGCGTGGGCTGTGTTCCACATCCTGATCATCACCCTGCAAGCTTTCATCTTCATGATGCTGACCATCGTCTACCTGTCGATGGCGCACGAAGATAACCATTAAGACCGCCTGGCGTGTCTGATAGCCTTCCTCGCCGGTACGGGGGGAGGGCTTAAAAAGTCCGCAAGGGCAGCTGTACTCACGATTTGTTTTACCGCTTCAAACTAAAAACCTAACCAATACGACGTAAAAGTCGGGAGGAAAGATGGAAACTGTAGTTGGTCTGACCGCTATCGCTGTTGCTCTGCTGATCGGCCTGGGTGCTCTGGGTACCGCCATTGGTTTCGGCCTGCTGGGCGGCAAATTCCTGGAAGGCGCTGCTCGTCAACCAGAAATGGTTCCGATGCTGCAGGTTAAAATGTTCATCGTTGCCGGTCTGCTCGACGCCGTAACCATGATCGGTGTTGGTATCGCTCTGTTCTTCACCTTCGCGAATCCGTTCGTTGGTCAGATCGCCGGCTAATCACTCGTCACCACGAGTTGATTTGCTGTATGAATTAAGACCGAGCGAGGTGTTGGCGTGAACATTAATGCAACCCTGATTGGCCAATCCGTTGCTTTCCTGATTTTTGTACTCTTCTGCATGAAGTACGTATGGCCTCCGGTCATCACTGCTCTGCAAGAGCGCCAAAAGAAGATTGCCGATGGCTTGGACGCTGCCAACCGCGCAGCTCGCGACCTGGAGCTGGCCCAAGAGAAAGCGGGTCAGCAACTGCGTGAAGCTAAAGCACAGGCAGCCGAAATCATTGAGCAAAGCAAGAAACGCGCTGCTCAGCTTGTCGAGGAAGCCCGTGAACAGGCCCGCGTCGAAGCTGACCGTGTGAAGGCTCAGGCTCTGGCCGAGATCGAACAGGAACTGAACAGCGCTAAAGACGCCCTGCGTGCCCAAGTGGGTGCTCTGGCCGTTGGCGGTGCTGAAAAGATCCTTGGCGCCACAATCGATCAAAACGCGCATGCGGAGCTGGTTAACAAACTGGCCGCTGAAATTTAAGCGAGGGCGATCATGGCAGAACTGACCACGTTGGCCCGACCTTACGCTAAGGCTGCCTTTGAGCATGCCCAGGCCCATCAGCAACTGGCCAATTGGTCAGCCATGCTCGGCCTGGCTGCTGCGGTGTCGCAAGACGACACCATGCAGCGCCTGCTCAAGGCCCCGCGACTGACGAGCGCAGAAAAGGCCGCCACGTTCATTGACGTGTGCGGTGACAAGTTCAATGCACAGGCACAGAATTTCATTCATGTTGCCGCGGAAAACGACCGTCTCCTGCTTCTGCCGGAGATTGCCGCTCTGTTCGACCTGTACAAGGCCGAGCAAGAGAAATCCGTGGACGTGGAAGTCACCAGTGCCTTCGCGTTGAACCAAGAACAGCAAGACAAACTCGCCAAGGTTCTCAGTGCACGGTTAGGCCAGGAAGTGCGCCTGCACGCGTCGGAGGATGCCAGCCTGATTGGCGGCGTCGTCATCCGCGCTGGTGACCTGGTAATCGATGGCTCTGTTCGCGGCAAAATCGCGAAACTGGCCGAAGCATTGAAATCTTGAGTTTGAAGGGGCAGCAGAGCAATGCAGCAACTCAATCCTTCCGAAATTAGTGAAATCATCAAGGGCCGCATCGACAACCTCGATGTGAGCTCCCAAGCCCGTAACGAAGGTACCGTCGTTTCGGTTTCCGACGGTATCGTGCGGATCCACGGTCTGGCCGACGTCATGTACGGCGAAATGATCGAGTTCCCTGGCGGCGTCTACGGCATGGCCCTGAACCTGGAGCAAGACTCCGTAGGTGCAGTGATCCTGGGTGCATACGACACCCTCGCCGAAGGCATGAGCGCCAAGTGCACCGGCCGCATCCTGGAAGTTCCGGTTGGTAAGGAACTGCTGGGTCGCGTCGTCGACGCACTGGGCAACCCGATCGACGGCAAAGGCCCGCTGGGCAACACTCAGACCGACGCGGTCGAGAAAGTTGCTCCAGGCGTGATCTGGCGTAAGTCGGTAGACCAGCCTGTACAGACTGGCTACAAGTCCGTTGACGCCATGATCCCTGTCGGCCGTGGCCAGCGTGAGCTGATCATCGGTGACCGTCAGATCGGCAAGACCGCCATGGCCATCGACGCCATCATCAACCAGAAAGACTCCGGTATTTTCTGTGTGTATGTTGCTGTCGGCCAGAAGCGTTCCACCGTTGCCAACATCGTTCGCAAGCTGGAAGAAAACGACGCACTGAAAAACACCATCGTGGTGGTTGCCAGTGCTTCGGAATCCGCCGCACTGCAATTCCTGGCGCCATACGCCGGTTGCACCATGGGCGAGTTCTTCCGTGACCGCGGTGAAGACGCACTGATCGTTTACGATGACCTGTCCAAGCAGGCCGTTGCCTACCGTCAGATCTCCCTGCTGCTGCGCCGTCCACCAGGACGTGAAGCGTACCCAGGCGACGTGTTCTATCTCCACTCCCGTCTGCTGGAGCGTGCATCGCGCGTTTCGGAAGAGTACGTCGAGAAGTTCACCAACGGTGCTGTGACTGGCAAAACCGGTTCCCTGACCGCGCTGCCGATCATCGAAACCCAGGCTGGCGACGTTTCCGCGTTCGTTCCGACCAACGTGATCTCGATCACCGACGGTCAGATCTTCCTGGAATCGGCCATGTTCAACTCGGGCATCCGCCCTGCAGTGAACGCCGGTGTTTCGGTATCCCGCGTAGGTGGTGCCGCTCAGACCAAGATCATCAAGAAGCTGTCCGGTGGTATTCGTACCGCTCTGGCTCAGTACCGTGAACTGGCTGCATTCGCCCAGTTCGCTTCCGATCTGGACGAAGCGACCCGCAAGCAGCTGGAGCATGGTCAGCGCGTTACCGAGCTGATGAAGCAGAAGCAGTACGCGCCAATGTCCATCGCGGACATGGCCCTGTCGCTGTACGCCGCTGAGCGTGGTTTCCTGACTGACGTAGAAGTCTCCAAGATCGGTAGCTTCGAGCAAGCACTGATCGCCTTCTTCAACCGTGATCACGCTGAACTGATGGCGAAGATCAACGTGAAGGGTGACTTCAACGACGAAATCGACGCTGGCCTGAAAGCCGGTATCGAGAAGTTCAAGGCCACCCAGACCTGGTAAGCCGCAGCGGGGGCCCAGGCCCCCGCTTGCTAACCTGATAGGTGATACATGGCAGGCGCAAAAGAGATTCGCAGTAAGATTGCGAGCATCAAAAGCACGCAAAAAATTACCAGCGCCATGGAGAAAGTGGCGGTCAGCAAAATGCGCAAGGCACAAATGCGCATGGCTGCTAGCCGTCCTTACGCGGAGCGTATCCGCCAGGTGATCGGTCATCTGGCCAACGCCAACCCGGAATACCGCCACCCTTTCATGATCGAGCGCCCTGTTAAGCGCACCGGTTATATCGTGGTGAGCAGTGACCGTGGTCTGTGCGGTGGCTTGAACACCAACCTGTTCAAGGCCCTGGTCAAGGACATGAACGCAAACCGCGAACAGGGCGTGGAAATCGACCTGTGCGTGATCGGCAGCAAGGGTGCGACTTTCTTCCGCATCTTTGGCGGCAACGTCGTAGCCGCGATCAGCCACCTGGGCGAAGAGCCATCGATCAACGATCTGATCGGCTCCGTCAAAGTGATGCTGGACGCCTACCTGGACGGCCGTATCGATCGCCTCTCCGTGGTTTCGAACAAGTTCATCAATACCATGACCCAGAAGCCAACGGTCGAGCAATTGGTACCGTTGGTGGCAACCCCGGATCAGGATCTCAAGCATCACTGGGATTACCTGTACGAACCCGACGCAAAAGAGCTGCTGGACGGCTTGATGGTGCGTTATGTGGAGTCGCAGGTATACCAGGCGGTGGTCGAGAACAACGCTGCTGAACAAGCGGCCCGGATGATCGCCATGAAGAACGCCACAGACAACGCCGGTGATTTGATCAAAGAGCTTCAGTTGATCTACAACAAGGCGCGTCAGGCTGCGATCACCCAGGAGATCTCGGAAATCGTCGGCGGCGCTGCCGCGGTTTAACGGTTCACATATTCAGAGGATCCAGCTATGAGTAGCGGACGTATCGTTCAAATCATCGGCGCCGTCATCGACGTGGAATTCCCACGTGACGTCGTGCCGAGTGTATACAACGCGCTGAAAGTACAAGGCGCGGAAACCACCCTCGAAGTTCAGCAGCAGCTGGGCGACGGCGTGGTTCGTACTATTGCGATGGGCTCGACCGAAGGCTTGAAGCGCGGTCTGGATGTCGTCGACACCGGCGCTGCCATTTCCGTTCCTGTTGGTAAGGCCACCCTGGGCCGTATCATGGACGTACTGGGCAACCCGATCGACGAAGCCGGCCCGATCGGTGAAGAAGAGCGTCGCGGTATCCACCAGCCAGCGCCTTCGTTCGCTGACCAGGCAGGCGGCAACGACCTGCTGGAAACCGGCATCAAGGTTATCGACCTGGTTTGCCCGTTCGCCAAGGGTGGTAAAGTTGGTCTGTTTGGTGGTGCCGGTGTCGGCAAGACCGTAAACATGATGGAACTGATCCGTAACATCGCCATGGAACACAGCGGTTACTCCGTGTTCGCTGGTGTGGGTGAGCGTACTCGTGAGGGTAACGACTTCTACCACGAGATGAAGGACTCCAACGTTCTCGACAAAGTAGCGCTGGTCTACGGTCAGATGAACGAGCCACCAGGAAACCGTCTGCGCGTAGCGCTGACCGGCCTGACCATGGCTGAGAAGTTCCGTGACGAAGGTAACGACGTTCTGCTGTTCGTCGACAACATCTATCGTTACACCCTGGCCGGTACTGAAGTATCCGCACTGCTGGGCCGTATGCCTTCGGCAGTAGGTTACCAGCCGACCCTGGCTGAAGAGATGGGCGTTCTGCAAGAGCGCATCACCTCCACCAAGGAAGGTTCGATCACCTCCGTCCAGGCCGTATACGTACCTGCGGACGACTTGACCGACCCGTCGCCAGCGACCACCTTCGCCCACTTGGACGCCACCGTCGTTCTGTCCCGTGACATCGCCTCCCTGGGTATCTACCCAGCGGTCGACCCACTGGACTCGACTTCGCGCCAGCTGGACCCGAACGTGATCGGCAACGAGCACTACGACACCGCGCGTGGCGTTCAGTATGTTCTGCAGCGCTACAAAGAGCTGAAAGACATCATCGCCATCCTGGGTATGGACGAACTGTCCGAGACCGACAAGCAACTGGTAGCCCGCGCTCGTAAGATCCAGCGCTTCCTGTCGCAGCCGTTCTTCGTGGCCGAAGTCTTCACCGGTTCGCCAGGCAAGTACGTTTCCCTGAAAGACACCATCGCTGGCTTCAGCGGCATCCTCAAAGGTGACTACGACCACCTGCCAGAACAAGCGTTCTACATGGTCGGCAGCATCGACGAAGCGATCGAGAAAGCCAAGAAACTGTAATTCCTGCGCCCCGCAAGGGGCGCTATCAGGTTGAGGCAAGCAGATGGCTATGACAGTCCATTGCGATATCGTCAGCGCGGAAGGAGAGATTTTCTCCGGTCTGGTCGAGATGGTGGTTGCGCACGGTAACCTGGGTGATCTTGGTATCGCTCCGGGCCACGCGCCGCTGATCACCAATCTGAAGCCAGGTCCGATCACGCTGACCAAGCAGGGTGGCGCCCAAGAGGTGTTCTACATCTCTGGTGGTTTCCTCGAGGTTCAGCCGAACATGGTCAAGGTGCTTGCCGATACCGTGCAACGTGCTGCAGACCTGGATGAAGCTCAGGCTCAGGAAGCCCTCAAGGCTGCCGAGAACGCCCTGAATCTGAAAGGCGCGGACTTCGACTACGGCGCCGCCGCCGCACGTCTGGCCGAGGCCGCAGCTCAGCTGCGTACCGTCCAGCAAATGCGCAAAGGCAAGTAATCGGCCCTGGGCTGATCACTTCTGTTGCGATTGAGTAAAAGGGTAGCCTCGGCTACCCTTTTTCTTTTTCCGAATTTCTCCCCCCGGTCATTTCACTGACCGCCCAGGATTGGTAGCCAGTAATGTCACTCGATATCGTTATTCTCGCCGCCGGCCAAGGTACCCGCATGCGCTCGGCGCTGCCCAAGGTGCTGCACCCGGTTGCCGGAAACTCCATGCTTGGCCATGTTATCCACAGCGCGCGTCAACTCCAGCCGCAAGGTATCCACGTGGTCATTGGCCATGGTGCCGAGCAGGTGCGTGAGCGCCTGGCAGCTGACGATCTGAACTTTGTCATGCAGGACAAGCAGCTGGGCACAGGCCATGCCGTGGCCCAGGCGCTGCCAGCATTGTCCGCTGACACCGTTCTGGTGCTGTACGGTGATGTGCCGTTGATCGAGGTGGAGACCTTGCAGCGCCTGTTGGCCAAGGCCAATGATCAACAGCTGGGCTTGCTCACGGTCACCCTCGAAGACCCGACCGGCTATGGCCGTATCGTGCGTGACGAGCAGGGCAAGGTGACGGCCATCGTTGAGCACAAGGATGCCAGCGACGCGCAGAAAGCGATCAAGGAAGGCAACACCGGCATTCTGGCTCTGCCTGCGGCGCGCCTGGCGGACTGGATGAGCCGCTTGTCGAATAACAATGCCCAAGGCGAGTACTACCTGACCGACGTCATCGCCATGGCGGTGTCCGATGGCCTGGTGGTTGCCACCGAGCAACCCGAAGACCCGATGGAAGTGCAGGGCGCCAACGACCGTCGCCAGCTGTCCGAGCTCGAGCGCCACTATCAGCTGCGCGCAGGCCGCCGCCTGATGGCCCAGGGCGTCACCCTGCGTGACCCGGCGCGGTTCGATGTACGGGGTGAAGTGACCGTTGGTCGCGATGTGCTGATCGACATCAACGTGATCCTCGAAGGCCAGGTGGTCATCGAAGACGGCGTAGAGATCGGCCCCAACTGCGTGATCAAGAACAGCACCCTGCGCAAGGGTGTGGTGGTCAAGGCTAACAGCCACATCGAAGGTGCGGTGATGGGCGAGGGCAGCGATGCCGGCCCGTTCGCTCGCCTGCGCCCCGGCAGCGTGCTGGATGCCAAGGCCCATGTGGGTAACTTCGTCGAGCTGAAAAACGCTCACTTGGGCGAAGGCGCCAAGGCAGGCCACCTGAGCTACCTGGGCGACGCCGAAATCGGCGCGCGCACCAACATCGGCGCTGGCACCATCACCTGCAACTATGATGGCGCCAACAAGTTCAAGACCGTGATGGGTGAGGACGTGTTCATCGGTTCGAACAATTCGTTGGTGGCGCCTGTGGATATCCAATCCGGCGCTACGACGGCCGCCGGTTCCACCATCACCCAGACGGTAGAAGCGGGCCAGCTCGCCGTGGGCCGTGCGCGCCAGCGCAACATCGATGGCTGGAAGCGGCCGGAGAAGATCAAGAAGAGCTGAGTTATACACAGCTGTTTCGATCGAAGCCGACTTATGTGAATAAGTCGGCTTTTTTTTGGGCGTGAGTTGCTGTCCCTGTAGGAGCGGCCTTGTGTCGCGATGGGCTGCAACGCAGCCCCAAAAATGGAGCTTTACCTCGAAATCACTGGGGCCGCGTTGCGGCCCATCGCGACACAAGGCCGCTCCTACAAGGGTGAAACTATCCACAGGGCAGCAACTGCTTGACGAAACGTGCGTCTTAGGTTTTGATTGCAACCATTATCTTTCGAAACGAAACTTAAGCGCTCATGTCGAAACGTAACACGCCTCAACGCCGCCACAACATCCTGGCCATGCTCAGTGAGCAAGGGGAGGTGAGTGTGGATGCATTGGCCAAGCGCTTCGAAACCTCGGAAGTGACCATTCGCAAAGACCTCGCTGCCCTAGAAACCAACGGCCTGTTGCTACGCCGCTATGGCGGTGCGGTACCGGTGCCGCAAGAGCTGCTCGGTGAGCCGGCCCAGCCCGTGTCTGCCTACAAGAAGGCCATTGCCCGTGCGGCGGTAGGGCGTATCCGCGAACATGCGCGGATCATCATCGACAGTGGCAGCACCACTGCGGCGATGATTCCCGAGCTGGGCCGACAGCCTGGCCTGGTGGTGATGACCAATTCCTTGAACGTGGCCCGTGCCATCAGCGATCTCGAGCATGAGCCTGTACTGCTCATGACCGGTGGTACCTGGGACCCGCACTCCGAGTCGTTCCAGGGGCAGGTTGCCGAGCAGGTGTTGCGCTCCTACGATTTCGATCAGCTGTTCATCGGTGCCGATGGCATCGACCTCAACCGTGGTACCACCACCTTCAATGAGCTGCTGGGCCTGAGCCGAGTCATGGCCGAGGTCGCCCGTGAGGTGATCGTGATGGTCGAGTCCGACAAGGTGGGGCGCAAGATCCCCAACCTTGAGCTGCCGTGGGGCAGCGTGAATACCCTCATTACTGACGAACGCCTGCCCGCAGCGGCACGCGAACAAATTCAAGCCCGCGGCATCAACCTGATTTGCGCCGCGATCAGCCAGGAGCAATGAACATGTGTGGAATCGTTGGTGCCGTAGCCGAACGTAATATCACCGCCATCCTGATCGAAGGCCTCAAGCGCCTTGAGTACCGCGGGTACGACAGTGCCGGCCTGGCGGTCTACAGCCAGCAGGGTGGGCTGGAGCGTCGCCGCCGGATTGGCAAGGTCAGCGAGCTGGAAGCTGCCGTGGCCGCCGAGCCGCTCGTCGGCCAGCTGGGTATCGCACACACGCGTTGGGCTACCCACGGCGCGCCAACCGAAGGCAATGCCCACCCACACTTCTCGGGCAGTGAATTGGCGGTCGTGCACAACGGCATCATCGAGAACCACGAAGAACTGCGTGAAGAGCTCAAAGGCCTCGGCTACGTGTTCACCTCGCAGACCGATACCGAAGTCATCGTCCACCTGATCCACCACACGCTCAAGACCGTTGCAGACCTGACCGACGCGCTGAAGGCTGCGGTGAAGCGCCTGCACGGTGCTTATGGCCTGGCCCTGATCAGCGCTAAACAGCCAGACCGCCTGGTAGCTGCCCGCAGCGGCAGCCCGCTGGTGATCGGCCTGGGCCTTGGCGAGAACTTCCTGGCCTCGGACCAGCTGGCCCTGCGCCAGGTCACCGACCGTTTCATGTACCTGGAAGAAGGCGATATCGCTGAAATCCGCCGTGACCAGGTCAGCATCTGGGACCAGGCTGGCAACAAGGTCCAACGTGAAACCGTGCAATATCACGAAGGTGCAGAAGCGGCGGACAAGGGCAACTACCGTCACTTCATGCTCAAAGAAATCCACGAGCAGCCAAGCGTGGTCCAGCGCACCCTGGAAGGCCGTCTGGGCAAAGACCACGTGCTGGTACAGGCCTTTGGCCCGAAAGCTGCCGACCTGTTCGCCAAAGTGCGCAACGTACAGATCGTTGCCTGCGGCACCAGCTACCACGCCGGCATGGTCGCCCGTTACTGGCTGGAAAGCCTGGCCGGCATCCCTTGCCAGGTTGAAGTCGCCAGTGAGTTCCGCTACCGCAAGGTGGTGGTGCAGCCCGACACCCTGTTCGTCTCGATCTCGCAATCCGGTGAGACTGCCGACACCCTGGCTGCCCTGCGCAACGCCAAGGAGCTGGGCTTCCTCGGCAGCCTGGCGATCTGCAACGTCGGCATCAGCTCGCTGGTGCGTGAATCCGACCTGACCCTGCTGACCCTGGCTGGCCCGGAAATCGGCGTTGCTTCGACCAAGGCGTTCACCACCCAGCTGGTCTCGCTGATGATGCTGACCCTGGCCCTGGGCCAGGTACGCGGCACCCTCGAAGCCGGTGTCGAAGCCGAGCTGGTTGAAGAATTGCGTCGCCTGCCGGCCCGCCTGGGCGAGGCACTGGCCATGGACGCAACTGTCGAGAAGATCGCCGAGCTGTTCGCCGACAAGCACCACACCCTGTTCCTGGGCCGCGGCGCCCAGTACCCGGTAGCGATGGAAGGCGCGCTCAAGCTCAAGGAAATCTCCTACATCCACGCCGAAGCCTACCCGGCAGGCGAGCTGAAGCACGGCCCGCTGGCACTTGTGGATAACGATATGCCAGTCGTGACTGTGGCGCCGAACAACGAACTGCTGGAGAAGCTCAAGTCCAACCTGCAGGAAGTGCGTGCCCGTGGCGGTGAGTTGGTAGTGTTTGCCGACGAGCACGCTGGCATGACCAATGGTGAAGGCACCCACGTGATCAAGGTGCCGCACATCGCTGACGCCCTGGCGCCGATCCTGTACACCATCCCGCTGCAGTTGCTGTCGTACTACGTGGCGGTGCTCAAGGGCACCGACGTTGACCAGCCGCGCAACTTGGCAAAATCGGTGACGGTGGAATAAACCTACGGGCAACCGTTAAAAAGCACCGGCCCCGCTGTGATCAACAGCAGGTGCTGGTGCTTTTTTGCGCAATAAAACCGATTTTGGTATAACTTTCGGCCGGTTCAAGGGATTGAACACATTCAAACGCGCCTCAAAGGAATGACTGATGCCTGCTGTCCCCCCTTCTTACTTCGCTGCCGCCGTCGTCCTGACCGGTAGTGCCCGATTTTCCGCAAGTCAGCCCAACGCCTAGCCATCGCCTATCGGCCACGCCTGCATTAGCCCGCGAGGTTCGTATGGAACTGTCTGAAATTTCTCCAGTCAGGGTGTGCTCAAGGCCAAAGCACTTCTTCAATCATCTGTAAGGTTGTCCACATGAAAGCTCTTCGTAATTGCCTCTTCGCCGCGCTGCCTTTCGTAGCCCTTTCGGGTTGCGCGAATTTCGAGCAAACAATGCAGGAAATTCAGAAGGCGACCGCGCCAGTTGCTATCGATCAAAGCCTTGCAGAAATCTGCCGTGTCACGAAAGAAAACAAGGTGCGTGCAAACAGCCTGTACCGCGGCAAGACCTTCTCCACTAACGGTGAAGTCGCCATGATCAATCAAGGGCTCGAGGCGTATCGGGTAGTGCTGAGCGTTGGCGACGTGGATATCCACGCTGAATCGACCAATACCAGCATGGTCAATGCGCTTTCCGTTGGGAAAAAATCGAATGTTTCCGGTGTCGTGACACTGGTCGACTACGACTACAAGAACTGCCACATCTCGCTCAAGAACGCGACGTTCTGAAGGTGATGCCAGGCTGCGGCGCTCTTGTTTGCAGGGCGCTGCGGCATAGCCTGCGTAGCATCCGGGCGTGCCTGTCACCATCAGTCGGCGTACCGGCAAGCCTTAGCAACCTGCTCTATAGTCACTAGCGCGGCACAGGCAATGAGCCAGGCCGTCTAGCCGATGACAGGGAGGTCGTCTGATGGCGCGCCAGGCTAATGCGCCCCTGCCAGCATGGGTGCGCGATACCTGCAGTGATCCGCTCAAATGCGCGTTATGGGCTGCCAGCCTCGTTGCTTTTATCTGGATGGCGCTCAATAACGACAGCCACCACGATCTTGAATCGTTCTGTATTTCCGGCTCGCCCTCGATGTTGACCGAGGGATGGCTGAACGTGCGCCTCTATTATTCCAGCATGGACTTCGCCGTCTTCACCGGTGCGGTGGGGTTGATGCTGGTCGCGATGATGCTGCCCGCGCTGCAGGGGCCATTGGCGCATCTGTGGCATCAATCAAGGCCCTACCACCGAGCGCCCGCTGTCGCGGCATTTCTGCTGGGGTATTTTGGCGTGTGGCTGGCGGGCAGTGCACTGCTGTTGATGATTGCGCTGTTGCTGGTTTCTTTCACCGGCTCGCCACTCGCAGCAGGATTGCTGGCGCTGATAGGGGCAGGGGGGTGGCAGTTGTGCGCGTTCAGGGCGCGTTGCCTAGCGCACTGCCATCGGCCCGCCCGCGTCGCCAACCCATTGGCCAAGGGGACGCTGCATGGGGTGTGGTGCTACGCCACCTGCTGGCCGTTGATGCTGATCGCATTTTGCCTGCCGCCTGTTCATCTGCCCGTGATGATCGCCGGTGCAATCATCATTGCCTATGAGCGTAGGGACCGACAGCGTTCAAGCGCCTGAGCGCAGCACCCGAAGCCAGACTTAGGATGCTGCGCCGGCGGTGGCTCAGTAGGTTTCCAGTTTGAATGGCACGTCAGCGGCTACAGCGTTGCTGCTATTGAGCAGTTTGGCCCCCTCTGGCCGTTTGAGCACCGTGTCACGGGTCTGTACTTCCACTTCGATTGTGCCTTCATCAATCGCCGAGTTGTCGGCGTTGAGTGGCAGCTTGAAGGTAGCGGTGGCTTCCAGATGGGTCTGGCAGTTCATGCAGCCTTCGACATGCCAGCGGCTGAGAATCGGCCGGGTACCCAGGTATTCGCGCTTGCCATCGACCTTGGCGTAGG
The DNA here is from genome assembly GCF_014269205.2 of Pseudomonas kermanshahensis. Classification (NCBI taxonomy): domain Bacteria; kingdom Pseudomonadati; phylum Pseudomonadota; class Gammaproteobacteria; order Pseudomonadales; family Pseudomonadaceae; genus Pseudomonas; species Pseudomonas kermanshahensis. The sequence continues at coordinate 186,604 of NZ_JABWRY020000002.1, forward strand.
CGCTGATCAGGAACGAACCGCGGATCTTGCCCCGGTTGATGCGGCTGACGCGCAAGGTCTTGCCAGCGGGTTGCACGGCCTCGGCCTTGAACAGCAACGGCTTGTTGGGTTGGGTGTAGGCGTCCAGCGAGCCTTTGCCATAGCCATAGCCCAGCTGGGTTTCGATGTTGAAGCAGTCACGGGTGGTGAAAGGGCTGCCGTCGGCCTTCACGAACGGGTCAAGCGTGGTGTCCAGGCTCAGGATGGCATTCGGGTCCAGGCCTGCTGCCCCTGCTGGCGGTTGCACGCCATCGGGCTTGTAGTAGCTGGCGCCGGGATCGGTGGCATCGATGCTGAATTCATCAGTTGCGCCTTGCCGACGCTGCCAGGTCCAGAACACATAGTCGATGAAGCAGTGGTGGAAGAAGAAGATCGGGTCCAGGCCGGCGGTCTCGTTCTCGCCCATGTCGCCGTTGGCACCCGGGATCGCCGAATTGTTGCCTTGCCCCGGGTAGTCGAAGCCGCCGACGGCCAGGTGCATGAAGTTATGCGGCTCTTCCAGGGAGACATGGTGAGTGCCCGCTGGGTCAGCCTTGTTTTTCGCGGCGGCCGACGTGGTATTGGAGAACAGGGTGTAGGTGGGCGCGTCCAGGCAGTTTTCGAAGCGGGTGAACACCTCGCCACGCCACCTGCCACCGATCTTGATCTTGCCGCTCAGCCAGGTACTGATGTTGCTATTGAGGTAGCCGATGTTCTGCTCTGGGTCTGGGAATTGCGCGTTATGGGCGTCGGTCTTTGCGCGGTCCTCATCAGTGCCCACCAAACCGGACAGCGGGTAACGCACTGTCTCGTAGCCTTCCGGCTTGCTGTAGATGATCGGCGTGTCCTCCACCTCGTCGGTGATGGCTTTCGGGAACACGAAGGAGCGCAGAGGGTTGGCGATCTTCTGGCCATCGAGCATGAAATATTCTTGGGTCAGGGCCGACGGGATACCGTTTTCCCGTGATGCATCGCTGCATTCATCCCAGAACGGCAAGGTCACGTCTTTGCAGCCGGGGATGCTGCGCAACGCCTCTTCCAGGCGCCAGAGGTAGGCGCGGTGCCAGCTTGGGAACAGCACCGTCCCGTGCTGGCAGTAGCCGCCCCACCAGTTGGGGTCTGTCTTGCCCTTGTCACGGAATGGCTCGCCATGCAGGCCGCCGAGGGTGAAGAAGGAGTTTGGGTCGTTAGCGGGAAGATCCTTGATGCCCTTCCAGGCGCGGATCAGGTTCTCAAGTTCTGCTTTTTTGCCTTGGTCGTAGTCGGCCTGGATATCGCTGAGCGAACGACGTACACGCGGGGTGGATGACATGGTGAACCTCCTTGTTGCCACTGGTCCCGAAAACTCGGGGGTTTACTGCTCCATCGTCCAGCATATCCGGGTTGTAAAAATCTGCCTGGGAGGGCGCCAGACGGTTGATCTCCGTATCAACCGTGCCAGCACCGGCCCCTGTGGCCGAGGTTTTGTCAGATCTGCATCGCCATCCCTTCCACATTCATCGCCGCCTGGCGCAACGCCTCGGAGCGGGTCGGGTGCGGGTGGCAGGTGAGGGCGATGTCCTCTGCCGACGCCGAGAACTCCATGGCCACGCAGAATTCACCGATCATCTCACTGACACTCGGGCCCACCAGGTGCACGCCCAGTACCTCGTCGGTGTTGGCATCGGCGAGCACCTTGGCGAACCCTTCGGTCTCATGGTTGATCTTGGCGCGGCTGTTGGCGGTGAAGGGGAACTTGCCCACCTTGTAGGCGCGGCCTTCGGCCTTGAGCTGTTCTTCGGTCTTGCCGACGCTGGCCAGCTCGGGGCGGGTATAAATGACACCGGGGATCAGGTTGTAGTTGACCTCATGGGCCTTGCCAGCGATGCGCTCGATGCACGACACCGCTTCATCTTCAGCCTTGTGCGCCAGCATCGGGCCTGAGGTGACATCGCCGATCACCCAGATGCCAGGCACCGAGCTGCGGTGATGATCGTTGCTGAGCATGCCGCGCTTGTCGGTCGCCAGGCCTACGCTTTCCAGGTTCAGGCCCTGGGTGTAGGGGCGGCGACCGATGGCCACCAGCACGTAGTCGGCCTGCAAGGTTTGTGCGTCGCCACCGGCGGCGGGCTCCAACGTCAGGCTGACGCCATCAGCCGACGAGGTGGCCTGGGTGACTTTGCTGCCGAGCTTGAAGCTCATGCCTTGCTTGGCCAAGGCCTTCTGCAAGGTCTTGGCGGTTTCTTCATCGGTGCCCGGGCAGATGCGGTCGAGGTATTCGATGACAGTCACTTCGCTGCCCAGGCGGCGCCATACCGAACCCAGCTCGAGGCCGATGACGCCGGCGCCGATGACGATCAGGTGCTTGGGCACCTGGGGCAGGGACAGGGCACCGGTCGAATCGATGATGCGCTGATTGTCGATGGTCACGCCTGGCAGGGGCGTGGGCTCGGAGCCGGTGGCAATGACGATGTCCTTGGCGTGAAGGGTGCTTTCGCTGCCGTCCTCGGCCTTGACCACGACTTTGCCAACGCCATCCAGACGCCCCCAACCCTTGACCCAGTCGACCTTGTTCTTGCGGAACAGGTACTCGATGCCCTTGGTCAGGCCGGTAACGCTCTCGTCCTTCTGCTTCATCATCTGGGCGAGGTTCAAGGTGGGCTTCACTTCGATACCGAGGTGGGCGAACTCCTCGCCGCTGGCGGCCTCGTACAGCTCGGATGCATGCAGCAGCGCCTTGGACGGCATGCAGCCGACATTGAGGCAGGTGCCGCCCAAGGTCGAGCGGCCTTCCACACAGGCAACGGTCAGGCCCAGCTGGCCTGCACGGATTGCCGCGTTATAGCCGCCAGGGCCACCGCCAATGATCACCACGTCATAGGATTTCATGGGTTCAACTCCAGGATGAAGAAGCGCGAGAGGGGCACAAGGTTAGTCTGTGCGTTTAAAGTTGTATACAATCTGCGTGTCTTTCATGTCTGTTTGTTCTAGACCATCGTCGTGTAAAACCCAAAATCGGCACCAATGAACTACCCTGATCCGGAGGCGTCCGAAATTATGAGGCGTGACGCCCCGTTACCTGAAGGGAGGGTCATTGATGCTTGCGCAACTTCCACCTGCGTTGCAGAGCCTGCACTTACCTTTGCGTCTGAAGTTGTGGGACGGCAACCAGTTCGATCTTGGGCCCAGCCCGCAAGTCACGATCCTGATCAAGGAGCCTCAACTGATCAGCCAGCTGACCCACCCGAGCTTGAACGAGCTGGGTGAGGCTTTCGTTGAAGGCAAGCTGGAGCTTGAAGGCGATATCGGCGAGGTCATTCGGGTATGCGACGAACTCAGCGAGGCGCTGCTGAGTGACGACGAGGACGCTGTTCCACAGCGTACCGCCCATGACAAACACACCGATGCCGAAGCCATTTCCTACCACTACGACCTGTCCAACGCGTTCTACCAGCTGTGGCTGGACCCGGACATGGCTTATTCCTGTGGCTACTTCCGTGAGCCAGACAACACCCTGGCCCAGGCCCAGCAGGACAAGTTCGATCACCTGTGCCGCAAGTTGCGCCTGCAGGCCGGCGACTACCTGCTGGACGTCGGCTGTGGCTGGGGCGGCCTGTCACGCTTCGCCGCGCGCGAATACGGTGCCAAGGTATTCGGCATTACCTTGAGCAAGGAGCAACTCAAGCTGGGCCGTCAGCGGGTGAAGGAGGAGGGGCTGGCCGATCAGGTCGACCTGCAGATCCTCGATTACCGTGACCTTCCCCAGGATGGGCGTTTCGACAAGGTGGTCAGTGTCGGCATGTTCGAACACGTGGGGCATGCCAACCTGCCGTTGTATTGCCAGAAGCTGTTCGGTGCCGTGCGCGAAGGTGGCTTGGTGATGAACCATGGCATCACCGCCAAGCATGTGGATGGCCGGCCGGTAGGGCGGGGGGCAGGGGAGTTCATCGACCGTTATGTGTTCCCCCATGGCGAGCTACCCCACCTGTCGATGATCAGTGCGAGCATCTGTGAAACAGGGCTCGAGGTGGTCGATGTAGAAAGCCTTCGCCTGCATTATGCCAAGACCTTGCACCACTGGAGCGAGAACCTGGAGAACCAGCTGCACCGCGCCGCGGCGATGGTGCCGGAAAAGACCTTGCGTATCTGGCGGCTGTACCTCGCCGGTTGTGCCTATGCCTTTGAGAAGGGCTGGATCAACCTGCACCAGATTTTGGCTGTGAAGCCCTATGCCGATGGTCACCATGACCTGCCTTGGACCCGCGAGGATCTTTACCGCTGAACGTCCACCCTTTGTAGGAGCAGCCTTGTGCTGCGAAGAGGCCGGGGCAAACACCCTCGATTGCGGGTGCCTGCACCGGCCTCTTCGCAGCACAAGGCTGCTCCTACAGAGATTGAGTAAGCTTGAATCTCAACTCAAAGAATCGGCGAGATCAACCGGGCTATTCGCATCCCAAGCTGTTGCAGCCGATGGGTATCGAGACTGTCTTCTGGGGTGATTTCCCGGGCTTGATCAAAGTCACGCAGCAGCATCTGTTCGACCTGGTCGGCGAAAACGCGATCGACGGTCAGCAAGGTGATTTCGAAGTTCAGGCGGAACGAACGGTTATCCAGGTTCGCACTGCCGATCGCGCTGACCTCGTCATCTACCAGCACCACCTTCTGGTGCAGAAAGCCCGGCAAGTAACGGAACATGCGCACACCGGCACGTACGGCTTCGAAGGCAAACAGGCTGGAGGCCGCGTAGACAATCCGGTGGTCGGGCCGTGACGGAATGAGGATGCGCACATCCACACCGCGCAGAACCGCCAGGCGCAACGCGGCAAAAACGGCCTCGTCCGGGATGAAGTAGGGGCTGGTGATCCACACCCTGCGTGTCGCCGAATGGATCGCTTCGAGGAAGAACAGCGAGCAGGTTTCCTGCGGGTCTGCCGGCCCGCTGGCGAGGGCTTGGCACAGTACGCCGTTCTCCGGGTAGGTATCGGGTAGGATCAACGGCGGCAGCTGGCGCGTCGCCCAGTACCAGTCTTCGGCGAACGACTCCTGCAAACAGGCCAGTACCGGGCCACCGATCTGCACATGGGTATCGCGCCAGGGCGACAGTTGCGGGTGCTCACCCAGGTACTCGTCACCCACGTTGTGCCCGCCGATGAAACCCGTCAGGCCATCCACCACCACAATCTTGCGGTGGTTGCGGAAGTTGACCTGAAAGCGGTTGAACCAACCACGGCGTGTAGCGAAGGCATGAATCTCCACGCCACCGTCACGCAGTACCTGGCTGTAGCTGGCCGGCAAGGCATGGCTGCCGACGCGGTCATACAGCACGAAAACCTTCACGCCTTCAGCCGCTTTGCGCAACAGCAACTGCTGCAGTGCTTTGCCCAACGTGTCGTCGTGGATGATGAAGAACTGTACCAGCACCACGTCGCGGGCTTGATGGATGGCGGCGAAGATGGCATCGAAAGTCGCCTTGCCGTCGATCAACAGCTTTACCTGGTTGTTCGCCAGGCAAGGCATGCGCCCAAGTTTGGGCATGGCGCGCAGGGCGGCATAGCTTTCCGACTCTCGGGCGGTGAGGGCCTCTTCTACCCAGGGGCGCCAGTTGAGGTTGGCCATGGCCACGTGCATTTCCTGGTTGGCCTGGCGCCGTGCCTTGATGTAGGCATAGAAGGAGCGGGCACCGAAGATCAGGTAGGGGATGAGCGTCAGGTAGGGAATGAAGACCAGGGGCATGGCCCAGGCAATCGCACCTTGAGCGGTGCGCACGGTGAACACTGCATGCAGTGCGGCGACGATGCCCAACAGGTGAATCAGGCCGAGCACATAACCGAAGAAGTAGGGGCTGTGGTAATCCATATGCATCCTGCTTGCCGAGTACACTGTGGGTAACAGAACACGTTCCAGGTGCGGCTTGCAACCTGCAGCTGGATTTGGCGTCTAAGCCTCAGCCCGGCCCGTTGGCCGGTTTTTCCAGGAGCGTTCGTCCATGAAGATTCGTCTGCCACTGTTGGCGTTGGCCCTTGGCCTGAGCAGCCCATTGGTGCATGCACAGATGTTGCAGCCCGGCTTGTGGGAGCTGACCACCAGCAACATGCAGGTCGATGGCAAGCCGTTACCCGACATGGAGTTCATGCTCGGCCAGTTGAAAAACCTACCGCCAGAGCAGCGCGCCATGATGGAAGGAGTACTGGCCAAACAGGGTGTGACAGTGGGGGGCAAGGGCGTGCGCTCGTGCCTGACGCAAGAGCAGGTGGCAACCAACGATATCCCGCTGCAAGACCCGAAGTCGGGTTGCACGCAGAAGATTACCGACCGCACCGGTAATGTCTGGAAGTTCCAGTTCAGCTGCCCCAAGGCTCAGGGCACTGGGCAGGCTACCTTCCTCAGTGATAAGGAATTCACCACCCAGGTCAGTGGTACGTTCAACGCATCGGGGGTGCAGCAGCAAGGCAGCATGAACACCCGAGCCGTCTGGTTGAGCAATGATTGTGGCGCGGTCAAACCGCGCACGTGAGGTTCCATTGCCATTGGCTGGTGGCGACTGCGTCGTGGGCATGCAGGCTCTCTGCATGTTCCACGCGGAGCTTGAAGGCCGTGGCCCATTCTATTTGTCGCAACGATTGATGCAGTCGTCGTGCGGCGTCTTCGCAGAACATGAGGTTCTGCCCGTTGGCCAATGCGAACGCTTGTTCGTCCGCGCGCTTAACCGCCGTTTGCACGGCTGTTCCCAAGCTGGCCTCGACACGGTCGATCAACTCGGTAATCGGCAGCGCTAGCAAATTACGTTTCAGGCGCACGTGAATTTTCGCGCTACTGCGTTGGCTATGGGGCGTCGCAACAATGCCCTGGCTGCTGCCCAGCCACTCCAACACACTGTCTTTATCCAAGCGCTCCTCTGCAAAGTCCGCCTGAAACTGCTGCTGAATCAGCTGCCTTGCGAGTGCTGCAGAGCACGGGCACGTCGATGAGTAAGGCACAGAAACAAATAGTTCCACGTGGAACACTTCACTTTCGATGCGGGCATCGAGGGTAATCGGATAGCTTTTCCAACCTGCCAATGGGCTGATCAGAGCTGGCCGTTTCAGCAGGTGCTCGAAGGTGAGGCGCAGATAAGCAGCGGAAGAGAGCCCTTCATGGCTGCTCAGAAAATCTGCCAGTAGCTGACGAATCGCGAGGGGGGTGAGCGGTTGATGTTCCAGTGATTCCAATGCCAGGTACAGGCGCGACATGTGGATACCGCGTGAGCTACCGTCCACCAGGCTCACGCCCGCGTCGACAGTGGCAGCGGCTGTGCGACCTTCGAATTGCACAGGCACAGCGATCCCGCACATACCTACCCAGTCGAGGGGTAAGGCGTACTGTTGAGCTTGTGCGGCGATGTCGGGAAGCGTGAGTTGGGTCATGTGTCATTCCAAACGAAAAGGTTTCAGCGGCAACCGCCGATCAAGCTGCAGTGCAGGTTGAAGCGCTGCCCACTGGAGCTGGACACCCGGTTCAACGTAGTCCAGCCGATACGGCGGCTATAGCCCACCCAAGCCTCACCGTCGCTGGCCAGGCCGGTGTAGAAGGTCAACCCACCATAGCGGCTGTTGGTTTGCGCCCATGAACGGCGGCTCACGTGCTCATAGCCACGCAGATAGAACGTGCTGCCTTCAGTGCGCACACTGTAGTAACTGCCCTTGCCATCCTGGCAGGCCAACAAGGTCGCGCTGCGGGTACACAGTGCCAACGGGTTGCTCTGTGGCATGGCTAGCAGCGTTGCGGGCATGGCCAGCAACAGCATCAGCACAGCGCGTGGAGGCTTTATTTTCATCTCCGGCGATCACTCTTCCGACGAGAACAGCTTGGCGAAATTGTATTGTTACTTTATAACATTATGCAATGCATCGTTTCGAATGCGTCTGCCTGAAGAGGTTTCGCCATGCCCAACCGTCTCCCCGTTACCGTGCTGTCTGGCTTTCTTGGTGCCGGCAAGAGCACCTTGCTCAACCATGTACTGCGTAACCGCGACAACCTGCGCGTCGCGGTGATCGTGAACGACATGAGTGAAATCAACATCGATGCCAGCGAGGTGCAACGCAACGTAAGCCTGAACCGCGCAGAAGAAAAACTCGTTGAGATGAGCAACGGCTGCATCTGCTGCACGCTGCGCGAAGACCTGCTCGAGGAAGTGGCGCGGTTAGCTGAAGCGGGGCGCTTCGATTATTTGCTGATCGAGTCCACCGGCATATCCGAGCCGCTACCGGTGGCCGAGACGTTCACCTTTCGCGATGAGCAGGGCCGCAGCCTGTCCGACATGGCCCGGCTGGACACCATGGTCACGGTGGTCGATGGCCTCAACTTCATGCGCGACTACCAGGCAGCGGACAGCCTGGCCAGCCGTGGCGAGACCCTGGGTGATGACGATGAGCGTTCAATCAGCGACCTGCTGATCGAGCAGGTCGAGTTCGCCGACGTGTTGCTGTTGAGCAAGATCGACTTGATCAGCCAGCACGAACGTGAAGAGCTTATGGCCATTTTGCGCAGCCTCAATGCCAGGGCGCAGATTGTGCCCATGGTGATGGGGGAGGTACCGCTGGCGCGCATCCTCGACACGGGCCTGTTCGACTTCGACCAGGCCGCACAAGCCCCCGGCTGGCTGCAGGAGTTGCGTGGCGAGCATGTGCCGGAAACCGAAGAGTACGGCATCGCCTCCAGCACCTGGCAAGCGAGGCGCCCACTTCATCCACAACGCTTTTTCGACTTTATCCACAAGCCCTGGAGCAACGGCAGGCTGCTGCGTTCGAAGGGTTTTTTCTGGCTGGCCAGCAAGTATCAGGAGGCCGGTAGCTGGTCTCAGGCAGGGGGCATGATGCGCCATGGCATGGCCGGTCGCTGGTGGCGATTCGTACCGCGTGAACAGTGGCCGCAGGATGTGGATAACGCCGAGGCGATACTGAAATACTGGAATGAGGAGGCGGGTGACTGCCGCCAGGAGTTGGTGTTCATCGGGCAGAATATCGACTTCGAAAAGTTATCCACAGAGCTTGAAAGCTGCCTGTTGACGGATGCAGAAATGGAATTGGGCCCGATGGGTTGGTTGCGTCTGCCCGATCCATTCGGCCCTTGGCATGAAGAGGCGGCAGCATGAACCTCGCGCGTAGCCCTGTGGATATCTTTCAGGTGTTCGGTGATTCGCCTCAGGTGCTGACCGAGGTTTTGCAGGACGGCGTGAACCTGGCGGTATGGCGTCGGCGCTTGCCGGCCCAGCTGGAGGATTTTGCACAGCTGGTCATCAGCCTAGGCCAACCCTTGGCTGATCAGCGCGTAATCGATGTGGACGAACAGCAGATGCCGGCGTTGACCGGCCTGTTGCGCGAAGCTGCCGACCTGCAAGGCTATGAGAGCTTCGTCGCCGATGTCAGCTGGCTGGTGGCTGCCTATACCTGCCTGCTCGGCGCGCGCCGAGTGGGCCTGCGCCTGCGTGTGCTGCAAGGGCCGATGTGCCCGCGCTTCCATGTGGACCACGTGCCGGTGCGCTTGCTTACCAGCTATGCAGGCCCCGGTAGCGAGTGGCTGAAAGAAGGTGCAGTGAACCGGCGCGGGTTGCAGGAGGACATGCCACCTGTGGATAACATTCAGTGCCTGCAGGCAGGCGAAGTGGCCCTGCTCAAAGGCGAGAAGTGGCAGGGCAACGAGGGTGCTGGGTTGGTTCATCGCTCACCCTCCGGGCGCCAAGGGCGCTTGTTGCTCAGCCTTGACTGGCTGGCGTGACGGCGCATAGTGAGGCGAACCCCCAGCCTGAAGCCATGCCATGTTGCAGAACATCCCTACCCACGTGATTGCCGGCCCACTGGGCGCCGGCAAGACCACGCTCATCCGTCATTTGCTGGCCCAACGCCCCGCCGGTGAGCGTTGGGCCGTGTTGATCAATGAGTTCGGCCTGGTGGGGCTCGATGCCGCCTTGCTTAGCCGCGACGAGGACGGCATCGCCATCGGTGAAGTCGCTGGGGGCTGCCTGTGCTGCGTCAATGGCATGCCGTTCCAGGTGGGTTTGGGCCGGCTGTTGCGCAAGGCCCGACCTGATCGATTGTTCATAGAGCCCTCCGGCCTAGGCCATCCGTTGCAGTTGCTCGCTCAACTTCAGCAAGCGCCTTGGGTTGGAGTGCTGACAATCCAGCCATTTCTCATGGTTGTGGATGCTCAGAAAATGCTCCGCGACGAGCCGCTTCCACAGGCTCAACTGCGCGCTTTCGAGGCCTGCACGACAGTGGTTTTCAACAAATCTGAGGCTGTGGATGAATATCATAGGTTGTTGATAACTAAGAAATTTCCACAAAAAGATATGCTTTGGACAAGCCAGGGAATGCTGCCCATTTCGCGGCTTCCGATTTCATCCACAGGAGCTATTTCGCCGCAAGATGTGGATAACAGGATTGTCGACAATCTGGTAAATACGCCTGCAACCCTATGGAATAAGCCCAATGAGCCGATCTGCAGTGCGCAGCAAGGGGAGGGAGGTTGGAGTATTGGCTGGCGCTGGCATCCCAGCCAGCAATTTTATCCACAACGCGTATTAGCGTTTTTGCACGCCTGGCCGTGGCGCCGCGCCAAGGGAGTTATCCACACAGGGCAAGGTTGGCAGTCTTTCAATGGGCTGGATGGGTTGCTACCGGACTGGCAGCCGAGCGACTGGCGCAGGGATACGCGCATCGAGCTGATTTTTGATCACGCTCAACCGCAGCCGGCCCTGGAGGCCGGCTTGAAGGAATGCCTTATGCGTTGATCAGCGCCAGCGGTTGTGCTCTTGGCGCCACTGCTGCATCTCTATCACATTGTCAGTGCGCGGTGGCGTCTTGATCTCGAACGGGTAGGGCGCCAATTCGATCTGCACGCTGTGGGCGCCGAACTGGGTGACGGTGCCGGGGTGACGCTGCTCACCCGTCACGGTGAACTCGAAGGCATAGATGCGCGCCAGGCGCTTTTTGCCGTTGGCGTCACGGACAAAAGCGATGCGCTTGAGGGCAACGGCATCGTCGAGCAGTTCGAGGTCTAGCTTGGCGCAATGCTGCTTGACCCGCTCCAAGGCTTTCTCGCGCAACCCATGGTTGTGCCACAACCAAGCGCCTGCCGTGGCGACCAGCATCAGGACGAAGAGATTCTCCAGGGTCAACATTTGCGTATGCTCCAAACAGGTCGAACCAGCTTAACTGCGTCCCTGGCCTGTCGTACAGGTGGCAATCGAGTTCATACTGCGCTGCGCACAATCCTTGAAACAGCTTTGGAAATCTCCCGCATGAAACGTACCCCGCACCTGCTCGCCATCCAGTCACATGTGGTGTTCGGCCACGCCGGCAACAGCGCCGCGGTGTTTCCGATGCAGCGTATTGGGGTCAATGTCTGGCCGCTCAATACCGTGCAGTTTTCCAATCATACTCAGTATGGCCAGTGGGCAGGCGACGTGCTTGCTCCAGCGCAAATTCCTGCGTTGGTGGAAGGCATTTCCAACATCGGCGAGCTGGGCCACTGCGATGCGGTGCTTTCTGGCTACCTGGGCAGTGCCGAACAGGGGCGGGCGATCCTGGCGGGGGTCGAGCGCATCAAGGGCGTGAACCCCAAAGCGCTGTACCTGTGCGACCCGGTCATGGGCCACCCCGAGAAAGGCTGCATCGTGCCGCAGGAAGTGAGCGAGTTTCTGCTTGAAGAAGCGGCCGCCCGGGCCGACATCCTTTGCCCTAATCAGCTGGAGCTGGACAGTTTTTGTGGCCGCCGTGCGCAGTCGCTGGAAGATTGCGTGCAGATGGCGCGCAGCCTGCTCGCGCGCGGGCCGAGAGTGGTGCTGGTCAAGCACCTGGCGTATCCCGGGCGCGCCGAGGACCAGTTCGAGATGCTGTTGGTGACCGCCGAAGACAGCTGGCACCTGCGCCGCCCGCTGCTGGCTTTTCCGCGTCAGCCGGTGGGCGTGGGCGACCTGACGTCCGGCCTGTTCCTGGCCCGTGTGCTACTTGGCGACACGTGGCTGCAGGCGTTCGAGTTCACGGCCTCGGCAGTGCATGAAGTGCTGCTCGAAACCCAGGCCTGTGCCAGCTACGAGCTGCAGCTGGTGCGGGCCCAGGATCGTATCGCCCACCCGCGCGTGCGCTTCGAAGCGCAGCGCCTGGCGCTTTAAACGGCGTCGGTCTTGAGGTCCTGATAGCGTTTTTCCAGCTCCTGGCGGATTTGCCGGCGTTGCTGGCCCTGCAGGAACCGGCGCTTCTCCTCGCTGCTGTGCGGTTGGCGCGGCGGCACCGCTACCGGGCGGCGGTTGTCATCGACCGCCACCATGGTGAAGAAGCAGCTGTTGGAATGGCGTACCGAGCGTTCCCGGATGTTTTCGGTCACCACCTTGATGCCCACCTCCATCGAGGTGTTGCCGGTGTAGTTGACCGATGCGAGGAACGTCACCAGTTCACCCACGTGCACGGGTTCACGGAAGATCACCTGGTCGACCGACAGGGTCACCACGTAGCTGCCGGCGTAGCGGCTTGCACAGGCATAGGCGACTTCGTCCAGGTATTTGAGCAAGGTGCCGCCATGCACGTTGCCGGAGAAGTTGGCCATGTCCGGGGTCATCAGGACGGTCATGCTCAGCTGGGCGTTTCCAGGTTCCATAGTGTGCTCACGGTGAGGTTGCGCTGAATCGGGGCGGGTATCTTCTGACACGTTCTGTTTCCCCTCTTTGAGTTTGCCTGCCTGGTACGGGACGTTGGCTAATGCGCCATGGTCACGCTGATCACGCCATCGGCGGCGGTTAACCTGCCGATCTGTTTCTACATATTGCACCGGCGTTATGCGGCGGGGTGCGATGTTAACCTGAGTACGCCCATGCAACATGGGCTTTCCTGCATTCAATACAGTATGTACTTGCTGCTCGCTCGGTTTGCCTTGGCAGAGGAGCGGTCTGCCCGGGCATTCGATAAAAGGAGTATCGCGCCATGCATGCCATCAGCTTCATCCAGGACCTGGCAGTGATCATGCTGGTTGCCGGGGTGGTCACGATTCTCTTCCACCGCCTCAAGCAACCCGTCGTGTTGGGCTATATCGTCGCCGGCTTCATCATCGGCCCACACACACCGCCGTTTGGCCTGATCCACGATGAAGACACCATCAAGACCCTCGCCGAGCTCGGGGTGATCTTCCTGATGTTCTGCTTGGGGCTCGAGTTCAGCCTGCGCAAGCTGTTCAAGGTCGGCGCCACAGCGTTTATCGCGGCGTTCCTGGAAATCGTGCTGATGATCTGGATCGGGTTCGAGATCGGTCGCTGGTTCGGTTGGAACACCATGGATTCGTTGTTCCTCGGCGCAATCCTGGCGATCTCCTCGACCACCATCATCGTCAAGGCGCTCAACGACCTGAAGATGAAGAACGAGCGCTTCGCTCAACTGATATTCGGCGTGCTGATCGTCGAGGATATCCTCGGTATCGGCATCATCGCCTTGCTCTCGGGCATCGCCGTCAGCGGCACGGTCAGTTCTGGCGAGGTGTTTTCCACGGTCGGCAAGCTGTCGCTGTTCATGATTGTCGCGCTGGTCATCGGCATCTTGCTGGTGCCGCGGCTGTTGGCCTATGTGGCGAAATTCGAAAGCAACGAGATGTTGCTGATTACCGTGTTGGGCCTGTGTTTCGGGTTCTGCCTGCTGGTGGTGAAGCTGGAGTACAGCATGGTCCTGGGCGCCTTCCTGATTGGCGCGATCATGGCCGAGTCGCGCCAACTGCTGAAGATTGAGCAACTGATCGAGCCGGTACGTGACCTGTTCAGCGCCATTTTCTTTGTCGCCATCGGCCTGATGATCGACCCTCAGGTACTGATCGACTACGCCTGGCCGATCGTGGTCATCACCTTGGCGGTAGTACTTGGCAAGATGCTGTCCTGTGGCATGGGGGCGTTTATCGCGGGCAATGATGGCCGCACTTCGTTGCGTGTCGGCATGGGGCTTTCGCAGATCGGCGAGTTCTCGTTCATCATCGCCGCGCTGGGCATGACCCTGCAGGTCACCAGCGATTTTCTTTATCCGGTGGCGGTTGCTGTTTCGGCCATTACCACACTGCTGACGCCTTATCTGATCCGTGCGGCCGACCCCCTGTCATTGAAGCTGGGTAAGGTGGTGCCGAGCCGTCTGGCGCGTGTGCTGTCGCTGTATGGCGAATGGCTGCGCAACATTCAGCCGCAAGGTGAGGGTGCCATGCTGGCAGCCATGATCCGCCGCATCCTGTTGCAGGTTGGCGTTAACTTGGCACTGGTGATTGCCATCTTCTTCACCGGTGGTTACTTCGCTGGGCGCATTGGCAATTGGCTCAGTGAGTGGTTCACCGATGTCAGCCAGCAAAAGGCGGTGATCTGGGGGGCGGCATTGCTGCTGTCGCTGCCGTTCCTGATTGCGGCCTATCGCAAGCTCAAGGCGCTGTCGATGCTGCTGGCGGAAATGGGCGTTAAGCCTGAAATGGCGGGGCGTCACACCCAGCGTGTGCGTCGTGTGATTGCCGAGGTGATCCCGCTGCTGTCGCTGCTGGTGATCTTCCTGCTGTTGTCGGCGCTGTCGGCGAGCATCCTGCCCACCAGTGAACTGCTATTGGTCATTGCGGTGGTGGCGGCAGTGGTGGTGGCTTTACTGTGGCGTTGGTTTATCCGCGTGCACACGCGCATGCAGATTGCCTTGCTAGAGACGCTGGAGAACAGCCGCGAGAATTCGCACTGAGGGAGGTAATGCTCCCTGCGCAAGATTTCACCGTCGTCCGAGGGGATGGAGCGGTAGCGATGTCGCCAGGCGCAGAAAGCCTGGCGATTTTAGTCGCATTAATGGCTATGAGCCATTGTTTTTCCTAGCGATATTTCTGATGCTTTTGTAGGAATAATCAGCTTTCCAGCCAGACGTCCCGCGCCCAGTGCCAGACCGACTCCCAGCTGTCTTCAAGGACGATTTCTTCTTCGGCGTCCCACAGCACGACAGTGCCGTCTTCTTCCACGCAGTAATAGTTATCACCGTCCTGGCAGATCGGGATCAGTTCGCGCGGCACGCCGGCATCCCAGGCATTGGATGCAACATCTGGCAGGTAGGTATGCGACTGTGGGTCGGTAACCGTGACCGGTTCCAGGGAGCCGTAGACCACATCACTGACGGTCAGCAGAAACTCCTTGAACACGAAGGGAATGTTGATGAACAGCTGCTCTTCGATTTCTACCAGCTGATCTTCATCGGGAAGCTCCAAAGGTACCGGTACCGGTTCATTGGCTTCACGGAGTTGTTCGATCACTTCTTCCACGGTTCACTTCCTCTTACCTGATGACAACGCTGCGCGTTATACCCTAGTAGCCCAGTGTGGCAAAAGCAAAAACCCCGGGACAAGGCCCGGGGTTTTTGTAGTGCGCCTGTCGGTTAGCCGTTTTGACGGATACCGGCGACCAGCCAAGGCTGGTTCTCGCCCTGGGCGCGAACCATGTGCCAGCTTTCGCTGAACACTTCGCCCTGGTCGAAGCGCGAGGTCTTCGACACGCCACGGAAGGTCAGGGTGGCGTCGGTACGGTCGGCGCGGTCGTCTACACCGTCCAGCTGCACTTCGAGGTTGTCGATGTAGGTGGCCTGGAAGCCATCACCCAACTCGGCACGTTCGCGCTTGAGGAACTCGAGCATCTGCGGCGTGACGAACTCGGCGATCTTGTCCATCTCGTTGGCATCCCAGTGCTGCTGCAGCGACTGGAAGTGGCTTTGCGCGGCAGCCAGGAAGCTCTGCTCGTTGAACCAGGCCGGTGCGTTGATCACCGGAGCGGCTGCAGCGGCAGGTGCGGCCGAGCCACCGAAGACCGACGGCTGGGCAGGCTGTGCGTGGGCTTCACGCTGGAACGGCGCATGGCCCGGTGCGGCCATTTGCGGCTGCTGCTGGCGGCGACGCGCGGCAATGAAGCGGAACACCAGGAAGGCGATCAGGCCCATGATCAGGAAGTCCATGATCTGCATGCCCTGGAAGCCGTCACCCATGAACATGGAGGCCAGCAGGCCACCGGCGGCGAGGCCGGCCAGTGGGCCCAGCCAGCGCGAAGCACCGCTGGCGGCAGCCGGTGCACGGCCTGGCGCGGTCGGCGCGGCGGCAGGCGTGGTTGGCGTGGCCTGACGGGTCTGGTGAATAGGCGCGGAGCCCGAGCTCTTGCCGCCGCCGAACCGCTTGGCGTTGGCGTCCAGGCTCAGCGTCAAGCCGACGCAGAGCGCCAGAGCGATGCTAAGAAAACGTTGCATAAGTGGGATATCCCCTGTTGTGGATTGCACGCGCGTCATGGTGCACAGGTTCCCGGGCACATGACCAGCGACATAATGTTTCGAGCTTTTGCCTGAATGTTACAAGGCGCTGCCTACACCGCCTCGAGCTTGGCGTACCCCAGCATCAGCCACTTGCTGCCTTCGGCAAAATTCACCTGCACACGGGCCTGGGCGCCAGAGCCTTCGAAGTTGAGGATAACCCCTTCGCCGAACACCGCATGCTGCACCCGCTGCCCGAGATTGAAGGCGGTTTGCGGAATGTTGGCATTGGCGAACAGGTTGCTGGTGGTGGCCTTCGCCCCGCCGAACGGGCGGCTGACACTGTTGGACAGGCGCACTTCCTGGACCAGGCCTGCCGGAATTTCGCGTACGAAACGCGACACCTTGTTGTAGGTCTCGCTGCCATACAGGCGACGTGTCTCGGCGTAGGTCATGACCAGCTGGCGCATGGCGCGGGTAATGCCCACGTAGGCCAGGCGGCGTTCCTCTTCAAGGCGGCCAGGCTCTTCCAGGCTCATCTTGTGCGGGAACAGGCCTTCTTCCATGCCCACCAGGAACACGTAGGGGAATTCCAGGCCTTTGGCGCTGTGCAAGGTCATCAGCTGAATGCTGTCTTCATGCTCGTCGGCCTGGGTATCGCCCGCTTCGAGCGATGCATGGCCAAGGAAGGCGGAGAGCGGCGAGAGGTCGGCGTCTTCGTCGCTGGACTCGAAGTTGCGCGCAGCGCTGACCAGTTCCTCAAGGTTTTCTACCCGTGCCTGGCCCTTTTCACCCTTTTCTTCCTGGTGATAGAGGATCAGGCCGGACTGTTCGATGGTGACTTGGGTCATGGTATGCAGTGGCATGTCCACAACCTTGGCGGCCAAGCCCTCGATCAACTCGATGAACGCTCCCAGGGCGCTGGCGGCGCGGCCCTTGAGGGCTTTGGCGGCGATCAATTGGCACATCGCCTCCCACATCGACAGCTGGCTGTGGCGGGCGTGGTCGCGGATGGCTTCGACGGTTTTCTCGCCGATACCGCGCGGTGGCACGTTGATGACCCGCTCCAGCGCTGCATCGTTGCCACGGCCTTCGAGCAGGCGCAGGTAGGCCATGGCGTTCTTGATTTCGGCACGTTCGAAGAAGCGCTGGCCGCCGTAGATGCGGTACGGAATGCGTTCGCGCAGCAGGGCTTCTTCCAGTACCCGCGACTGGGCGTTGGAGCGGTACAGAATGGCGATTTCGTTGCGCGCATTGCCTTGCTTGATCAGGCTCTCGATGGTTTCCACCACGTAGCGCGCTTCATCGTGTTCGTTGTAGGCCGCGTACAGGGTCAGCGGTTCGCCTTCGCCCATGTCGGTCCACAGCTCTTTGCCCAGGCGCCCGCTGTTGTTGGCGATCAAGGCGTTGGCGGCCTTGAGGATGCCGCCGGTGGAGCGGTAGTTCTGCTCCAGGCGGATCATCTCGGCGTCGGGGAAGTCGGCTGTGTACTGGTGGATGTTTTCGATCTTGGCGCCGCGCCAGCCGTAGATTGACTGGTCGTCGTCACCCACCGCCATCAGGCTGTCGCCACCGCGCGCGAGCAGGCGCAACCAGGCGTACTGCACGGCGTTGGTGTCCTGGAACTCGTCCACCAGCACATGGCGGAAGCGCCGCTGGTAATGCTCCAGCAGGCCAGGGTGATCGCGCCACAGGTCCAGGGCACGCAACAGCAGCTCGGAGAAGTCGATGACCCCGGCGCGCTCACAGGCCTGTTCGTAGGCGGTGTAGACGTCGCGCATGGTCGACAGGAACAGGTCACCGCCGGGCTGGATATGCTGGGGGCGCAGGCCTTCGTCTTTCTGCCCGTTGATGAACCACTGCGCCTGGCGTGCTGGCCACTTCTGCTCATCGAGGCCAAGCTCGCGCATCACCCGCTTGACCAGGCGCTGCTGGTCATCGCTGTCGAGAATCTGGAAGTTCTGCACCAGCCGGGCTTCCTGCCAGTGCGCGCGCAGCAGGCGATGGGCCAGGCCGTGGAACGTGCCCACCCACATGCCCGCCGGGTTTATCCCCAGCAACTGCTCGATCCGCTGGCGCATTTCTGCCGCGGCCTTGTTGGTGAAGGTCACCGACAAGATCGAGTGCGGCGAGGCCTGCTCGACCTGGATCAGCCAGGCGATGCGGTGCACCAGCACGCGGGTTTTACCGGAACCGGCGCCGGCAAGCACCAGTTGACGCCCGAGCGAGGCGGCTACGGCCTGGCGTTGGGCGTCATTGAGGGAGTTCAGCAGGAGGGAGAGGTCATCTGTGCGCATCGGGCCATTCTAGGGCGAGGCAAGGGATGGGGCAAACGTCTACTGTATAAATGTTCACCCTGCAGGCCCACCGTTCATCCGAGTGCCCGAGCAAGGGCCTGCCTTAAAGGCAGGCCGGGTGCTCAGTAGGTCACCATGATCTCGCTGATGCTGGTGATCAGGGCGCCATCGTGAAAGATGTCTACCTTGGGGATGTTGCTGTGGTCGCCTGGCATGTTGAAGCTCACCGGCTTTTGCGTGACCACCTGTGGATAAATGCCTTGGTCGGTTTCGAGCGTCAATTCAAGTGCCAGCGCGAAGGACTTGTCTTGTATCTTGCGCAGGCTCAGGGTCGGGTGGATACCGGGGTGGCCAACCATGACGCTGCCGGATACGCGAAATGCGGTAGCGCCAGGCATGTTGTCCATCTGGGCAACCCAGCCTTTAGTGTCGAGGGTCATGTTTCTGTTCTCCGAAGTTGCGCGACGAAGTGCCGCGTGAGCACAGGGTCATGCACCCACGAACATCATCGCAGCCAGAAACAGTTCAGCTGTGCCAATGCCTGCCCTGGTGCGCCAGCAGGCTGTTGGCCTGCTCAGGCCCGTTACTGCCAGCCGCGTAGGGGCGTGGGGCCTGGAAGTGCTCCTCCCAACCCTTGATGATCGGGTCGATCCAGGCCCAGGCCGCTTCGACCTCATCGCGGCGCATGAACAGCGTCGAATCACCCTCCAAAATGTCCAGCAACAGGCGTTCATAGGCGTCCCAGCGGCGCGTCTGGCCAAATACCTGAGCCAAGTTCAGGTCCAGGTCGACCGGCTCTAGGCGCATGCCCTTGCCAGGGCTCTTGGTCATCATGCGCAAGCTGATACGTTCTTCAGGCTGCAGCTGGATCAGCAGCTGGTTGACCTGGCCGCCGTTGAACAGCTCGTGGGGCACTGGCTTGAACTGGATGACGATCTGCGACGAGCGCCGCGCCATGCGTTTGCCGGTGCGCAGGTAAAAGGGCACGCCGGCCCAGCGCCAGCTATCGATGTGGGCCTGCACGGCAACGAAGGTCTCGGTGTCGCTGTCGTTGTCCACGTCTTTTTCGAAGTAGTACGCCGGCACTTCCTGCCCGCCGATGCGCCCGGCGCCATATTGGCCGCGTACGGTGGTGTCCTGTACGTCCTGGCCGGTGATCGGCTTCAGGGCACGTAGAATCTTCACTTTCTCGTCCCGCACCGCCTCGGCCTCGAACTGCGCCGGCGGCTCCATGGCCACCAGGCACAGCAACTGCAGCAGGTGGTTTTGCAGCATGTCGCGGGTTGCGCCAGCGCGGTCGTAGTAGCCGCCGCGGTTCTCCACACCCAGGGTTTCGCAGACGCTGATCTGCACATGGTCGACCTGGCTGTTGCGCCAGACCGGCTCCAGCAGGGCGTTGGCGAAACGCAGGGCCATCAGGTTCTGCACGGTCTCCTTGCCCAGGTAGTGGTCGATGCGGAACACCTGGGTTTCCTCGAACACCGCGCCAATCGCTTCATTGATGGCTGTGGCGGACGCGTGTGAATGGCCAATCGGTTTTTCCAGCACGATACGGGCCTCGGGGTCGGCCAGGCCGGCGATGCGCAGGTGGTTGGCGATGGGCACGAACAGGTTGGGGGCGGTGGCCAGGTAGAAGATCCGCGTCAGCCCGCCGGGCTCGCCGAGGTAGCGTGCCAGGCGGCCGAAGTCGGCGCTTTGCGCAGCGTCCATGGCGAAGTAGTCGAGCCGGGCGGAGAACCGCTGCCAGACCTCTTCGTCGAAGTCATTACGGGCAATTTGCGCCCGGCAGTGGCGCTCGGCGAGCTTCAGGTAGTCGTTACGTGGCAGGTTGCGCCGCGCCAGGGCGATGATCCGCACGGCGTTGTTCAGGCGAGCCTCGCGAAACAGGTGATAGAGCGCTGGAAGCAGTTTGTGCAGGGCCAGATCGCCGGTGCCACCGAAGACCAGAATGTCGCAAGGAATAGTCAAACCACCACTCTCCACGTTCGTTTAACTGGGCGGGTTGGCGCCCATGTAGTATAACTACAAGAAAGCTACATCCCGGCCAGCCGATCATAACCGAGTCCAGCCCGTGAATCTGTTGCAACATATCGCCCAATCGCGCCACCTGCTGCGCAAATCGGAACTGAAAGTGGCCGACCACGTGCTGCTAGACCCGGCTGCCGTCATGCACAGCTCGATGGCCGACTTGGCGCACAACGTGGGTATCAGTGAACCGACCATCGTGCGTTTCTGCCGGGCGATAGGTTGTTCAGGTTTCCAGGACCTCAAGTTGAAGCTGGCGCAGAGCCTGGCCGCCGGGGCCAGTTTTGGCCAGTTCGCGATCCATGAAGATGATTCGGTCGCCGATTACAGCCTGAAGATCTTCGACACTACCTTGCACACGCTGATGGAAGTGCGCGAGCACCTCGACCCGCAGGCGCTGCAGCAGGCCGTGAGCGCGATGGCGCAGGCGCAGCGTGTGGAGTTCTACGGTTTTGGCGCGTCCGGCGCGGTGGCTGCCGATGCCCAGCACAAATTCTTCCGCCTGCTGCTCAGTGCCGCCGCCTATTCCGACCCGCACATGCAGGCCATGTCGGCGGTCACCTTGAAGCCAGGCGATGTAGCGGTGTGCATTTCCCAGTCGGGCCGTTCCAAAGACCTGCTGATCACCGCCAACCTGGTGCGTGAAAGTGGCGCCAACCTGATCACTCTGTGCCCGAGCGCAACCCCGTTGGCGGAGCTTTCCACCGTCAACTTGGCGATCGACGTGCATGAAGACACCGAGATCTATACCCCGCTGACCTCCCGCATTGCGCACCTGGTGGTGATCGATGTGCTGGCCATGGGCGTTGCCATGGCGCGTGGGCCGAGCCTGGTCAACCACCTCAAGAGCGTGAAGCGCAGTTTGCGCAGCCTGCGGTTGTCGCCCAAGTCGATCAAGGCTACCGACGACTGACCCTCGCGATCATCTGCACGGCCCTTTGTAGGAGCAGCCTGGCGCTGCGAAGAGGCCGGTGAAAACGCCATGAATCTTCGCTGCTATCAATGGCCTCTTCGCAGCACAAGGCTGCTCCTACAGCGGGGGCAATGTCCGAGCATGAAGCCAGCGAAAATTCATGGTTTTGTAACCTCCCCACCGCAAAACCGTAAACCGCCAGCGCCAGTCTGAAACTCCCGCATCCTAACTGGGAGACAGGCAATGGCTCGTGACTTCGACGGTACGTACCAACCCAACGCCAAGGCTCGCAAGCAGCAGGAAAAGGATCAGCGCCGCATGGAGTATCGCCGCGCGATCGAAAGCTACTGCGACCAGCGTCAATTGCTTCGTGACTTGGCCGACTACCCTGAGCTACAAGCACTTACGGTGTGGCAGGCGTCGGCAGCGACTTCCCCGAAAAACGCTCCACAATTGCGCTGATAAGCACGCGTTCGCTGCGGATGAACGCTAAAAATGCCAGGGCCACCGGTGACTGCCGCTTGGCCTTGGCCTGTACCACGCACCAGCTTCGGTACAGCGGCAGTTCCTCCACCGGCAACTCTTTCAGCACCCCCGTGGCCAGCTCCATGTTCAACGCATGGCGGGTCAGCAGGGCGATGCCCAAGCCTGCGATCACACACTCGCGCTGGGCATCGGCCGAGGCCACTTCGAGGGTCTGGGTGAAGTGCACGCGCTTGTCCTTGAAGTACTCCTCGCACGCCTTGCGGGTGCCCGAGCCTTGTTCGCGGACCAGCAGGGTATGAGGCTCAAGGTCTTGCAGGCGCAGGTGCTCGAGCTTGCACAGTGGATGGTCCGGCGGTGCCACGGCGACGATCGGGTTGTTCAGGAACGGCAGGAATTCCAGGCCCATGTCCTGCGGCACCATGGACATGATGATCAGGTCGTCACGGTTGTCCGAAAGGCGCCGGATCGCCTGGGCGCGGTTGACCACCGTGAGCGTCAGGTTGACCTCCGGGTGTCGTTGCTTGAAGGCGGCGAACAGGTGTGGCACGAAGTACTTGGCACTGGACTCGATCGCCAGCTTCAGCTGCCCTTGCAGTGAGCCCTGCATGTCCGACAGTTGCATGTCGAGGCTTTCTAGCCGGCCGAAGATGTCGCGGCTGGCGCGCTGCAGCGCTTCGGCCGCTTCGGTCAGGTAGAGCTTCTTGCCGACGTACTCGAACAGCGGCTGGCCGATCAGTTCTTCAAGCTGGCGGATCTGTAGACTAACGGCGGGTTGCGTGAGCGCCATCTCCTCGGCCGCGCGGCTGTACGAGCGCAAATCGCACACTTCGTTGAAGATCTGTAACTGACGTAAAGTCATACGCATCAAGGACTTACGCATTTTAATCCAGGCTCCGGCAAAACCTTGTTACGGCACTATAAGCTTTTGCTAATACTGCCCCTAACAAATATTGATTTTTGTTTATCGACCTACAGCGCTAGGGTGAATGTGCGACTGGCCAGCAACGTCTGGTCACGCGCCGACCGGTAGAACCGGCTCGACTGTTCCTACGGCTTTGGGAAGACTCCAGTGATAAAAAAAATCCTGATCGCCAACCGAGGTGAAATCGCAGTTCGGATCGTGCGTGCCTGCGCCGAGATGGGCATTCGCTCGGTAGCGATCTATTCCGACGCCGACCGTCATGCGCTGCACGTGAAGCGCGCTGACGAGGCCCACAGCATCGGTGCCGAGCCGCTGGCCGGGTACCTGAACCCGCGCAAGCTGGTGAACCTCGCTGTCGAAACCGGTTGTGATGCCCTGCACCCGGGTTACGGTTTCCTGTCGGAAAACGCTGAACTGGCAGAGATCTGCGCCGAGCGCGGGATCAAGTTCATCGGCCCGGCTGCCGAAGTCATTCGCCGCATGGGCGACAAGACCGAAGCGCGCCGCACCATGATCAAGGCCGGCGTCCCGGTCACACCGGGCACCGAAGGTAACGTTGCCGATATCCATGAAGCCCTGAGCGAAGGTGACCGCATCGGTTACCCGGTGATGCTCAAGGCCACCTCCGGCGGTGGCGGCCGCGGTATTCGCCGTTGCAACAGCCGTGAAGAGCTGGAGCAGAACTTCCCCCGAGTGATTTCCGAGGCTACCAAGGCCTTCGGTTCGGCGGAAGTGTTCCTGGAAAAGTGCATCGTCAACCCCAAGCACATCGAGGCGCAGATTCTCGGTGACAGCTTTGGCAACGTGGTGCACCTGTTCGAGCGCGATTGCTCGATCCAGCGCCGCAACCAGAAGCTCATCGAGATCGCCCCAAGCCCACAGCTCACCCCCGAGCAGCGCGCCTACATCGGCGACCTGGCGGTGCGTGCAGCCAAGGCTGTGAATTACGAAAACGCCGGTACCGTGGAGTTCTTGCTCGCCGATGGCGAGGTGTACTTCATGGAAATGAACACCCGGGTGCAGGTGGAGCACACCATCACCGAGGAAATCACCGGCATCGACATCGTGCGTGAGCAGATCCGCATCGCATCGGGCCTGCCGCTGTCGGTCAAGCAGGAAGACATCCAGCACCGCGGCTACGCGCTGCAGTTCCGGATCAACGCCGAAGACCCGAAAAACAACTTCCTGCCCAGCTTTGGCAAGATCACCCGTTACTACGCACCCGGCGGCCCAGGCGTGCGCACCGACACGGCCATCTACACCGGCTACACCATTCCGCCGTTCTACGACTCCATGTGCCTGAAACTGGTGGTCTGGGCATTGACCTGGGAAGAAGCCATGGACCGCGGCCTGCGGGCCCTGGACGACATGCGCGTGCAAGGGGTGAAGACCACTGCAGCGTATTACCAGGAAATCCTGCGCAACCCGGAATTCCGTAGCGGCCAGTTCAACACCAGCTTCGTCGAAAGCCACCCTGAACTGACCAACTACTCGATCAAGCGCAAACCCGAAGAGCTGGCCCTGGCCATCGCCGCCGCCATCGCCGCCCACGCAGGCCTGTGAGGAACCTAATAATGTCCAAGAAAATCCACGTAACCGACACGATCCTGCGCGACGCCCACCAGTCCCTGCTGGCCACCCGCATGCGTACCGAAGACATGCTGCCGATCTGCGAAAAGCTCGACAAAGTCGGCTACTGGTCGCTGGAAGTCTGGGGCGGTGCCACCTTCGACGCCTGTGTGCGCTTCCTCAAGGAAGACCCGTGGGAGCGCCTGCGCAAGCTGCGCGCCGCGCTGCCCAATACCCGCCTGCAAATGCTGCTGCGCGGCCAGAACCTGCTGGGCTACCGCCACTACAGCGATGACGTGGTCAAAGCCTTTGTCGCCAAGGCCGCCGTCAACGGCATCGATGTGTTCCGCATCTTCGACGCCATGAACGATGTGCGTAACCTGCGCGTGGCCATCGAAGCGGTAAAGGCCGCCGGCAAGCACGCCCAGGGCACCATCGCCTACACCACCAGCCCGGTGCACACCATCGAAGCCTTCGTGAACCAGGCCAAGCAGATGGAAGCCATGGGTTGCGACTCGGTGGCGATCAAGGACATGGCCGGCCTGCTGACCCCGTTTGCCACGGGCGAGCTGGTCAAGGCACTGAAGGCCGAGCAGTCGCTGCCGGTGTTCATCCACTCCCACGACACCGCTGGCCTGGCTGCCATGTGCCAGCTCAAGGCTGTGGAAAACGGTGCCGACCACATCGACACCGCAATCTCCAGCTTCGCCTGGGGCACCAGCCACCCGGGTACCGAGTCGATGGTCGCGGCGCTCAAGGGCAGCGAGTTCGACACCGGCCTGGACCTGGAGCTGCTGCAGGAAATCGGTCTGTACTTCTACGCCGTGCGCAAGAAGTACCACCAGTTCGAAAGCGAGTTCACTGCGGTGGACACCCGCGTGCAGGTCAACCAGGTGCCGGGCGGCATGATTTCCAACCTGGCCAACCAGCTCAAGGAGCAGGGCGCCCTCAACCGCATGAACGAAGTGCTGGCGGAAATCCCGCGGGTGCGTGAAGACCTCGGCTTCCCTCCGCTGGTCACCCCGACTTCGCAGATCGTCGGTACCCAGGCGTTCTTCAACGTGCTGGCCGGCGAGCGCTACAAGACCATCACCAACGAGGTGAAGCTGTACCTGCAAGGCGGTTACGGCAAGGCCCCGGGCGTGGTCAACGAGCAACTGCGCCGCCAGGCCATTGGCAGCGAAGAAGTGATCGACGTGCGCCCGGCCGACCTGCTCAAGCCAGAAATGACCAAGCTGCGTAACGACATCGGCGCCCTGGCTCGCTGCGAAGAAGACGTGCTGACCTTCGCCATGTTCCCGGACATCGGCCGCAAGTTCCTCGAAGAGCGTGAAGCCGGCACCCTGACCCCCGAAGCCCTGTTGCCGATCCCGGAAGCCGGCGCTATTGCCGCACCTGGCGGCGAAGGCGTGCCGACCGAGTTCGTCATCGACGTGCACGGCGAAACCTACCGTGTGGACATCACCGGTGTGGGCGTCAAGGCAGAGGGCAAGCGTCACTTCTACCTGTCGATCGACGGCATGCCGGAAGAAGTGGTGTTCGAGCCGCTCAACGAGTTCGTCGGCGGCGGCGGCAGCAAGCGTAAGCAGGCCACCGACCCTGGCCATGTCAGCACCACCATGCCTGGCAACATCGTCGATGTACTGGTCAAGGAAGGCGATATGGTCAAGGCCGGCCAAGCCGTGCTGATCACCGAAGCCATGAAAATGGAGACCGAAGTGCAGGCAGCGATCGCCGGCAAAGTCGTGGCCATCCACGTGGCCAAGGGCGACCGCGTGACCCCGGGCGAGATCCTGATCGAGATTGAAGGTTGATAAAAACCTTTAGCTAAAAACGGTTTACCTCTGGGGAGCGGATGCTCCCCTTTTTTATGCATTAAATTGCATATTTTTAGCGATGCATGGCGAAGATATGCAATTTAATGCATATCTGTACGATGCCGGCTTTCAGTGCTGATAGCCCTTGCCAAAATGCCGCTCCAGCTTGGCCTGCACCAGTTCCAGCAAAATCGACAGTACCCAGTAGATCACCGCTGCGGTCGTCAGCATCTCCAGGTAGCGGTAGCTGGAACGGCCATAGGACTGGGCCAGGAACATCACTTCCCACACGCCCATCACCGAAATCAGCGACGAGTCCTTGAGCATCGAGATGAACTGGTTGGCGCTTGGCGGGATGATGGTGCGCATGGCCTGGGGCAGGGTGACGTGCCAGAAGATCTGCGCAGGGCCGAGGCCTAGCGCCATCGCCGCCTGGCGTTGCCCGGGTGCCACGCCAAGAATGCCGGCTCGGAAGATTTCGCTGAGGTAGGCGCCATAGTTCAGCGACAGGGCGATGATGCCGGCACTGATGGCCCCAGGCACCACACCGAGCTGCGGCAAGCCCAGGTAGATCAGCAGGATCTGGATCAGCAGCGGTGTGCCACGGAAGAATGACGTGTAGAAGCTGGCGATGCCCAGTAGCACTGCGCTGCTCGACAGGCGTGCCAGCGCTGCAGCGAAGCCCAGTGCCACGGAAACGACGATGGAGCACACGCACAGGAACAGGGTCAGTGCCGCGCCTTGCAAGAACCCGTTCGGCCCCAGCTTGAACCCCGCCAGATACGGGAATTTCTCGACAATGATCGAAAACTTGAGATCAAAGCTCAGGAAAAACGCGGCAAACAGCACAAACAGCCCAACCCAGGTCAGGTATAGGCGTGTGCGGAATCCGAACAGTCCAGCGCCCGAGGTTTTGGCAGTCGGGCGAGGGGCAGGTTGATGAGCACTCATTTACTGATATCGGCGCCGATCCATTTCTGGGACAGCTTGGCCAAGGTACCGTCGGCCTTGAGCTCGGCGAAAACTTGGCGCAGCTTGGCATCCCACTCCGGGTCGCCTTTTTCGATGGCCACCGAGTTGGGTTCTTCATAAAGCGGCGCGCCGGCCAGTTTGAAGCGTTTGTCCTGGTCGAGGCGGGGCTGGGCGGTGACCAGGTTGGTCAGGATCGCGTCCAGGCGCACGCCGGCACCCAGGCCCAGGTCCTGGAAGGCGACGTTGTCGGTGTCGTAGGGGGCGATTTGCACCATTTCGAAGGGGTAATCGATTTTTTTGTCTTCGTTGCCTTCGATGACCAGGTTCTTGTTCAGGTAGCTCTCGTAGCTGGATGCGCTGGTCAAGCCGACCTTGCGGCCATCCAGGTCCTTGGCCGAATGAATGCGATCGTCCTTGGCGTTGACCACGATCACGGCGGGTGAGGCGTAGTACTCGACCGGGAAATCAAACACCTCGGCGCGCGCCTTACTTGGCGTCATGGAGCAGATGCAAAGGTCGTAGCGGCCACTCCAGCGGCCCGCGGCAATCACATCCCAGGACGGCGTTTCCAGGCGCAGCTTGACGCCCAGTTTTTCGGCGACGGCCTTGGCCACCTCCACGTCAAAACCATCGAGCTGGTTCTGCGCGTTCAGGAACGAGAACGGCGGATAGCTTTCCATCAGCACGTTGACCATTTCCTTGCGCGATTCCACTCGGTCCAACGTGGCGCCTGCGAAGGCTTGAGTGGTGGCACACAGGGCGATGAGGCCGGTGCCGAGCAAGGTAAGCAAGCGCATGGAAGTACCTGAAAAAGTTGTTGGACAATCGGTGCTGGGTATTTAATAGTTATAACAAGTTACACACTAATGAATTTTATTCATAAACATATAAGTGATAGTCATATGGGCGAACGATCGCTGGTAATTCTGGATGGCGGTATGGGGCGAGAGCTGCAGCGTCGTGGTGCGCCGTTTCGGCAGCCCGAGTGGTCAGCGCTGGCCTTGAGCGAAGCACCTGAGGCGGTGCTGGCGGTGCATACGGCGTATATCGAGGCCGGGGCTCAGGTCATCACCAGCAACAGCTATGCGGTAGTGCCCTTCCATATTGGTGAAGAGCGGTTCGCCCAGGAAGGGCGCACCTTGGCTGCAACGGCGGGGCAATTGGCCCGTGCGGCAGCCGATGCGGCTGCCGCGCCGGTACGCGTGGCCGGTTCGCTGCCGCCGTTGTTCGGCTCTTATCGCCCGGACCTGTATCAGCCCGAGCGCGTCGCCGAAGTGCTGACCCCCCTGCTGGCAGGCCTGTCCCCCTACGTGGACCTGTGGCTGGCAGAAACCCAGAGCTCGATCGAAGAAGTTCGGGCCATCGGCGCGCAACTGCCCCAGGACGGCAGGCCGTTCTGGGTATCGTTCACGCTGCAGGACGAAGGTGACATCGACGTGCCGCGGCTGCGTTCCGGACAAACGGTCGCCGACGCGGCCGAAGCGATTGCCGGGCTGGGTGTCAGTACGCTGTTGTTCAACTGCAGCCAGCCTGAGGTGATTGGCGCGGCGCTGGATGTAGCGCGCGAGACGTTCGAGCGCCTGGGCGTGGACATCGCCATCGGCGCCTACGCCAATGCCTTCCCGCCACAGCCCAAGGACGCCACCGCCAACGATGGCCTCGATGAGCTGCGTGAAGACCTTGACCCACCGGGCTACCTGAGCTGGGCCAGCAACTGGCGGCAACGCGGCGCGAGCCTGCTCGGCGGTTGCTGTGGGATTGGCCCGGAGCACATTTCGGCGCTCAAGGCCAACCTGGCCTGATCACCCGTTGCGGCAGGCTTCCAGCGTCCTGGCTTGCCCCTCAGGGCGCTGGTTGTCGGCACTCAACCAGCGCTCGAACCCTGCCGCTACCTGTGGCCATTCATCATCGGTAATCGAGTACCACGCGGTGTCGCGGTTGTGGTCCTTGACCACCAGGTGCTTGCGGAAAACCCCTTCGTAGACAAAGCCAAACCGTTCTGCCGCGCGCTTGGAGCGGGCATTGGCGTTGTTGCACTTCCACTCGAGCCTGCGGTTGCCCAGCTCGAACGCCCGCTTGCCCAGCAGGTACACCGCTTCGGTGCCCTTGGGCGTGCGCTGCATGGCGGCGCCGAAGGCGATGTGGCCGATCTCGATGCGGCCATGGTCGGGCACGATCGACATCAGGCTGAGAATGCCCTGGGCCTGGCCGGTGGGGCGGTCGATGACGGTAAAGAACAACGGGTCCGGGCTGGCGGCATTGCCTTGCAGCCAGCGGTCGAAGGCGCCGCGTTCCGGGAATGGCCCATAAGGCAGGTAATCCCACAGAACCGGGTCGGCATCCGGGCCTTGCAGTACGTCCCAGAGGTCGTCGCCGTGGCGTGCCGGGTCGAGTTTTTCCAGGCGGATGAAGCGGCCCTCGATGGGCGCTGCCGTGGGCGCGGTGGCGGGTTTCCAGTTCAGTGCGTCAGTCATGTCGTGCCTACAGCCCTTTGCGGAATTGAATGAAGCCCGGCCGCTCGGCGACCTGTTGGTACAGGCTGATGGCGGTGGCGTTGGTCTCGTGGGTCAGCCAGTGCACCTTAGCGCAGCCGGCAGCCTTGGCAGTGGCATAGACATGCTCGATCAGTTGGCGGCCGATGCCCAGGCCGCGCTGCGTGTTATCCACATAAAGGTCCTGCAGGTAGCACGAATTTTCGATGCTCCAGTTGGAACGATGATAGATCCAGTTGACCATTCCTACGGCCTTGCCATCGACCCAGGCCAGGGCCGAGTGGGTGGGCTCGTTGGGGTCGAGCAGGCGCTGCCAGGTGTTGGCGCTGATCGCTTCGGCCAATTCGGTCTCATAGAAGCGCAAGTAAGCCTGCCACAGGGCAAGCCAGGCTGCATGGTCGTTGGCGCTGACGGGGCGCAGAGTGACGTTGGGCATGGGCTTTTCCTTCAGAGTTGGCGCATGTGCGCCGCCAGTTGGTTGTCAGGGTAGTCGGCACTGCCGCTCAGGCCTTCACGCACGCCTGCGATGTCCTCGGCCGAACGGTTTTGGCTGAGCTTGCGGGCGCCTTGCAGGCGGGCGATCGGCAGGCGTATGCCGACAATGGCGCGCAGCATGCCGTCGATGTAGTCGCTGGGGGCGTCGGAGACCTTCCAGGGTTCACTGCGGCCCTGCTCGTGACGGTCGGTCAGGCGGCTGACGATCTGCAGCAGGGGCGCGGCTTCGTGGATCACTTCAACCGGGCCGTAGGCGTGCACCGCCAGGTAGTTCCAGGTCGGTACCACCTTGGGGTTCTCGGCCTTGCTGGGGTAGTAGCTGGGGCTGACATAAGCGTCAGCGCCGGGGAACACCAGCAGCGCTTCAGTGCCTTGCGCCAGGTCTTTCCACTGAGCATTGGCCCGCGCCAAGTGCGCGTAGACCGTGCCGAACTCGCCTTGCTCGGGGTCAATCAACACCGGCAGGTGGGTGGCCAGCAGCCCGTGTTCGCCGTGGCTGATAAGCACGGCAAGGCGAGTATCGGCCATGTGCTGGTGCAGGCGATCGAGGTCGTGTTCCTGGTGGGGCTTGCTGTTGTACATGGTGGGTTCCTTGTCGAATGGCTCCATCCTAGGCAGGCTATTGGTTCTGTGTAAGATCCATTTATGACTGATTTGACAGGTCCAATACGGTGAACAAGCGCCCCCTCATCTTGCCCTTCGACCCCGCTGGCATCGTGCTGGACCGCCAGCGAGGGCTCAGCCAGCAGCTTTACCAGGCCTTGCGTGCACGGGTGCTGGATGGGCGCTTGAGCAGCGGTACGCGGTTACCGGCCAGCCGTGACCTGGCAGCCATCCTCGCGCTGTCGCGCAACAGTGTGGTGCGTGCCTATGACCAGTTGTATGCCGAAGGGTATATCGAGAGCCGGGTGGGGGACGGCACCTATGTGACCCAGCTCGATAAACTATCCACACAACTGTCCACAGGGTTATCCCTAGGTTTATCAACAGGGTTATCCACATTTTCCTCGGAAAAGACTGAGGATTTATCCAGCAGTGAGCGTACCAGCGAGCCTTTGGAGCGTCTGAAAAGTAACCATTTGCCGCCTCCCAGAAGTGGTGCGCCGCGCGCATTCCGGGTGGGCATTCCTGCCTTCGATCTGTTCCCGTTTGACGTCTGGGCCAAGCTGCAAGCGGGTTTCTGGCGTAACCCGGACCCTGCGCAGCTGGGCTACGGTGAACCGGCAGGTGAGCTGCAGCTGCGCGAGCTGATTGCCACCTATTTACGCCGTTCGCGGGGCTTATCGTGCACGGCTGAACAAATTGTGATCACCAGTGGTGCACAGCAGGCCATCAGCCTTTGTGCACAGTTGCTGTTGCAGCCTGGCGAGGGGGTGGCTGTGGAAAACCCGGGCTACCGGGCCGCCGGGCATACCTTCGCCGTGGCGGGTGGCAGGGTGATGGGCGTGCCAGTGGATGACGAGGGTATGGATTGCCAGCGGCTGATGCAGCTGGCGGACTGCCGCTTGGCCTATGTGACGCCAGCCCACCAGTACCCGACCGGGGTAACCATGAGCCTGGCACGGCGCCTGGCATTGCTGGCCTGGGCCGAGCGTAGCGATGGTTGGATCATCGAAGACGATTACGACGGCGAGTACCGCTACAGCGGTGCGCCATTGGCACCGCTCGCGGCATTGGACCGGCAGGGGCGGGTGCTGTACATCGGCACGTTCGGCAAGATTGCCTTCCCCGCGTTACGCCTGGGCTACCTGGTGCTGCCTGGGCGCCTGGTGCAGGCCTTCAGCCAGGGGCGGGCGTTGGCCATGCGGCATTCGGAGGTCAGTAGCCAGTGTGTGATGGCCGAGTTCATGGCCCAAGGGCATTTCCAGCGGCACATACGGCGTATGCGCCGGGCGGCGTTGAGCCGGCGTAACGTGCTCAAGGCGGGCTGGCCTGTGGATGTTCCAGGCTTGGGCGCCATGCCGGAAGTGGCGGCAGGACTACACGTGAAGGTGGATGTGGATAACTTTGCGCGGGAACAAGCCTTGGTCGCCAAGGCTGAAGCGGTTGGCGTTGAGGTGAATCCACTGAGTAGTTACTGGTTGGATGACAGCGAGGTGCCTGTGGATAAGCGGGCAGGGTTGGTGCTGGGGTTTGCGGCCGTGCCGGAAGGCGACATCGCCAATGCACTGATGCGATTGCGCAGTGCCTGGCGAATGTGAGCTGTGGCCTACATACATTTAGGTGCCGGACTTGATGCGCGTCCAGGCCCTGGTGCGCGCGCGCTCGGCATCGCGTGGCAACGGCTTGAGGGTGTACAGCTTGGCCATCGCTTCCGCCGTCGGGTAAAGGTTGGGGTTATTGCGAATCGCCGGGTTCACCTTCTCGGTGGCGTCCTTGTTCGGGTTCGGATAGCCGACAAAATCACTGATCGGCGCAATCACCTCCGGGCGCAGCAGGTAGTTGATGAAGGTGTGGGCGTCTTCGGCGTTGGCGGCGTTTTTCGGAATGGCCAGCATATCGAACCAGATCGGCGCACCTTCCTTGGGCAGGCGCATGTCGACCACCACGCCATTCTTCGCATCGCGGGCCCGGTTGGCGGCCTGCGAGAAGCTACCGCTGTAGCCCACCGCCACACAGATGTCGCCGTTGGCGATGTCGGCCATGTACTTGGAGGAATGGAAATACGTCACGTGCGGGCGAATCTTCAGCAGCAGCTCCTCGGCCTTCTTGTAGTCGGCCGGCTTGTCGCTGTTGGGCGGCAAGCCCAGGTATTGCAGGGCCAGTGGCAAGATCTCCGAGGGCGAATCGAGCAAGGCAACGCCGCACTGCTTGAGCTTGGCGATGTTCTCTTCCTTGAAGATCAGGTCCCAGCTGTCCACAGGCGCGTTCTCACCCAGCGCAGCCTTGACCTTGGCCGGGTTGAAGCCGATCAGCACGGTGCCGTACATGTAGGGCACGGCAAACGTGTTGCCGGGGTCGTTGGCCTCGATCAGCTTCATCAGTGCCGGGTCCAGGTGTTGCCAGTTCGGCAGCTTGCTGCGGTCCAGTGGCTGGAACACGCCAGCCTCGATCTGCTTGGCAAGGAACACGTTGGACGGCACCACCACGTCATACCCGGAGTTGCCGGTCAGCAGCTTGGCTTCCAGTGCCTCATTGGTGTCGAAAATGTCGTAGATCAGCTTTACGCCGCTGTCTTTCTGGAAGTCGACCAAGGTCTGCGGGGTGATGTAGTCGAACCAGTTGTAGACCCGCAGGGTGCGCTGTTCGGCCTGGGCCTGCAGGGCGCCGGTGAACAGGGTGGCAGCGATGATCGGGGCGAGCAGACGCTTGAGTCGGGCCATTATCGGGCTCCTGGCTGGGCGCGCTGGAAACCTTCCAGCACATTGACCGCATTGATGCCGATTTCTTCCACAGCGTAGCCGCCTTCCATCACGAACAGGGTCGGCTTGCCGAGCTGGGCGATGCGTTTGCCCATTTCCAGGTAGTCAGGGCTGTCCAGCTTGAACTGGGAGATTGGGTCGTCCTTGAAGGTGTCCACCCCGAGCGAGATCACCAGCACATCGGCGTCGTAGGCAGCGATGCGCTGGCACGCGTCTTCCAGCGCTGCGCTCCAGGCGGCCCAGTCACTGCCGGCCGGCAACGGGTAGTTGATGTTGCAGCCTTCACCTGCGCCTTCGCCCGTTTCGTCGGCATAGCCGAGGAAGAACGGGAATTCGTCCTGCGGGTCGCCGTGGATCGAGGCGAAGAACACATCGCTGCGGCTGTAGAAGATGTCTTGGGTGCCGTTGCCGTGGTGATAGTCGACGTCGAGGATGGCGACTTTGGCGCGGCCTTGGTCCAGGAAGGCCTGGGCAGCGATGGCAGCGTTGTTCAGGTAGCAGTAACCGCCCATGACTTCGCCGGCGGCATGGTGCCCCGGTGGGCGGCACAGGGCGAACGCCGCATGGGCGCCTTGCTGGATGGCGGCCTGGGCCGTGAGCGCGACCTGGGCGGCGCTGTAGGCGGCTTGCCAGGTACCGGCAGTAATCGGTGCACCGGCGTCGAAGCTGTAGTAGCCAAGCTCGCCATGCAGGCCGGTGGGTTTAACCTGGCGCAGGGTGCGGGCTGGCCAGGTGAAAGGCAGCAGGTCGCCTTCGTGGCCCAACGCGGCCCAGCGCGCCCAAGCGCCTTCAAAGAAGTCCAGGTAGTCGGCGCTGTGGACGCGCAGCAGCGGCGCGCGGCCGAAGTCGTCCGGCGCCTTCACGTCGCCCAGCTGGCGCTTGTTCACTTGATCGAGCACATGGTCGGCGCGCGAAGGCATTTCGAAGCAGGGCATCAGCTTGCCGTCGATCAGCTCGCAGCGGCCGTGGTGCAGGCGGTGGTCATCGGAATAGATCGTCAGCATTGTTGTTCTCCGGTTGGACTGGCGTGGGCCCATTTTCAGGGGCAGCCCGGTAGCGGAGAACGACGCAAACGGCCAAAAGGGGATCGATGTGGCCAAGGTCGCTGGCCGGGTTTAATGTGCCGGCCTTTTCGCGGGCAAGCCCGCTCCCACAGGTACACCACAATATCCCAGAGTTGTGGAGATCCTGTGGGAGCGGGCTTGCCCGCGAAGAGGCCCGCCCAGGTCAACCGCGAAAGTGGCTGGGCGCCACGCCACTCCAGCGCTGGAATGCATGGCGGAAGCTGGCCGTTTCGCTGAACCCTAAGGTTTCGGCAATCCGGTAGATCGGCATCTGCTCATCGGCCAACAACTGCTTGGCCCGCTCGAAACGCAGCTCATCGAGCAGCTGTTGATAACTGCTGCCCAGCGCCTGCAGGTGCCGGCGCAAGGTCCGCGATGAGCAGTTCATCTGCCGCGCCAAACCCTCAAGCCCCGGCGCTGCGTCCAGTTGCTGGGCCAGCAGCTGGCGTATCTTGCCCAGCCAGGCCTGACGCCCTGTGAATTCGAGGTTCAGGCGTCGGCAGCGCTCGCTCATGGCTTTGTGGGTAATGGGGTCGGCCAATGGTAGCGGGGTATCCAGCCAGCGCCGCTCGAAGGCAAACGCGTTGTCCTCGGCCTCGAAGCCGATTGGGCATTGGAAGGCACGGGTATAGAGGCTGTGGTAGCCCGGCCGGGCATGCTCGAAGCGGCTGCCAAGCAGTGGCAGGGGCCGGCCCAGCAAGTCGTCGCAAATCACTTTCAGCGAGACCAGGCAGAACTCTGCATTGAAAGCAGTCAGCGCCGGGCTGTCGCGGTAATCGCTGGCGCTGAGCCAGACACGCTGGCCGTCGTCGATCAGGCGCAGTTGGAAGACTGTTCCCAGCAGTGCCGGAAAGCGCAGCGCCAGGCGCAAGGCGTCACCCAAAGTGGCACTGGAGAGCAGGGCGTAACCGAGCATGCCATAGCACGACACGTGCATGCGCTGGCCCAGCTCCAGGCCGATGTCTTCGCGCCGGGCGACGGCATTGGCACACACCTGCAGCTCTTGCTGGGTGGTGATGCGCGCGTCTGCATGCCCCAGGTCCGCCGGGCCGATGCCACTGCCGGCGAGCAAGGCCGAAGCCTCGCAACCCTCTGCCTGAAAGACGTTGAGGATCAGCGAAACCGCGTTGAGGGTGGTCAGGTGGCTGTGCAGCATGCTCGGTATCCCGTTGGTTGGGATGCATTATGGAGCAAGTTGTGTGCCGCAAACCTGGGGCAGCGCAACCGCGCTAGATCATGCAGGCAAAAAAAAAGGCCCGATGCATGCGCTCGGGCCTTTGAAAGGTTGAGAGGTGTCTAGTCCCTCGACCTGGTGAGACAGTTGAAGCGGTCGGTTACGCCTTCAGCGGAACCAGACGCGGTGCAATCATGTTTTCTGGGCGCAGGATGTCGTTGAGCATCTCTTCGTCCAGCAGCTTCTCTTCGCGTACCAGTTCCAGCACACCGCGGCCTGTTTCCAGAGCAACACGGGCGATACGGGTGGCGTTTTCGTAGCCGATGTAAGGGTTCAGGGCTGTGACCAGGCCGATCGAGTGCTCGACCAGTTCACGGCAGCGCTGTTCGTTGGCAGTGATGCCGACGATGCAGTGCTCGCGCAGCATGTCCATGGCGCGCTGGAGCAGGCGGATCGAGTCGAAGATCTTGTAGGCGATCAGCGGCTCCATCACGTTCAGCTGCAGCTGGCCACCTTCGGCGGCGACGGTCAGGGCCAGGTCGTTGCCCATGATGGCGAAGGCCACCTGGTTGACGGCTTCCGGGATAACCGGGTTGACCTTGCCTGGCATGATCGAGCTGCCTGGCTGACGCGCTGGCAGGTTGATCTCGTTGATGCCGGTACGCGGGCCGCTGGACAGCAGGCGCAGGTCGTTGCAGATCTTCGACAGCTTGACCGCGGTACGCTTGAGCATGCCGGAGAACAGCACGAAGGCGCCCATGTCGGAGGTGGCTTCGATCAGGTCGGCAGCCGGGACCAGCGGCTGGCCGCTGATGGTTGCCAGGCGCTGTACGGCGAGCATCTGGTAGCCCGGGTCGGCGTTGATGCCGGTACCGATGGCAGTACCACCCAGGTTGATTTCGGTCAGCAGCTCCGGCGCCAGCGAACGCAGACGGTTGAGGTCTTCGGTCATGGTGGTGGCGAAGGCGCGGAATTCCTGGCCCAGGGTCATCGGCACGGCGTCCTGCAGCTGGGTACGGCCCATCTTCAGTACGTGGTCGAACTCTTTACCTTTGGCGGCGAAGGCCTGGATCAGGCTGTCGAGGCTGGCGAGCAGGGCGTCATGACCCAGCAGCAGACCCAGGCGGATCGCAGTTGGGTAGGCGTCGTTGGTCGACTGCGCCATGTTCACGTCGTTGTTCGGGTGCAGGTACTGGTACTCACCCTTCTGGTGGCCCATGGCCTCCAGCGCGATGTTGGCGATGACTTCGTTGGCGTTCATGTTGGTAGAAGTACCAGCACCGCCTTGAATCATGTCCACCACGAACTGCTCGTGGTAGTCGCCTTTGATCAGCCGGCCGCAGGCGGCGCTGATGGCGGCGTGCTTGGCATCGCTCAGGTGCCCCAGCTCTCGGTTGGCGTCAGCAGCAGCCTGCTTGACCATCGCCAGGCCCACTACCAGTTTCGGGTAGTGCGACAGCGGAACACCGGAGAGGTGGAAGTTGTTGGCAGCGCGCAGGGTCTGGATGCCGTAGTAGGCATCAGCAGGAACTTCAAGGGTACCCAGCAGATCTTTTTCGACGCGGAACGATGCAGCGGCAGACATGATGTATATCATCTCGAATTTGACCCGGCACATGCCGGAATGGCGCTAATCCTAGGCCCGAAGAGGATTTTGCGGCCAATGCTGTTGCACGCTAACCTATGCACAAACGGCATAGTGTTTCATGTGACGCCAATTGACATTCGAGCGTGTTCCATTTTGGTGCATGCCGGGAGATGTGCTTCGTGAACCTGGAAAGCAAATGGCTGGAAGACTTCAGCGCCCTGGCTGCCACGCGCAGTTTTTCGCAAGCGGCAGAGCGGCGTTTCGTCACTCAACCGGCCTTCAGTCGACGTATTCGCAGCCTCGAAGCAGCCTTGGGCCTGCAGCTGGTGAATCGTTCCCGCACCCCGATTGAACTGACCGAGGCCGGGCAGCTGTTTCTGGTCACTGCGCGCACCGTTGTCGACCAGTTGAGCGAAATTCTGCGCCATTTGCACCACCTCGAAGGTGGCCAGGGCGAGGTTATCCAAGTGGCGGCGGCGCACTCCCTGGCGTCGGGGTTTTTCCCACGTTGGGTGGCCCAGTTGCGCAACGACGGGTTGAACATTGCCACCCGTCTGGTGGCGACCAACGTGGGTGATGCGGTGCATGCCCTGCGCGAAGGCGGTTGCGACCTGATGCTGGCCTTCTATGACCCCGATGCCGCGCTGCAGATGGATGCCGAGATCTTCCCGTCGCTGCACATGGGCACCACCGAAATGTTGCCGGTGTGTGCCGTGGATGCCGACGGCCAGCCCTTGTTCGATCTGGAAGGCGAGGGCAGCGTGCCACTTTTGGCCTACACCGCCGGTGCCTTCCTCGGCCGTTCGGTGAACCTGTTGCTGCGCCAGCGCAACCTGCGCTACACCACTGTTTATGAAACCGCCATGGCCGACAGCCTCAAGAGCATGGCGCTGGAGGGCATGGGCATTGCCTGGGTGCCACGCCTGTCGATGCGCGGCGAGCTGGAGCGGGGTGAGCTGGCCATCTGCGGTGGCAGCCAATGGCACGTGCCCCTGGAAATCCGCCTGTACCGCTGCGCCCTGGTGCGTAAGGCCAACGTGCGCTTGTTGTGGCGCAAGCTGGAAGGGGCGGCGGCGGTTGACCCAAAAGTCAGCCAAAGCCCCGAAAAATAAGGCCGACAGTTGGTCGCCGGGGGTGCCAGCATCGCCCAGGGTTACGGTATACTGCGCGGCCTTTAGACCGGATAGCTCCGGTCCTGATCAGCAAACAAGCCACGCCGGTCGTCCCGCGTGGCTTGTTGTTTTTTGACGCGCCCAAGGGCGCACAAGCGAAGAGGCTCGACGATGAGTGCACTGGTTGGCGTGATCATGGGCTCCAAGTCCGATTGGTCCACCCTTAGCCACACCGCCGATATGCTGGAAAAACTCGGCATTCCCTACGAAGTGAAGGTGGTTTCCGCCCACCGCACCCCGGATCTGCTGTTCCAGTATGCCGAAGAGGCCGAAGGCCGTGGCATCGAGGTGATCATCGCCGGTGCCGGTGGCGCAGCCCACCTGCCAGGCATGTGCGCCGCCAAGACCCACCTGCCGGTGCTGGGCGTGCCGGTGCAGTCGTCGATGCTGTCGGGTGTCGATTCGCTGCTGTCGATCGTGCAGATGCCGGCGGGCGTTCCGGTCGCGACCCTGGCCATCGGCCGGGCGGGCGCGATCAACGCTGCATTGCTGTCGGCGAGCATCCTGGGCGCCAAGTACCCGCAGTACCACGCGGCGCTCAAGCAGTTCCGCACGGAACAGACCGACACCGTGCTGGACAATCCAGACCCGCGCCAGGCTTGAGGCTGACCCCATGAAGATCGGTGTAATCGGTGGCGGCCAGCTCGGCCGCATGCTGGCCCTGGCGGGTACTCCGCTGGGCATGAACTTCGCGTTCCTCGACCCGGCTGCAGATGCCTGCGCCGCCCCTCTGGGCGAGCACCTGCGCGCCGACTACGGTGACCAGGACCATCTGCGCCAGCTGGCCGACGAAGTCGACCTGGTGACCTTCGAGTTCGAAAGCGTCCCGGCCGAAACCGTGGCCTTCCTCTCGCAGTTCGTCCCGGTCTACCCAAGCGCCGAAGCGCTGCGTATTGCCCGCGACCGCCTGTTCGAGAAGAGCATGTTCCGCGACCTGGGTATTCCGACCCCGGCCTTTGCCGACATCCTCTCCCAGGCAGACCTGGACGCCGCGGTCGCCAGCATCGGCCTGCCAGCCGTGCTCAAGACCCGCACCCTGGGCTACGACGGCAAGGGCCAGAAGGTCCTGCGCAGTGCTGAAGACGTGGTCGACACCTTCGCCGAGCTGGGCAGCGTGCCGTGCCTGCTGGAAGGCTTCGTGCCGTTCACCGGCGAAGTCTCGCTGGTGGCCGTCCGTGCCCGCGATGGCGAAACCCGCTTCTATCCGTTGGTGCACAACACCCACGAGAGCGGCATCCTGCGTCTGTCGGTGGCCAGCGAAGCGCACCCGCTGCAAGGCCTGGCCGAAGACTACGTCGGCCGTGTGCTGAAGCAGCTGGACTATGTCGGCGTGATGGCGTTCGAGTTCTTCGAAGTCGACGGTGGCCTCAAGGCCAACGAAATCGCCCCGCGTGTGCACAACTCCGGGCACTGGACCATCGAAGGCGCCGAGTGCAGCCAGTTCGAGAAC
The DNA here is from genome assembly GCF_014269205.2 of Pseudomonas kermanshahensis. Classification (NCBI taxonomy): domain Bacteria; kingdom Pseudomonadati; phylum Pseudomonadota; class Gammaproteobacteria; order Pseudomonadales; family Pseudomonadaceae; genus Pseudomonas; species Pseudomonas kermanshahensis. Next base: position 226,646 of record NZ_JABWRY020000002.1, read on the forward strand.
CACCTGCGCGCTGTCGCCGGCCTGCCGCTGGGCTCGACCGCCAAGGTCGGTGAAAGCGCCATGCTCAACTTCATCGGTGAAGTACCTGCGGTGGATAAAGTGGTCGCTATCGAAGACTGCCACCTGCACCACTATGGCAAGGCCTTCAAGGTCGGGCGCAAGGTTGGCCATGCCACCCTGCGTTGCCAGGACATGGCCACCCTCAAGCGCAAGATTGCCGAAGTAGAGGCGCTGATCAGCAACTGATCGGGCTGTAAATCGAACTTCTGCAAGCGGCTTGCCCTCTGAACATGGCAACAGGCCAAAGCCCGTCTAGGCTTTGGCTTGTTCCATCTTCACTGCAGAGGGATTGCCATGGGCATCATTGGAACCATCTTCATCGGCCTCATCGTTGGCCTGCTGGCCCGCTTCATCAAGCCGGGCGACGACAGCATGGGCTGGATCATGACCATCCTGCTGGGTATTGCCGGCTCCTTGATCGCCACCTACGGCGGTCAGGCACTGGGCATTTATCAGGCTGGGCAGGCCGCAGGGTTCTTCGGCGCGCTGGTCGGTGCCGTCGTCCTTCTGGTGATCTACGGATTAATCAAGAAACGCTGAATACCGTTTAGAATGCTCGGCAATTCATCCGAGTTGCCGAGCATTTTCATGCGTGCCTTATTTCTCATCCCCTTGCTTCTGGCCAGCACCCTGGCCCGTGCCGAGCTGCCCGAAACCGACTGGCTGGAGCTGATGCCCAAGTCGGACCAGAAGGCCCTTGAGCAGATGCCCGAAATCGACCACAACTCGCCGGAGGCCATGGGCACCTTCACCGACAAGGGCGGCCTCAAGCAGAGCAAAGGGTTGCCGGCGGTGATGTATTCGACCAAGACCGTGCCCGCCATGAACGGCAAGCAGATTCGCTTGGGCGGTTACCCGGTACCGCTGGAGAGCGATGCCAAGGGCAACAGCACACTATTTTTCCTGGTGCCATACCCGGGCGCCTGCATCCACGTGCCGCCACCGCCACCGAACCAGTTGGTGCTGGTGCGCTACCCGAAGGGGCTGAAAATCGACGACATCTACACGCCGCTGTGGGTTAGCGGGGCGTTGAAGGTGGAGAAGGTCAGCAACGACCTGGCGGATGCGGCCTATGCGCTGGATGCGCAGAAGGTGAGGGTGGTGGAGGACGCCGACCTCTGAGTGGGGCTGTGCTGGCCTCTTCGCGGGGCAAGCCCGCTCCCATCCTGTGGGAGCGGGCTTGCCCCGCGAAGAGGCCGGTAAAATCAACGCAAGGCTCAGATCGCTTCACTGCCGATACTGACGCTCAGCGAGCAACTCGTCCCAGGCCTCAGCGTCACCACGTCATCCCACACATTCGCTGTCTCGATGCACAGCATCCGCTGCCAGCCATCTTCCGCCATGTCCGGCAGCTCCCGCGCCCGCTCGGTCCAAGGGTTCCAAATCACCGCCGAGCGCGAGCCACTGCTGGTCAGGGTAATCCGCCGCGCCCAGTGCGGGTCGACAATGCTCAGGGTTTGCGGGGTATCCAGGTAGATCCGGTCAGTCTCCCCGGCAAATGCCAGCGCACCTTGCTGCTGGCGCTGCTCCCAGTCGGCCAAGGTCTCGATGTAGCTCAACCCGTCCACACCCTCGACCCGCGCCTGGCGCACGTCGCTGACGGCAAAGTAGCTGTGCAGGGCCTGGCTGATGGTAACGGGGGTATTGCCCATGTTGCGGCTGGTCAGGTTCAGCTTCAACGCCTCATCCAGCTCCACCACCAGCTTCAGCTCGACGTCTTGAGGCCAGCCGGGCAGGTCGCCCCGCGCTTCAGGCAGTGCGAATTCGATACGCAGGCCGTTGCCCGCTTTCTCAATACCCAGCAGCTGCCAGTCTCGCGAGCGCGCCAGCCCGTGGGCAGGCGCCTGCTCGTCGTGGTACATGGCCTGAACAGCCTGGGGGTTGCGCTGCAGGTTGCCAAACCACGGCCAGCACACCGGTACCCCGGCGCGCACGGATTTGCCCTGGCGGAAAATGGCCTGGTCGCTCAGCCACAGCAGCGGCGGTTCGCCCACACGCTGGTAGCTGAGGATCTGCGCGCCCTGCTGGGCGATCAGTAGTTCGGCATGCTCGCTGGTGATGCGCCAGCAATTGAGTTCGCCGTGTTGCTCGGTGTCGACCTTGAAAGTAGCCATTGCACTCGTCTCATTGATTGCCCTGTGGGCCTTGGACCCGGGCACGTGCAATGAGTTTACCGCCGGCGTGGCTCAGCGACGAGGCACAGAGCGGGTGCGGCCACTGCCGTCGATGGCGACGAAGACGAATACCGCTTCGGTCACCTTACGCCATTCACTGGACAGCGGGTCGTCGCTCCACACTTCGACCATCATCTGGATCGAGCTGCGGCCGATTTCCAGGGTCTGGGTATAGAACGACAGCTGGGCACCCACGGCGACCGGCACCAGGAAGGCCATGCGATCGATGGCCACCGTGGCCACACGGCCACCCGCGACACGGCTGGCCATGGCAGTGCCGGCCAAATCCATCTGGGCGACCAGCCAGCCGCCAAAGATGTCACCAAAGCCGTTGGTCTCACGAGGGAGTGCGGTGATTTGCAAGGCCAGGTCGCCTTGCGGGATTGGATCTTCTTGTTCGAGCTCAATCATGCGATGGGGCCTCTGACCCGTGACGCTTTCGTTGGTGTGGCGCAAAGGCCGGGTAAACGATTCAGCTGGAAACATACTACGCCGATTTCGTTTCACTGGGCGGCCGTAGGGAAACTCTGCGAAACCGCCTGACATGCAGACCGGCGTTTTCGCACAACATCCCACGCTAGGAGCAACCTTTTCCTACGAACTGCCAGTATATAGAGCATAACGGCCAGCGACGACCGCGCATTCATGAATATCTGTATGGTTTTTGTATCGCTTTCGGCGCGCCTCGGCAATTTGCTATCTTCGCTCGTCTACCAATCCAGAAGTCGCGCGCCAAGCGACCTGCATGACCTACAAGAGAAAGATCGATGACCTCCGTGCCGAGCAGTATCGAGCAGCCTTCACGGCCGCTGACCCGCAGCGACTACAAGACCCTTTCACTGTCCGCCCTGGGCGGTGCACTGGAGTTCTACGACTTCATCATCTTCGTGTTCTTCGCTACGGTGGTCGGCAAGCTGTTCTTCCCTGCCGACATGCCGGAATGGCTGCGCTTGATGCAGACTTTCGGCATCTTTGCCGCCGGCTACCTGGCGCGGCCGCTGGGCGGCATCGTCATGGCGCACTTCGGTGACCTGCTCGGGCGCAAGAAGATGTTCACCCTGAGCATCTTCATGATGGCGCTGCCCACCCTGATCATGGGCCTGCTGCCGACCTACGCGCAGATTGGCCTGTGGGCACCTGTTTTGCTGCTGCTGATGCGCGTCATTCAGGGCGCGGCGATTGGTGGCGAAGTGCCTGGCGCCTGGGTGTTCGTCTCTGAGCACGTACCAGCGCGCAATACCGGCTACGCCTGCGGCACGCTGACCGCCGGCCTGACCTCGGGCATTTTGCTCGGCTCGCTGGTCGCGACCCTGATCAACAGCATTTATACCCCAGGTGAAGTTGCCGATTACGCCTGGCGTATACCGTTCTTGCTGGGGGGTGTGTTCGGCCTGTTCTCGGTGTACCTGCGCCGCTGGCTGCACGAAACCCCAGTGTTCGCCGAGATGCAGCAGCGCAAGGCCCTGGCCGAAGAGCTGCCGCTGCGTGCCGTGCTGCGTGATCACCGTGGCGCGATCATTTTGTCGATGCTGCTGACCTGGCTGCTGTCGGCTGGCATCGTGGTGGTGATCCTGATGACCCCGGCGCTGCTGCAGAGCTTCTACCAAATCAGCCCGACCGACTCGCTCAAGGCCAACAGCCTGGCCATTGTGCTGCTCAGCCTCGGCTGCATCGGTGCCGGTAGCCTGGCCGACCGCATCGGCGCTGGGCGTGTGTTCATCGTCGGCAGCCTGCTGTTGCTGGCCAGCTCCTGGACCTTCTACCACAGCCTGCCGACCCGCCCCGACCTGCTGTTCCCGTTGTATGCGCTGACCGGCCTGTGCGTCGGTATCGTCGGCGCCGTGCCCTATGTGATGGTCAAGGCCTTCCCACCGGTGGTGCGTTTCAGCGGCTTGTCGTTCTCTTACAACGTCGCCTACGCCATCTTCGGCGGGCTGACGCCGATGGTGGTGACCGCGCTGTTGAAGGTCAGCCCAATGGCGCCGGCCTATTATGTGGCGGGGCTGTGTGCTGTCGGGCTGGCCGTAGGCGTTTATCTGTTCGCCAATAAGCGCTGATCGGCTTGCATCAATTGCCTCCCTCATTGGGGTAGGCGAAGAGCCTGAGCGGTTACCCCGCGCCTCTGCAACATCTTGAAAAGGCCATCCCCGGCACCGGGTGATGGCCTTTCATCCAATTGTCACATTGAAGTCATATCGTATTCATGCGGCCTGCAGATACTTGGGCCCGATCCATCCAACACCCCCAATATTCCTGCTAGGAGCAAGGCATGAAACTGAAGCGTTTGATGGCGGCCCTTACCTTCGCCGCCGCTGGCGTTGCAACCGCCAATGCGGTAGCCGCTGTCGACCCAGCAATCCCGACCTACACCAAGACCACCGGTGTTTCGGGCAACCTCTCCAGCGTCGGTTCGGACACCCTCGCCAACCTGATGACCCTGTGGGCTGAGGCCTACAAGAAGGAATATCCGAACGTAAACATCCAGATCCAGGCCGCCGGCTCCTCCACCGCGCCACCCGCGCTGACCGAAGGCACCGCCAACCTGGGCCCGATGAGCCGCAAGATGAAGGACGTCGAACTGCAGGCCTTCGAGCAGAAGTACGGCTACAAGCCGACCGCCATCCCGGTCGCCGTTGACGCCCTGGCTGTATTCGTCCACAAGGACAACCCGATCAAGGGGCTGACCATGGCTCAGGTCGATGCGATCTTCTCGTCCACCCGCCTGTGCGGCGCCAAGGCCGATGTCAAAACCTGGGGCGACCTGGGCGTGACCGGCGACCTGGCCAACAAGCCAGTGCAGCTGTTCGGCCGTAACTCGGTATCGGGCACCTACGGCTACTTCAAGGAAGAAGCCCTGTGCAAAGGCGACTTCAAGCCTAACGTCAACGAACAGCCTGGCTCGGCTTCGGTCGTGCAGTCGATCAGCTCCTCGCTGAACGGCATTGGCTACTCGGGCATCGGCTACAAGACCGCTAGCGTCAAGACCGTAGCCCTGGCCAAGAAAGAAGGCGGCGAGTTCATCGAAGACAACGAAGAAAACGCCCTGAACGGCAAGTACCCGCTGTCCCGCTTCCTGTACGTCTACGTCAACAAGGCCCCGAACAAGCCTCTGGCCCCGCTGGACGCCGAGTTCATCAAGCTGGTGCTGTCGCAAGCTGGCCAGCAGGTCGTGGTGAAGGATGGCTACATCCCGCTGCCGGCCAAAGTGGTCGACAAGACCCTGGCTGACCTGGGCCTGTCCCACGCTGGTAACGTCGCAAAGAAGTAAGTAACTGAGGAATCGGCCGGTGCCTAAGCCCGGCCGCTTCCACGAATTCTCAGTCCGAAGCCAGAACCCCTGAGCGTCGGGCTTTCTTGCGTCACTGCATTGTCATGTTTTTGTCATACGGGACCGCTAGGGTGTGCGCATGAATGATCTGGCCAACTCCACCATGACCCAAAATTCCCAACCCGTGCGGATTGACTTCAATACGCCCGAGTTGCAACGTAAGCGCCGCATGCGTGCGCTCAAGGACCGCCTGACTCGCTGGTATGTACTGGTGGGCGGGCTTGCCGTATTGGCGGCAATTACCCTGATTTTCTTCTACCTGGCCTACGTGGTGCTGCCGCTGTTCCAGGGCGCTGAGCTGACCAGCAAGAAGGCCCTGGAGCCGACCTGGCTGCAACAGGATGTCGGCAAGCCGCTGATGATCGCGCTTGAAGAGCAGAACCTGGTGGGCATGCGGGTTTCCGACAAGGGGCAGGCACTGTTCTTCGACACCAAGACCGGTGCCGAGCTGCAGCGCGTCGACCTGCCGCTGCCGGCCGGTACCCAGGTGAGCTCCATCAGCACCGATCAGCCGGGTAGCCCGCTGGTTGTGCTGGGTCTGTCCAATGGTCAGGCGCTGGTGTTCCACCACACCTACAAGATCACCTACCCGGACAATAAGAAGACCATCACCCCAGGCATCGACTACCCCTACGGCAAGGACGCGTTCGTGCTTGACGACCAGGGCCGCCCTCTGGAGCACGTGAGCGTCAACGTCAACGGCGAAACCCTGCTGCTGGCAGGTTCCACCGGTTCGCACCTGCAGGTCACCCAACTGACCCGCGAAGAGAACATGATGACCGGCGAGGTCACCAGCGAGCAGAACCGTATCGACCTCCCGCAGATGACCGAGCCGGTCAAGGCCATTTACGTCGACCCGCGCCAGCAATGGCTGTACGTGGTCAACGGCCGTGCCACCGCCGACGTCTTCAGCCTGCGTGACAAGAGCCTCAACGGCCGCTACAAGCTGCTGGAAGATGGCAATGCCGAGATCACGGCCAGTGGCCAGTTGGTGGGCGGTATCTCGCTGATCTTCGGTGACTCCAAAGGTGGCTTGAACCAGTGGTTCATGGCCCGCGATCCCGATGGCGAGTCGCGCTTCAAGTTGATCCGCAGCTTCCAGATGGGCAACGCGCCGATCGTCCAGATCGATGCCGAAGAGCGCCGCAAGGGCTTCATCGCCCTGGACGCCGAAGGCAAGCTTGGTGTATTCCACAGCACCGCGCACCGCACCCTGCTGGTCGAGCCGGCTGCAGAAGGCGCGGGTATCCTGGCCCTGTCGCCGCGTGCCAACCGCATCATCATCGAGGAAGGCGGCAAGCTGCTGCCGCTGAGCCTGAAGAACCCGCACCCGGAAGTCTCCTTCAGCGCGCTGTGGGGCAAGGTCTGGTACGAGAACTATGACGAGCCCAAGTACGTCTGGCAGTCGACTGCGTCGAACACCGACTTCGAGCCCAAGCTGAGCCTGTCGCCGCTGACCTTCGGTACCCTGAAGGCTGCGTTCTACGCGATGATCCTGGCCGCCCCGCTGGCCATTGCCGCCGCCATCTACACCGCCTACTTCATGGCCCCTGGCATGCGCCGCAAGGTCAAGCCGGTGATCGAGCTGATGGAAGCGATGCCGACGGTGATCCTCGGCTTCTTCGCCGGCCTGTTCCTCGCGCCGTACCTCGAAGGCCACTTGCCGGGTGTGTTCAGCCTGTTCGTACTGATGCCGTTCGGCATCCTGCTGGCCGGTTTCGTCTGGAGCCGCCTGCCGGAGTCGATCCGCCTGCGCGTGCCGGATGGCTGGGAAGCGGCGATCCTGATCCCCGTGATCCTGTTCACCGGCTGGTTCGCCCTGACCATGAGCCCTTACCTGGAGACCTGGTTCTTCGGCGGCGACATGCGCCTGTGGATCACCAACGACCTGGGCATCACCTACGACCAGCGCAACGCCCTGGTAGTCGGCATCGCCATGGGCTTCGCGGTTATCCCGAACATCTACTCGATTGCCGAAGACGCCGTGTTCAGCGTGCCGCGCAGCCTGACCCTGGGCTCCCTGGCCCTGGGTGCGACGCCGTGGCAGACCCTGACCCGCGTGGTCATCCTCACCGCCAGCCCGGGTATCTTCTCGGCGCTGATGATCGGCATGGGCCGTGCGGTGGGCGAGACCATGATCGTGCTCATGGCCACCGGCAACACCCCGGTGATGGAGATGAACCTGTTCGAAGGCATGCGCACCCTGGCCGCCAACGTGGCGGTAGAAATGCCGGAGTCGGAAGTCGGTGGCAGCCACTATCGCGTGCTGTTCCTGGCGGCCCTCGTGCTGCTGATGTTCACCTTCATCATGAACACCTTGGCCGAGCTGATTCGCCAGCGTCTGCGCAAGAAATACTCGTCGCTTTGATAGAAAGGTAGAGATCCGTGAAAAAGGATTCCCTCAAAGGCTGGTTCAAGAGCGGCGCCCCAGGCGTCTGGATCAGCGGTGGCGCGGTTGCCATGGCGGTGATCATGACCATCGGCCTGCTGTCGGTCATCGCCGTGCGAGGCCTGGGCCACTTCTGGCCGGCCGACCTGGTCCAGGCCACCTACAAGGTGCCTGGCCAGGCTGATCACATCGTCGTCGGCGAAGTGGTGCAAAAAGAAGAAGTGCCCCGTGCACGCCTGAAGGGTGCCGGCTTGCCGGTACCTGAGCAGGGCCCGGAATTCATGACCCGTGAGCTGATCAAGGTCGGTAACCGCGACCTCAACGGCAGCGACTTCACTTGGGTGGTGGGCGACTGGCTGGTCGATGAGCAACGCCCGGTCGACCTGATGGCGCTGGAACGCCGCGAGTGGGGCAACTTCTACGGCTACCTGGTCAGCGTCAAGGAAGAAGGCCGCGTGGTCGCCGAAGGCCCTGCTGCCTGGAACGAACTGCAGGCCCGCCTCAAGCGCGCCAACCAGCTCAATGGCGAATTGCAGCAACTCGAGAAAAAAGACATCGGCGCCATCAACCATGGCCTCGAACGCCTGCGTTTGCATAGCCGCAAGCTGGAGTTGGAGGGCAAGCTCGACGCCGCTGCCCAGGCCGACATGGACGCCGAGCGTGCCGAGCTGAACAGCCGCTACAAGGCCATCGAAGACCGCCTCAGCGGCCTGCACCAGGCCTTCTCCCGTGACAGCTTGGTGGCACGTGATGCCAACGGCCGCGAAGTGGAGATCAACCTGAGCAAGGTGGTGCACGCTATCCAGCCGAACGGCATGTCCGGGCTGACCAAGATGGGCACTTACTTCGCCAAGGTCTGGGAGTTCCTCAGCGACGACCCGCGTGAAGCCAACACCGAGGGCGGCATCTTCCCGGCCATCTTCGGTACCGTGATGATGACCCTGATCATGGCCGTGATCGTGACCCCGTTCGGCGTGCTGGCTGCAGTCTACCTGCGCGAATACGCCAAGCAGGGCCCGGTGACGCGCCTGATCCGCATCGCGGTGAACAACCTGGCGGGTGTACCGGCGATCGTCTACGGCGTGTTCGGCCTGGGCTTCTTCGTCTATGTACTGGGTGGCTCGATCGACCGGCTGTTCTTCCCCGAGTCGCTGCCGGCACCCACCCTGGGTACCCCGGGCCTGCTGTGGGCCTCGCTGACCCTGGCGCTGCTGGCGGTACCGGTGGTGATCGTGGCCACCGAAGAAGGCCTGGCGCGGATTCCACGCACCGTGCGCGAGGGCTCGCTGGCCCTGGGCGCGACCAAGGCCGAGACCCTGTGGAAAATCGTCCTGCCGATGGCCAGCCCGGCCATGATGACCGGCATGATCCTCGCCGTGGCCCGCGCCGCCGGTGAAGTGGCGCCGCTGATGCTGGTGGGTGTGGTGAAGCTGGCGCCGTCGTTGCCACTGGATGGCAACTACCCGTACCTGCACCTGGACCAGAAGATCATGCACCTGGGCTTCCACATCTATGACGTCGGCTTCCAGAGCCCTAACGTCGAGGCCGCACGGCCGCTGGTGTACGCCACCGCGCTGCTGCTGGTGCTGGTGATCGCCACCCTCAACCTCTCGGCGGTGTGGATCCGTAACCACCTGCGCGAGAAGTACAAGGCGCTGGACCACTGATCCTGATTACAAGCGTGCCGCCTGCAAGCCGGGCGGCCCTTTGAAACGAATTGATAGCGTATGGAGTTGACCATGCAGCACGAATCCCATACCCACGGCATCGACATGTCTGCCCTGGGCCGCGACAAGCAGAGCCTGCGCCTGGCCGAAGAGACCGTGGCCATCGAAGTACCGGGCCTGAGCCTGTTCTACGGCGACAAGCAAGCCTTGTTCGACGTCAGCATGAATATCCCCAAGCAGCGCGTGACCGCCTTCATCGGCCCGTCCGGCTGCGGCAAGTCGACCCTCCTGCGTACCTTCAACCGCATGAACGACCTGGTTGACGGTTGCCGCGTGGAGGGCGCCATCAACCTGTATGGCACCAATATCTACCGCAAGGGCGAAGACGTGGCCGAGCTGCGCCGCCGTGTGGGCATGGTGTTCCAGAAGCCGAACCCGTTCCCCAAGACCATCTATGAGAACGTCGTCTACGGCCTGCGCATCCAGGGCATCAACAAGAAGCGCACCCTCGACGAAGCCGTCGAATGGGCACTGAAGGGCGCCGCCCTGTGGGATGAGGTCAAAGACCGCCTGCACGATTCGGCCCTGGGCCTGTCGGGTGGCCAGCAGCAACGTCTGGTCATTGCCCGCACCATCGCCGTGGAGCCAGAAGTATTGCTGCTCGACGAACCGTGCTCGGCACTGGACCCGATCTCGACGCTGAAGGTCGAAGAGCTGATCTACGAATTGAAATCCAAGTACACCATCGTCATCGTGACCCACAACATGCAACAGGCGGCGCGCGTCTCGGACTACACCGCCTTCATGTACATGGGCAAACTGGTCGAATTCGGGGACACCGATACCCTGTTCACCAACCCGGCGAAGAAGCAGACCGAAGACTACATCACCGGTCGCTATGGCTAGTCGGTCTGCCAGCCGCAGGCCTGGGGCCAAGGGATAACACGAACGACTTGAAGCTTGCGGCTTGAGGCTTGCAGCTTTTTCGCGGAGCGAAACGATGATCAACAAAGAAAGCCTTACGCATCACATCTCCCAGCAGTTCAACGCCGAGCTTGAAGAGGTGCGCAGCCACCTCCTGGCCATGGGCGGCCTGGTCGAGAAACAGGTCAACGACGCGGTAACCGCGCTGATCGAGGCCGATTCGGGCCTGGCCCAGCAGGTGCGCGAGGTCGATGAGCAGATCAACCAGATGGAGCGCAACATCGACGAGGAGTGCGTCCGCATCCTCGCCCGCCGCCAGCCAGCGGCGTCCGACCTGCGCCTGATCATCAGCATCTCCAAGTCGGTGATCGACTTGGAACGCATCGGTGACGAGTCGACCAAGATCGCCCGTCGCGCCATCCAGCTGTGCGAAGAAGGCGAGTCGCCACGCGGCTACGTCGAGGTGCGCCACATCGGCGACCAGGTGCGCAACATGGTGCGCGACGCGCTGGACGCCTTTGCCCGCTTCGATGCCGACCTGGCGTTGTCGGTGGCGCAGTACGACAAGACCATCGACCGCGAGTACAAAACCGCGCTGCGCGAACTGGTGACCTACATGATGGAAGACCCGCGTTCGATTTCGCGGGTGCTGAGCGTCATCTGGGCCTTGCGTTCGCTGGAGCGTATTGGCGACCACGCCCGCAACATTTCCGAGCTGGTGATTTACCTGGTACGCGGCACCGACGTCCGCCACATGGGCCTCAAGCGCATGAAGGCGGAAGTGCAGGGCACCAGCGGCGATGAGGCCGAAAGCGCTAATGTTCCGGGCCAAGCGGACGATAAATAGTATTGCTCCCGAGCCTCAACGCCCGGCTTAGGCCGGGCGTTTTCGTTTGCGGTCGAGCAGCCATCAGGCACCCGCGAACGGTGTGAAGAAGTCCCGCTCCACGCGCAGTTGTGGCAAGTAGCCATCACTTGCCGGTAGGCTAGTCGGGATTCAAGAGGAGTATCGATGAGTAAAGTCAATGTGCTGGTCGTGGATGACGCCCCGTTCATCCGCGATCTGGTCAGGAAGTGCCTGCGCAATGCCTTTCCGGGCATGGTCATCGACGATGCGGTCAACGGTCGCAAGGCCATGGCCATGTTGGGCAAGGAGCCGTTCGACCTGGTCCTGTGTGACTGGGAAATGCCTGAGATGTCGGGCCTGGAGCTGCTCAGCTGGTGCCGTCAGCAGCCCGCGTTGAAGAGCCTGCAGTTCATCATGGTGACCAGCCGTGGTGACAAGGAGAACGTGATCCAGGCCATTCAGGCCGGTGTGTCCGATTTTGTCGGCAAGCCGTTCACCAACGAGCAGTTGCTGACCAAGGTAAAGAAAGCCCTGACCAAGATCGGCAAACTCGACAGCCTGATGGCCACTGGGCCTGCGCGGGCGAATTCGGCGTTTGCCAACGATTCGCTGAGCGCGCTGACGGGCGGCAAGCCTGAAGCCGTCAAGGTCGCGGCGCCTGCTGCCGCGCCGGCCAAGCCGTTGATCAATGCACCGGCACCGCCTGCGGCTGCACCCAGTGGCCGTGGCCAAGGCCAGCTGCGCCTGTCTAGCGGCACACAGCCGTGCGTGATCAAGGCGTTGAGCCTGAAAGAGGCGCTGCTGGTGGTGCGCCGCAGCGAAGCGCTGCCGCAGGTGCTGGAGGGCGCGGTACTGGACCTGGAGCAAGGCGAAAACGCCGAAGTCGCGCGCCTGAACGGTTACCTGCATGCCGTTGCGGCGCTGGAGCCCAAGCCAGACAGTGACTGGCTGCAGCTGACCTTCAAGTTCGTCGATCAGGATGCGCAGAAGCTCGACTACCTGTCGCGGCTGATTGCCCGCGGCACGGCGCAGAAGCACTTCACGCCCGGCGCCTGATCCACGCTGCCCCTTTTTAGGAGCCGCCTTGCGTCGCGAAAGGGCTGCGCAGCAGCCCCACGATTTCGACGTTGACGCAGATATTGCTGGGGCCGCTTTGCGGCCCTTTCGCGACGCAAGGCCGCTCCTACAAGGGATCGTATTTGGCGCGGAATAACCATCCGACCAACTGTCATATCCCCCGCCAAACCGGCTGCTAGGCTTCGACAGATCACAACTGTCAAAAAGCCACTATCATGCCCGCCCGCCTGCTGCTGTTCTGTGCATTGCTCATGGCCTCGGCGTCGAGCCTGGGCGTGACCCTCTACCCGATTACCGATGCCAACGGTGTGGGTGCCTATACCGACCGGCCAGGCCCCGGGGCCAAGCCGATCGAGCTGCATGAATCCATGGTCGAGCGGCAGGAAAGCCAGGTGCGGCTCAACGCGATCGTGTTCCAGGGCGGCGTGAGCTTTTCTGCGCGCAATGAATCGCATGTGCCGGTGCAGGTCGAATTGCACCTGGACAAGCTGATCAACGCCCAAGGCGGCAATGCGCCGCGGATCGTGCGCAGGGTGCTGCCAGGGCGTTCAACCCAGATGCTCAGCGTGCTGCGAGGCCGCCCTGGGACGTTGCTGGGCTATCGCTCGACGCTGCTGCAGGCAATGGGCGACCCGGGGCTGCGGCCTCAGGGTTATCGGTACGCCTTCCCCTGGCTGGGCGGGCCGTTTCGGGTGACGCAGGGGCCCAACGGGCGCTTCAGCCATTTTGGCCCCAAGGGGCGCTATGCCATGGATATCGCCATGCCTGAGGGCACGACCATCATTGCGGCCCGGGAAGGGGTGGTGGTGAATGTCGAGAACAGCCAGACCGGGCGTGGCAGCAACCCGTCGGGCAATTTTGTCAGGGTCCTGCACGCCGACGGCACCATGGGCGTGTACCTGCACCTGATGCGCGGTTCGGTTGTAGTGGCTGAGGGGCAGCGGGTGAAGCAGGGGCAGATGCTGGCCAAGTCCGGCAACACCGGCAACAGCACTGGCCCGCACCTGCATTTTGTGGTGCAGCGCAACGTAGGGTTGGCGCTGGAGTCGATACCCTATCAGTTCGACAGGCCGATCAGTGGGCTGCCCGACTTTACGGCGGGCAACCCCTGAACGAGGGACCGTAAGGTCAATCCAGCTTCAGCACCTTGGCCAGCACGATCTTCGGCCCTTTCATCTTCTTGATGATGATGCGCAGGCCTTCAACCTCAAGCACTTCTTCCTCTTCGGGGACGCGTTTGAGCGTTTCATACACCAGCCCAGCCAGGGTCTCCGCCTCGATGTGGTCCAGGTCGATGCCCAGCAGGCGCTCGACCTTGAACAGCGGCGTGTCACCACGCACCAGCAGCTTGCCCGGCTGGTAGGCGAGGATGCCGCGCTCAGTCTTGCGGTGTTCATCCTGGATATCGCCGACCAGTACTTCCAGCACGTCTTCCATGGTCAGGTAGCCGATTACCTTGCCATCGGCTTCCTCGACCAGCACGAAATGCGCGCCGCCCTTGCGGAACTGCTCCAGCAACTGCGACAGCGGCATATGCCGGGAAACCCGCTCCAGCGGCCGGGCCAGGTCTTCGAGGTCGATGGTTTCGGGCAGGTGGTCGAGTTCGGCCAACTCCAGCAACAGGTCCTTGATGTGCAGCAACCCGGTGAACTCTTCGCGCTCGGCGTCGTAGACCGGGTAACGGCTGAACTTGTGGCGGCGCAGCAGGGCCAGGATCTGCTTGAGCGGCGCGTGCGCGTCGATGCTGACCATGTCCTCGCGGGAGTTAGCCCAGTCGACCACTTCCAGCTCGCCCATTTCCACTGCCGAGGCCAGCACGCGCATGCCCTGGTCGCTCGGGTCTTGGCCACGGCTGGAGTGCAGGATCAGCTTGAGCTCTTCGCGGCTGTAGTGATGCTCATGGTGCGGGCCAGGCTCACCTTGGCCAGCAATGCGCAGGATGGTGTTGGCGCTGGCATTGAGCAGGTAGATGGCCGGGTACATCGCCCAGTAGAACAGGTACAGCGGCACCGCGGTCCACAGCGACAGCAGCTCGGGCTTGCGGATCGCCCAGGACTTGGGCGCCAGCTCACCGACCACAATGTGCAGGTAAGAGATGACGAAGAAGGCGACGAAGAACGAAATGCCCTTGATCAGCTCTGGCGTGTCCACGCCCATGTAGGCCAGCAGCGGCTCCAGCAGGTGGGCGAACGCCGGCTCGCCGACCCAGCCCAGGCCCAGGGAGGCGAGGGTGATGCCCAGCTGGCAGGCGGACAGGTAGGCGTCGAGCTGGTTGTGCACCTTGCGCAGGATGCTGCCACGCCAGCCGTGCAGTTCGGCGATGGAATCGACGCGGGTTGAGCGCAGCTTGACCATGGCGAACTCGGCGGCAACGAAAAAGCCGTTGAGCAGCACCAGGAGCAAGGCAAAGATGATCATGCCGAAATCGGCGAATAACGAGGTGAGGCTGATACCAGGGGAAGGGTCCATGATGGAGTTTTTACGGGGTCCGTCTTTGAGGAATGGAGAAAAAAAGTGCCAGCACAGGCTGGCACAGGGGGTCCAATGTAGCGGTTGAAACCGCAAAAGCAAAGGGTGATGGTCTTGATGGGGTTGCGGTGCAGCCTTCTCAACCCTTGCCGTTGGCCAATTGTGCCGGCGCAAAGTGACAGGTAAAGGTGCTGCCATGCCCCGGCACGCTGCTGATCTCCAGGCGCCCGCGATGGCGCAGCAGCACATGCTTGACGATCGCCAGGCCCAACCCGGTGCCCCCGGTATTGGACGCCCGGCTGGAGTCGACGCGGTAGAAGCGCTCGGTCAGCCGTGGCAAATGCTTGGCATCGATGCCGATACCCGAATCCTGCACGCTGAGGTGCGCACCCTGGGCATCGGCCCACCAGCGGATGCGAATGCTGCCCTCGTCCGGGGTGTACTTGACCGCGTTGAACACCAGGTTGGAGAACGCACTGCGTAGCTCTGCCTCGCTGCCCTTGAGGCTGACGCCGGGTGCGGCTTCCAGGCTGATGCGCTGGTTACGTGGGCCGGACAGCGCCTGGGCATCGCCCTTGATCGACTGCAGCAGGGCATCGACGGGCACGGGCAGGTTGTCGGAGGGGTAGTCGGTGGCCTCCAGCTTGGCCAGCAACAGCAAGTCATTGAGCAGGGTCTGCATGCGTGAGCCTTGCTGGCTCATCTGCTGCAGGGCCCGGGTCCAGCGCGGGTTCACGTCCTCGACGTTGTCGAGCAAGGTTTCCAGGTAGCCGGTAATCACCGTCAGCGGCGTACGCAACTCATGGGAAACGTTGGCGACGAAGTCTTTGCGCATCTGTTCGAGCTGATGGATGCGGGTGACATCGCGCACCAGCATCAGGTGCTCATTATTGCCGTAGCGGGTGATGTGCAGTTGCACACGCATCCGGTCATTGATCGGCGAAGGGATTTCCAACGGTTCGACGTAGTTCTCCGCCTCGAAATATTCCTTGAAGCGAGGGTGGCGCACCAGGTTGGTCACCTGCTGGCCGCCGTCCTGCGGGGTCTTGAAGCCCAGCAGGGTTTCGGCGGCGCGGTTCCACCATTCCAGGTTGCCGTCGCTGTCGAGCATGATCACCGCGTCGCGCAGCGCGG
The DNA here is from genome assembly GCF_014269205.2 of Pseudomonas kermanshahensis. NCBI lineage: Bacteria > Pseudomonadati > Pseudomonadota > Gammaproteobacteria > Pseudomonadales > Pseudomonadaceae > Pseudomonas > Pseudomonas kermanshahensis. The sequence goes on from NZ_JABWRY020000002.1 coordinate 242,715, forward strand.
CAGTGGACTCCTGCACCCGGTCGATCACCGCCTGCAGGCGGCCGCGTACGCGTTGGTCGCGACGTTGCAGGTGGTAGATGCTGTCGAACACTTCGCCCCACAGGCCGTAGCCGTCTGGCGGGGCCTCGTCGGGTTGATGGTTGCGCAGCCAGTCATGCAGGCGCAGCAGCTGCTTGAGGGTCCAACCCAGGTAAAGGGCCAGGCCGATGGCCAGGCTCCAGCCGTAATAACCGCTGACCAGCCCACCGAGCAGGCAGACAGAGATCAGCAGCAGCAGGTGGCGAATCAGGGTCGCGTGCCAGTTCTGGTTCAATTGACGGTCCTTGTACAACGTCGTGCAGCCAGGCGTGCAGGCGTGTCAGCTCTTGGTCGAGAAACGGTAGCCAGTGCCGCGGACGGTTTGTACCAGATTTTCGTAGGCTTCACCCAGCGCCTTGCGCAAGCGGCGGATGTGCACGTCGACAGTACGCTCCTCGACATAGACGTTGCCGCCCCAAACCTGGTCCAGCAACTGGCCACGGGTGTAGGCGCGCTCTTGGTGGGTCATGAAGAACTGCAGCAGGCGGTATTCGGTGGGGCCCATCTCGGCCGGTTTGCCGTCGATGGTCACGCGGTGGCTGATCGGGTCAAGCAGCAGGCCACCGACTTCGATCGGCGCCTCGCTGTCGCTCGGGCCGGTGCGACGCAGCACGGCTTTCAGGCGGGCGACCAGCTCGCGGGGCGAGAAGGGTTTGGTGATGTAGTCATCGGCGCCCACTTCCAGGCCTTGGATCTTGTTGTCCTCTTCACCTTTGGCGGTGAGCATGATGATCGGGATGTCCCCGGTCAGCTCGTCACGCTTCAGGCGGCGGGCCAGTTCGATGCCCGAGGTGCCCGGCAGCATCCAGTCGAGCAGGATCAGGTCAGGCTTGCGGTCGACGATGATCGCGTGTGCCTGTTGCGAGTTCTCCGCTTCCAGGCAGTCGTAGCCGGCCATTTCCAATGCAACGGCGATCATCTCGCGAATAGGCGCTTCGTCGTCGACGATCAGAATGTTCCTGCCAACCATGCTCAAAACCTCTCCTGGAAAATCGTGTCTGGCCCGCATTAGATAACGGAATTATTGCAGCTGTGTGACAGAGCATTGGCTGTTCTGGCGACATTCCATGACTGAACTAGGCTTGAAAGGGCCGCTGCGGCGGCTATCAGAACTCATTTCCCCGGAAACAATGGTGAATCCAATGACACGACATACGCTGAGCTGGATGGCCCTTCTTGCTGCGCTGGCACTCCCGGGGGTGGCCTCGGCCGACCATGAGATGGTGAAGAACGGCATGCTGGTCGACCATGCCGGCATGACGTTGTACACCTTTGACAAAGACGCTGGGGGCAAGTCGATGTGCAATGGCGATTGCGCAAAGAATTGGCCGCCGTTGACGGCTAAAGCGAGTGAAAAGGCAGAGGGCAAGTGGACGCAGATCAAGCGTGACGATGGCACGATGCAATGGGCCTATGACGGCAAGCCGCTGTACACCTTCGTCAAGGACAAGAAGGCTGGCGATACCACCGGTGACGGCATGAAAGACGTCTGGCACGTGGCCAAGCCGTGAGATAGCCGGGGCCGCTGTGCGGCCCTATCGCCGGCAAGCCGGCTCCCACAGGGGCAGCAGCTATGCAAACTCTGTGGGAGCCGGCTTGCCGGCGATAGGGCCGGAAAAGTCAGCGCAGTGCGTAATCCAGCACGACCCCAATGAACACCAGCAACCCCGCCCAGTGATTGTGCAGAAACGCCTTGAAGCACGACTCGCGGTCCAGCTTGCGCGTCGACCAGAACTCCCAGGCAAAGCACAACGCCGCCCCCAGCAGCCCCAGGTGGAACCAGCCGCCCAGCTCGAAGCGGCTCCCGGCCAACAGCAGGCAAGCCAACGACAGCAACTGCAAGGTCAGGATGATCACCCGATCGGCTTCGCCAAACAGAATGGCCGTCGATTTCACGCCGATCTTCAGGTCATCGTCGCGGTCGACCATGGCGTAGTAAGTGTCGTAGCCCACGGTCCACAGCAGGTTGGCGATGTACAGCAGCCAGGCACTGGCCGGCAGCTCGCCCCCGGCAGCGGTGAAGGCCATGGGGATACCCCAGGAATACGCGGCGCCCAGCACCACCTGCGGGTAATAGGTATAGCGCTTCATGAACGGGTAGCAGAACGCCAAGGCCACGGCGCCGAACGACAGCCAGACGGTCCGGCTGTTGGTGCACAGCACCAGCAGGAAACTCACCCCGACCAGGATCGCGAACAGTGCCAGCGCCTCGCGCGGCTCGACCCGGCCGCTGGCCAAGGGGCGGTCGGCGGTGCGTTTGACGTGGCCATCGACCTTGCGGTCGGCAAAGTCATTGATGCAGCAGCCTGCAGCGCGCATCAGCACCACGCCGAGGCCGAAGATCAGCACGTTGGCCAGGGTCGGTGAACCTTGCCCTGCAATCCACACGGCCGACAGGGTCGGCCACAGCAGCAGGTAGATGCCGATGGGGCGGTCCATGCGGCTGAGCTGGACAAAGTCCCAGGCGCGCGGGTGCACGCGGTTGAGCGACTTGAGCAGTTGCAGGTACATCAGCGGTTTTCCTCCTTGGCCGCTTGCCACAGGGCTGGCAGGAACACCTCGGCTACCAGCAGGTCCAGGCCGTCCCGTTCAAAGCGTGAGCGTCGGCCCCAAAGCGCATCATGGCGGGCCTCGGTCGGTAACCAGGCTTGTGGATAACTGCACACTTGCAGGGGGTGGCGAATGAACGCCTGGTCACAGAACAGCAACTCGCCCAGCGAGCGGCTGCCTAGGGTCTCGAGGTCCAGGCCACCGCGCTCCAGGGCACTGCGGCTGGCCACGCTGCGGGCGAACACCCAGGGCTGGCCGTGGCCACGCAGGTACACCTCGCGCACCCAGCCTTGCGCCCCCGGCGCGATGCCCAGGGCCAGGCATTCGTCATCACGCAGTGGCTGCCAGCCTTCCAGCAGCGGGGTGACGGAGAAATGATCGTGGGACAGGCGGGTCAGGCGGCGGGTCAGCGAGCCCTCGTCGAACAGCCAGTCCAGGGTCGGCTGGTCGATCTCGGTCGCCAGCTGTGAATACGGCAGCCACGCGACAGCGGCTGCTTGCGGGGATTCGTACGACACGTCGGTATGCTTGTTACAGCCAGAGAGGCGGCGAGCTTAGCATGATTGCCCCGACTGCTTGCATACTGCTGGCAGGGCCAGTAAAAAGCCCCCAAAGATTGCGCGGCGGCCCCCTGGCGGGCCATCAGCAGCGACACAAGCCCGAGCCTGAAACGAGGAATCCGTACCGATGAAAAAATGGCAATGTATTGTCTGTGGCCTGATCTATGACGAAGCCGAAGGCTGGCCCGACGACGGCATCGCCCCCGGCACCCGTTGGGAAGACGTGCCTGCAGACTGGCTGTGCCCCGACTGCGGCGTCGGCAAGAGCGACTTCGAAATGATCGCCATCGGCTGATCATCCCCTGTTCCCACCCTGAGGTAAGCACGACATGACGTCCCCCGTAGTCATCATCGGTACTGGCCTGGCCGGCTACAACCTGGCCCGTGAATTTCGCAAGCTCGATGGCGAGACGCCGCTGCTGTTGATTACCGCCGACGATGGTCGTTCCTACTCCAAGCCCATGCTCTCCACGGGTTTTGCCAAGCTCAAGGATGCCGATGGGTTGTGCATGGCCGAGCCAGGCGCGATGGCCGAGCAGCTCAAGGCCGAAATCCGTACCCACACCCGTATCAGCGGCATCGACCCCGGCCACAAGCGCCTGTGGATCGGTGAAGAGGCCGTGGCCTATCGTGACTTGGTGTTGGCCTGGGGCGCCCAGACTGTGCAGGTGCCGATCGAGGGTGACGCTGGCGGGCAGGTCTTCCCGATCAACGACCTGGAGGATTACGCACGCTTTCGCGCCGCCGCTGCCGGTAAGCAGCGCGTGCTGATTCTGGGCGCAGGCCTGATTGGCTGCGAATTCGCCAATGACATGAGCCTGGGCGGGTTCCAGGTCGAGGTGGTGGCCCCGTGCGAGCAGGTGATGCCGACCCTGTTGCACCCAGCCGCCGCCGCTGCCGTGCAGGCCGGGCTAGAAGGCCTTGGCGTGCGCTTCCACCTGGGCCCGGTGCTGACGCGCCTGCAGCAGGTTGCGCAGGGCCTTGAGGCGCACTTGTCCGACGGTAGCGTGATCGCCTGCGACCTGGTGGTTTCAGCCATCGGCTTGCGCCCCCGTACTGATCTTGCCGCCGCTGCTGGCCTGCAGACTAATCGCGGCGTGGTGGTGGACCGGCAGTTGCGCACGTCCCACGCCAATATCTTCGCCCTGGGCGACTGCGCCGAGGTGGACGGCATCAATCTGCTCTATGTGATGCCGCTGATGAGCTGTGCCCGCGCCTTGGCGCAAACCCTGGTCGGTAACCCAACGGCCGTCAGTTACGGGGCGATGCCGATCACCGTGAAGACCCCAGCGTGCCCGCTGGTGGTCTCGCCGCCCCCGCAAGGGCACGACGGCAACTGGCAGGTGGAGGGGCAGGGCAGCGACCTCAAGGTGCTCTGCCACGATGCCGACGGCAAGCTGCTGGGCTATGCCCTGACCGGTGCGGCCGTGATGGAAAAGCTGGCCCTGAATCGTCAGTTACCGCCGGTTATGGCGTAAATAGCGGGCGTTCTGTCGGGTTTATCCTGTTATTGCTCACACAATGGCCGCCCAGATACTGGCGCGGCCTCGGTGGGCGTGCCATTCTCACTCCCGTCTGCCGCAGATTAGAGCCTGCGGTGCCTTGAGCGCTGCTCCCAGAGGCAGCACGGCATAACAACAAAAAATCCCGTCAAAGAGGCTTCACTATGCGCAAACCAGAACTCGCCGCTGTCATCGCCGAAAAGGCCGATCTGACCAAGGAAAAGGCCAACGTGGTGCTGAATGCGATCCTCGACAGCATTACCGGTGCGCTGGACAAGGACACCGTGACCCTGGTCGGTTTCGGCACCTTTGAAAAACGTCACCGTGGTGCGCGTACCGGCAAGAACCCCCAGACCGGCGAGCCGGTGAAGATCAAGGCCAGCAACACCGTAGCCTTCAAGCCCGGCAAGAACCTGCGTGACAGCGTCAACGTGCCGGCCAAGCCAGCCAAGAAAGGTAAGTGATCGAATCCTGACATCCCCAGTGTCGGTTCAGCGGGCGCCCCAGGGCGCCCGTTGTGCTTTCTGTAGGGATATGTTGCGAACTTGCATAAATAGTTCTGGAAGAGGATAAACTGCGCGACTCAGTCATTTTTTATTCGAGGCGCGTTGATGAAGTTCCGCTTTCTTCTCTGGGCCATGGGGCTGTTGATGGCCAGGGCCAGCCGTAACAACCCGGCGTTCAAGCAGCAACTCAAGGACAAGGATCTGGTTTTCCAGATGCAGACCCTGGATGGCAAAATCGCCCGGCACTTCATCGTCAGCGACGAGCGCATCAGCAGCAAAGGTGGTGTGCACCCGCAGCCGGCGTTCGCCATTGCGTTCAAAGATGCCGCTTACGGGTTCGCCACGCTGCAGGCAAGCAACAAGCAGTTGGCCTTCATGCAGGGGATTCAGGACAAGCACATCCAGATCAAGGGCAATCCGGCGTTGGTGATGTGGTTCCAGGGCTTGATGAAGTACCTCAAGCCGAAGAAAAAGCGCTGAGCCTGGCCCTGTAGGAGCAGCCTTGTGCTGCGAAGAGGCCGGTGACTGCAGCGAAGATTTACTGTGTTTTCACCGGCCTCTTCGCAGCGCAAGGCTGCTCCTACAAGGGTTGCGCATTACGCCCCAAGCTATTAGTGCGGGGCGTGAAACTGCGATGCCAGTTCCCGCAGCAGGGTTTCGGCCTCCAGCACCTTGTTCACCACATCCTCGGCCTTTTCCCGAGTCACCCCCAACCGCTCCAGCAGTTCATCGGGTACCTCTTCCTGAGGCCCCGAGCCAATACCGCGCGAACGCAGCAGGCGAGTCGCCAGGCACACCAGGTTGGGGAACGCTGCATAGTCGCCGTCATAAGACGGGTCATGCTGGAAGCGCAGCGCCGTCGAGAGCTCTTCTGGCATGTCCCACAGCTTCATCAACCACGCGCCGATCTGTTCGCGGTTGATGCCCAGCAGGTGCTGTTCCACATAGGTGTGGCACAGGTGCGGGTTGACCTCCAGGTGCCGGCAGATCAGCGAGAAGTGCGGCGGGAACACGTGCGCCAGCAGCAGATAGCCAAAGTTGTGCAGCAGCCCCGCCAGGTACGTCAAGCCGGACTCCGGGCGCTCTGCCCGGGGCATGGCGCGGGTCAGGCCTTCGATGATGGCTGCGGTGTAGATCGACTGCTGCCAATACGGTGTGGCCTGCTGCGGGTGATCCTTGGGCAGGCTCAGGGTCTTGCCCAGGGCCAGCCCCAAAGCCAGGTTGATGACCAGGTCGAAGCCCAGCACGCGCACGATGGCATCTTCCACTGAACGGATCTTGCCTGGTGAGGCGTAGTAGGGCGATGCCGCCCAGCTGACCACCTGCGCAGCCAGCGCAGGGTCGGTCTCGACCACGCCGGTGATGTCATCGATGCTGGCGTTTGGGTCTACCCGCAGCTTGATGATTTTCTGCGCCGTGTCGGCCAACGGCGGGATTTCAATGGTTTCTTCCAGGCGCTTCTGGATACGTCGGGCGGTAAAGGCCTGGACCGCTTGGGTGATTTCGTGGGAGTCGTCATCAGGCCGGTCGAGGTTCGGGCTGATGGCCTTCACCTCCTGGCCAAAGCTGCTGGCGCTGGCCTTGGCGAGCATGCGCTTGAAGTCCGTGCGGTCGATTTCCAGCAGCAGCCCGGCTTCGCCGGACTGAATCAGCACCGTCTCACAGTCGAGCAGGCTTTTTTCGTACTGGCACGGCGAGCTGGTCAACGCCGGAATGCCCGGCAGGCGCTTGAGGTGGTGCTTGTCGAGCATCTGCTTGAGCCGGGGGACCGATACGGCGGTCAGCTTGCGGCCGGTCAGCTCGGTCAGGCGATTCAGGTCAAGCAGCTGGCTCTGCGGGAACAACACCATCAGGGCGCCGACTTCGTCGTCGAGGAGCACCGCCTGCACCCGCGAGGCGGCAGGCAATTGCGCATGCTCGAGCACTTCGCGGTAGGTGACGCCAACCTTATCGAGCAGCAGCCGGATGACAGAGGGCGTGTGTGGGGTTGCGGTGTCCAGGGCAACTTCAGTCATGGTCCGTATCCACTAATTCTTTTAAACGCGAAGTATAACCAGTCCCGCCGCAAATCTGGATCCATTGTGGGACTGGCGTCACACTTGGCCGTATTGCTGGCCGTGCCGCAGCCAGCGGTCAAGCAACGGGCTGACATGCTCCGGCCAGCGCGCGATCAGCGCTTGGGCGGCATCACGTACGGCTGGCAGCAGGTCGGCATCACGCATCAGGTCAGCGACCTTGAACTGTAGCAGGCCGGTCTGGCGTGTTCCCAGCATCTCGCCGGGGCCGCGCAATTCCAGGTCTTTTTCCGCGATGATGAAGCCATCGTTGGTTTCACGCATGATCCCCAGGCGTTCGCGGCCGATCTGCGACAGTGGCGGGTGATACAGCAACACGCAGTGGCTCACCGCGCTGCCCCGGCCAACCCGGCCACGCAGCTGGTGCAGTTGGGCCAGGCCCAGGCGTTCGGGGTTCTCGATGATCATCAGGCTGGCATTGGGCACGTCCACGCCCACCTCGATGACCGTGGTTGCCACCAGCAGTTGCAGCTCACCGGCCTTGAACTGGGCCATGATCTCGGCCTTTTCCGCAGGCTTCATGCGCCCGTGGATAAGGCCGACGCGTAGCTCGCCCAGGGCGCTGCCAAGCTCTTCATAGGTGCTCTCGGCCGCTTGGCAGGTCAGTTCTTCGGACTCTTCGATCAGGGTGCACACCCAATAGGCCTGACGCCCCTCGGCACAGGCGGCGCGTACCCGTTCGACCACTTCGAAACGGCGGCTGTCGGCCACCAGCACGGTGTTCACCGGCGTACGCCCGGGTGGCAGCTCGTCGAGGACCGAGGTGTCGAGGTCGGCGTAGGCGCTCATCGCCAAGGTCCGAGGGATCGGCGTCGCAGTCATGATCAGCTGGTGCGGGCACAGCTCGCCGGCCACGCCTTTTTTGCGCAGGGCCAGGCGTTGCTGCACACCGAACCGGTGTTGTTCATCGATGATCGCCAGGGCCAGGTGCTTGAATTTGACCTCTTCTTGGAACAGCGCATGGGTGCCCACCACCATCGGTGCGCCGTTGGCGATTTGCTCCAGCGAGCTGGCCCGGGCCTTGCCCTTGAGCTTGCCGGCCAGCCATGCCACCTCGATGCCCAGCGGTTCGAGCCAGCGCTTGAAGGTAATGAAGTGCTGTTCGGCGAGGATCTCGGTGGGGGCCATCAACGCCACCTGGTAACCGGCCTCCAGCGCTTGCAGTGCCGCCAGTGCGGCGACCACCGTTTTACCGGCCCCGACATCGCCCTGTACCAGGCGCATCATGGGCTCGGCCTGGGCCAGGTCGTAGGCAATTTCGTTGGCCACCCGTTGCTGGGCGCCGGTCGGCTTGAAGCCTAGGTTGGCCAGGTACTGCGCGGGCAACCGGCTGGCCTTGGGCAGTACGGGGGCACGCAGGCTGCGCAGGCTCTCGCGCAGGCGTTGCTGCGACAGCTGGTGGGTCAGCAGCTCTTCGAAGGCCAGGCGGTGTTGAGCCCAATGCTGGCCTTCGGCAAGTTCGTCGAGGTCGGCATCGGCCGGCGGGTTGTGCAGGTAGCGGATGGCATCGTCCAGCGGCGCCAATTGGTAGTCCCGGGCCAGCTCATCGGGCAGCCAGTCTGGCAGGCTGCGCGGGCCAAGCATGCCAAGGCTCTGCTGGCAGAGCAGGCGCAGGCGTTGCTGGGTGAGCCCTTCGGTGGACGGGTAGATCGGCGTCAGGGTCTGTTCCACCGGGGGCGGTGGCTCATCGCCGTTGAGCGCCCTGTACTCCGGGTGGTAGATCTCCAGGCCAGAGGCGCCGGGGCGGGCTTCGCCATAGCAACGCAGGTGCGTGCCGCGTTTCAGGCCTTCTTTTTGCGCATTGCTGAAGTGATAGAAGCGCAGGCTCAATACGCCGCTGCCGTCACCCAGGCGCACCACGAGGCTGCGGCGCTTGCCCATGGTGACGTCCGCACCGCTTACTACACCTTCGATCACGGCATCCTGCCCCGGGCGCAGCTCGCCAATGGGCACCACACGGGTGCGGTCCTGGTAGCGCAGGGGCAGGTGGAACAGTATGTCCTGCAGGTTCTCCAGGCCCACCTTGGCGAGTTTTTCCGCCATGGCATCGCCCACCCCTTTGAGCACCGTGACCGGGACCTTCGACAGCTCACTCATGACTCAGGCCGGCTGTTCCACAGGAGGTTTGGCGACCGAGCAGAGGCGGATCGAGTCAGCGAGGATCTCGATGGCCTTGGGCCGCGGGAAGCTGGCACGCCAGGCGATGGCCACGGTGCGGAACGGTGCTGGCGCAGTCAGCGGGCGCACTTCGATGATGCCTGGCGCGTAGTGGTGGCTGTGCACTGCCGACAGCGGCAGGATCGAGACGCCAAGGCCCGAGGCAACCATGTGCCGAATGGTTTCCAGGGAGCTGGATTCCACCGTGGTGTGCCGGGAGCCTTCGCCGCCTTTGTTCAATGTCGGGCAGGCTTCCAGGACCTGGTCGCGGAAGCAGTGGCCTTCACCGAGCAGCAGCAGGCTCTTGTCGTTGAGCATGGCGGTGTCGATGGTCTTTTTCGCCGTCCATGGGTGGTCGGCAGGCATCAAGGCGCAGAATGGCTCATCGTACAGCGGCAGGGTTAGCACGTCGGCTTCGTTGAACGGCAGGGCGATGATCACTGCGTCGAGTTCGCCGTTGCGCAGTTTTTCGCGCAGTACATGGGTGAAGTTCTCTTCGATGTACAGCGGCATCTGCGGCGCCACACGGTGCAGCTGCGGGATCAGGTGCGGGAACAGATAAGGGCCGACGGTATAGATGGCACCGACCTTGAGCGGGGCAGTCAGCTGGTTTTTGCCGGCCTGGGCCAGCTCGCGGATGCCTTGGGCCTGTTCCAGTACCTTCTGCGCCTGGGCGACGATGCTTTCACCGACCGGGGTCAGGCGCACTGCGCTCTTGCTGCGCTCGAAGATCAGCACGCCAAGCTCGTCCTCGAGCTTCTTCACACCGACCGACAGGGTCGGTTGGCTCACGTGGCAACGTTCGGCCGCGTGGCCGAAATGTTGTTCCTGGGCGAGTGTGACGATGTAGCGTAATTCTGTGAGGGTCATAACGTGCGTCCATGAAGTTGCGAGCCCAGCATAGCGGCTGCAATCGATAGACGCACGTTATCAGACTTGCCGATTTGTGACAGAAACAAAAGTCTCAGCGGCGGTCCAGCGAGTAGACGAACGGCGCCACGACTTCGATCGTGCCGTTGTTCAACAACTCGGGTGGCGGCTTGGGTACCGTGCCGGCACGACGGATCATTTCCAGGGTCGCCCGGTCCAGTGCCGCGCTGCCCGAACCTCCGGCCATGGCGTACGACACCACCTTGCCTTCGGCATCGACCACGAAGCGCAGGCGGTTGATGCCCTGCAGGCCGCGACGACGCGCGTCTTCCGGGTAACGCTTGTACTTGGCCAAGTGGCGCAGCAGGTCACTCTGCCAGGTAGGCAGGGCGTTGCTGTTGGACGCAATGCTCGGTGCCGGTGCCGCGGACTTCTGCGGCGGCGTGTTGCTTGGCGGTGCGTCTACCACGCTTTCGGTCGGCGGCGCTTCCTTCGGCGGCTCAGGCTTTTTCTCGGGCTTGGGCGGCTGGGGCTTGGCCTTCGGCTTGGGCGGCTTGGCGATGGCGATCTTGGGTTTAGGGGCTTCCACCAGCTTGGGCAACGGCAGTTCTTCAACCGGTGCCGGCGGCTGTGGGACGGCTTTTGGAGGAGGTGGTGGCGCAGGCTCCGGCAAAGGTGCCAGCTCGACCATCATGGCTGCCGGCGGCAGCTCGATGGCCTGAGGCACCGACCAATTGAGCGTGAGCAGCACAGCGACGGCATGGACACCCAGCACAAGTGCCAGGCTGCCGCTGTAACGCGCCAGGTTGTGCCGCGTCTTCGTCATTTCTTGGCTGCCGTCTCGAGACCTACCAGACCGACCTTCAAATAGCCGGCCGCGCGCATGTTGTTCATCACTTCCATCAGGTCACCGTAATCCACGCCCTTGTCGGCCTGGAAGAAGATGGTGGTTTCCTTGTCGCCCTTGGTCTTGGCATCGAGCATCGGGCCAAGCTGGTCGGGCGCAGATACCTGATCGTCGCCGACATACAGCTTCTGGTCGGCCTTGACGCTGACGAACACCGGTTTCTCGGGCCTCGGCGCTGGTTTGGCGGTCGAGGCCGGCAGGTCGACTTTGATGTCGACCGTGGCCAGGGGCGCCGCCACCATGAAGATGATCAGCAGTACCAGCATCACGTCGATAAACGGCGTAACGTTGATTTCGTGGTTTTCGGCGAGGTCGTCGCCACCTTCGTTGAGATGCAGGCCCATGGCTTACCCCACTTTCACCATGTGCGGGGCGGCGCGCTCGCTGCCTTGGTGGTCCAGGTCACGGCTGACCAGCAGCAGCACCTGGGCAGAAGCGTCAGACACCTGAGCCTTGTAGCCGGCAATGGAGCGGGCGAAGACGTTGTAGATGACCACTGCCGGGATTGCTGCAACCAGGCCCAAGGCGGTTGCCAGCAGGGCTTCGGCGATGCCTGGGGCAACCACTGCCAGGTTGGTGGTTTGGGTCTTGGCGATGCCGATGAAGCTGTTCATGATGCCCCACACGGTGCCGAACAGGCCGACGAAGGGTGCGGTCGAACCAATGGTGGCGAGCACGCCGGTGCCGCTGCTCATGTTGCGGCCGCTGGCGGCTACCAGGCGCTCGAGGCGGAAGGCGACGCGCTCTTTGATGCCCTCTTTTTCACGTGCATTGGTCGACAGGCGCATCTCTTCGAGCGCATCGTGGACCAAGGTGTGAGCCAGGGTGCCTTCCTTGTTCGAGACGTCGCTGGCTTCCTTGAGGCTGGCGGACTTCTTCAGCTGGGCGATCTCGCCGCGCAGACGACGCTTGGCGCCCATCAGCTCGAAGCCTTTGGCAATCCAGATGGTCCACGTGATGATCGAGGCAATGGCCAGGCCGATCATGACGATCTTCACCACGATGTCGGCGTTCTTGTACATGCCCCACGGGGACAGGTCGTGCGCCATGCCCAGGGTAGTATCTTCGACCAGTGCTTCGACGCTTGGGTCTGCAGCGGCTGGCGCATCGGCCGGGGCGTTGGCGACAGGTGCCGAGCCGTCTGCGGCTGGGGCAGCGGCGGTGTTAGCCGGGGCGGCAGCGGCAGCCGGGGTGCTGGCGTTGGCAGTTGGCTCATCGGCCATGGCCACTGGGGCCAGCACCAGGCTGAACATCAGCGCGGCAATGGCACGCCAGGCGCGCGACGGGGTTGGCGAAGCGGAGGGTTGAGTACGTGTCATGCTGGCCGGACCTGATGAAGAAAAAGAGTGAACGTTCTCCAAGGCCTCGAGATAGGCCGAGAACAGATAGGGGCGCCATTATTGCAAGTAATTCTTGTTAACAAAAGTAATCTTGTTGCTTTTTTCACCTAAGGTCTAGCCACTCATCGTGTAGCGTGGCGGGTTTGATCAACTGGTCTAGGGAGTTTTGAGATGTCAGACCTTTCAGTAATGGTCGTAGGTTGTGGTGATGTGGGCGGCCGTCTGGCCCAGCAATTGCTGGCCCGCGGCTGGCAGGTGAGTGGCCTGCGCCGCGCGGTCGAGCACCTGCCAGCGGGTGTTGTGCCAGTGGCTGCCGACCTGGCCGAACCCACCATCCCGCCAGCGTGGCCACAGCGAGCGCCGGACTACCTGGTGTATTGCGTGGCGGCTAGCCAGCACGACGAGGCGGGGTATCAGTCGGCCTATGTCGACGGGTTGCGCCATGTGCTGGCCTGGCTTGCCGAACGTGGTCAGCACCCGCGTCGCTTGCTGTTTGTGTCCAGCAGCAGCGTGTTTGCGCAAAAAGACGGCGAGTGGGTCGACGAGACGGCGGCCACCGAGCCTGAAGGGTACTCTGGCCGGATCATGCTCGACGCCGAGCGCTTGGCGCTGGCCAGTGGTATCCCGGCAAGCGTGGTGCGCTTGACCGGCATCTACGGGCCGGGCCGTGAATGGCTACTGAGCCAGGTGCGTCAGGGCTACCGTGTGGCTGAAGAGCCGCCGCTGTATGGCAACCGTATTCATGCCGAAGACGCCGCAAGCTTGCTGGCTTACCTGCTGCAGGCCGATGCCGACGGCGTGGCGCTGGATGACTGCTATATAGGTGTCGATGACGACCCGGCGCCGCTGGCCGATGTGGTGGGCTGGTTGCGTGGGTACCTGGGCGTTACCGAGTGGTCGGATGAGCAGCGGGTGCGCCGTACGGGCAGCAAGCGCTGCAGCAATGCCCGTGTGCGGGCGTTGGGCTGGGTGCCAGAGTACCCCAGTTACAAAGAAGGGTATGCGGCGATTCTGCAGGGTAAGGGGTGAGTCTACCGGCCTCTTCGCGGGTAAACCCGCTCCCACAGGGTGAGCGCTGATTCGGATGTCAGCGGGGTACCTGTGGGCGCGGGTTTACCCGCGAAAGGGCCGGTGTGACGGGTAGAGATCCTGGCAGGCCTCAGTCCTTCTCAAGCACCCATTGCCGAGCACCGGCCGCCAATACCGGCATTTCATCCGGCTTCGCGCGGTTAACGGCCTGGAAAATCTCCAGCGTGTCGCCATCACGCTTGATGATAAACGGCGCACCGCGCTGTTTGCGCTCCAGCCACAGGCTGTCGTTGCTGCCGCCCATGGTCGCGCAATCGCCGGCCAGGCACAGGGCAAAACGGTCCGGGCCAGGCAGGCCACTGACGTTACCGGTGTCGCTGAAGCGAACGGCGGTGCCTTTGCCCTGGCCGTCGATGATTTTCCATTCACCGCCCAGGTAGGCCTGGTACAGCGCCTTCTCGAAGCTGCCACCCAGCGGTGCATTGCCGGGTTGCTTGACGCGCACGAAGGTTTGTTCGGTACCGGACTGCGCGGTGGTTTTCAGCTCGTCGCCATCCAGCGCCAGCTGCTCGGTCTGGCCGTCCTGGAAGCTGGCCAGCCATTGCTTCTCGTTGGCGCTCAACTGGCCGTCGGCCGCCTCGAAGCCATTGCTGAAGCTGGCCTGTTGGTGAGCCACGTCGAGTTTCCACTCGAACACAGGGCCGTGTTCGTTCAGTGCCTGACGCAGGCTGCCACTTTTGACGGCGGCTTTGATGGCGTCCTGGTTGATCCAGGTGCCGTTGAAGTCTTCGGGTTTATGGCTGGCGCAACCGCTCAGAAGCAGGGCTGCCAGCGCGAGGGGCAGTGCTTGACGCATGGTGGGTAACCTTGGGGAGAGAAGGTGACGGGCAGGGCGCCCGTCACCAGGGGCATCACTCGATGACCAGGATCGCGTCCATCTCGACCTGGGAGCCTTTTGGCAGCGCGGCAACGCCAATGGCGGCGCGGGCTGGGTAAGGCTGTTCGAAGTAACGGCCCATCACTTCGTTGACCTTGGCGAAGTGGCTCAGGTCGGTGAGGAAGATGTTCAGCTTGACGATGTCCTTGAACGAGCCACCCGCGGCTTCAGCCACAGCCTTGAGGTTCTCGAAGACCTGCACGGTCTGGGCCTCGAAGCCTTCGACCAGTTCCATGGTCTTGGGGTCCAGTGGGATCTGGCCCGACATGTACACGGTGTTGCCAGCCTTGATTGCCTGGGAGTAGGTACCGATGGCGGCAGGGGCCTTGTCGCTGTTGATGACGGACTTGCTCATGATGACTCCTTGCGGTTGGCGGACTACGTACGCATGCGGGTGATGCGGACCACACCGGTCAAGGTACGCAGCTTCTTGATCACTCGTGCCAGGTGCACGCGGTCGTGCACGCTGACCACCAGTTGGACCACGCTGATACGGCCGTCGCGTTCGTCCATGCTGATCTTCTCGATGTTGCCGTCGGCGGCATTGACGCTGCTGGCCAGCAGCGCGATCAGGCCGCGCTGGTGCTCCAGCTCGACACGCAGCTCGACATTGAATTCGCCAGCAATGTCCTTGGCCCAGGAGAGTTGCACGCACTTCTCTGGGTTGTGGCGAATTTCACTGATGTTGCGGCAGTTCTCCAGGTGCACGACCATGCCTTTGCCCGCCGATAGGTGGCCGACGATTGGGTCACCGGGGATCGGCGTGCAGCATTTGGCGTAGCTGAGCACCAGGCCTTCGGTGCCGCGAATGGCCAGCGGGCCTTCCGGCGTTGGCAGCTGTTCGCCTTCGGCCGACAGCAGGCGCCGCGCCACCACATAGGCCATGCGGTTGCCCAGGCCGATGTCTTCGAGCAGGTCTTCGATAAGCTCCAGGCGGTACTCGGCGAGAATCGCCTGAATGCGTTCCTGCGGGATCTTTTCGAGGCTGCTGTCGAAGCCGGTCAGCACCTTGTTCAGCAGGCGTTCGCCGAGGCTGATGGACTCGGAGCGGCGCTGTTGCTTGAGGGCGTGGCGAATGTGCGTGCGTGCCTTGCCGGTGACCACGAAGTTGAGCCAGGCCGGGTTCGGCCGGGCGCCTGGCGCACTGACGATCTCTACCGTCGAACCGCTTTGCAGGGGCTCAGACAGTGGCGCCAGGCGGCGGTTGATGCGGCAGGCGATGCAACTGTTGCCCACGTCGGTGTGCACCGCATAGGCGAAGTCGACGGCCGTGGAGCCTTTCGGCAGCTCCATGATCCGGCCCTTGGGCGTAAAGACATAGACCTCGTCCGGGAACAGGTCGATCTTCACGCTCTCGATGAATTCCAGCGAGTTGCCCGCGCGCTGCTGCAGTTCGAGGATGCCCTTGACCCACTGGCGGGCCCGCGCGTGGCTGCCTTTTGGCTGCTCGTCGTCGTTGGACTTGTACAGCCAGTGGGCGGCGATACCGTTGTTGGCCATCTCTTCCATCTCGCGTGTGCGGATCTGGATTTCGATG
Organism: Pseudomonas kermanshahensis; assembly: GCF_014269205.2. Classification (NCBI taxonomy): domain Bacteria; kingdom Pseudomonadati; phylum Pseudomonadota; class Gammaproteobacteria; order Pseudomonadales; family Pseudomonadaceae; genus Pseudomonas; species Pseudomonas kermanshahensis. The sequence continues at coordinate 258,763 of NZ_JABWRY020000002.1, forward strand.
GGCACGCCGTGCATGCCGAACAGCGTGGTGTGCAACGACTGGTAGCCGTTGGCCTTGGGGATCGCGATGTAGTCCTTGAAACGACCGGGCAGCGGCTTGTACAGGTTGTGCACGGCGCCGAGCACGCGGTAGCAGGTGTCGACCTTGTCGACGATGATGCGGAAGGCATACACGTCCATGATCTCGTTGAAGGCGCGGCGCTTGCCACGCATCTTCTTGTAGATGCCATAGAGGTGTTTCTGCCGGCCGCTGACCTCGCCCTGGATGCCGTCGGCAGCCAGGCAGTTGGCCAGCGATTGTTCGATTTTGGCGACGATCTCTTTGCGGTTGCCGCGGGCGCTCTTGACCGCCCGGTGAATCAGCGACGAGCGCATTGGGTGCATGGCCTTGAAGCCAAGGTCTTCGAATTCGACGCGCACGGTGTGCATGCCCAGCCGGTTGGCGATGGGGGCGTAGATTTCGAGGGTTTCCTTGGCAATGCGCCGGCGTTTTTCACCGGACAGCACTTCCAGCGTGCGCATGTTGTGCAGGCGGTCGGCCAGCTTGACCAGGATCACGCGTATATCGCGCGCCATGGCCATGGCCATTTTCTGGAAGTTCTCGGCCTGCGCCTCGGCCTTGGTCTCGAAGTTCATCTGGGTCAGCTTGCTGACCCCATCGACCAGTTCGGCAACCGTCTCGCCAAATTGCTGGCAGAGGGCTTCCTTGGCGATGCCGGTGTCTTCGATCACATCGTGCAGCATGGCGGCCATCAGGCTCTGATGGTCCATGTGCATGTCGGCGAGGATGCTGGCCACGGCCAGCGGGTGGGTCACGTAGGGCTCGCCGCTGCGGCGGCGCTGCCCGTCGTGGGCCTGCTCGGCGTAGAAATAGGCGCGCCGAACCAGGTTGACCTGTTCGGGGCCCAGGTAGGTCGACAGCCGTTCGGCTAAGGCTTCTATACCCGGCATGGGTTCACCTCTTGCAGAGGAAGAGGGCCTTGTGCCGCGCGACGTCGACCTGGCATCAATCAGACAGCCTCGTTGGACTCGTCCTCGAACGCGGCGAAGACCGGATCCTCGGTGACGATCTCTTCAGCAGCGATGAACTCGTTGGTGACGATGCCTTCGGCGATTTCACGCAGGGCAACAACGGTCGGCTTGTCGTTTTCCCACGCGACGCGTGGCTCTTTGCCGCCGGTCGCCAGCTGACGGGCGCGCTTGGTCGAGAGCATGACCAGCTCAAAGCGGTTATCCACGTGTTCCAGGCAGTCTTCAACAGTTACGCGGGCCATGGTCTTCCTCAGTAGCAATTGCGGTGGGCGTGCAGCCCAATATGGGCAGGCGGACTCAATAGTATAAAAATTCACCAGCCAATAGGGAAGCGCTGTTTTGCCACGCGCGGATCAGGCCAGCCCCTGTGGGGGCGGGTTTAGCCGCGAAAGGGCCGCAACAGACACCCTCCTCTTGTATCTCACAACATCGCGTCGCGCAACCGCGGGGTCAATTCCTCGAACAATGTCTGCACCGAGCGCAACGCCCGGCAATCGGGCCGGGTCAGCAGCCACAGTTGGGTGTCGCAACCGGGCAGCGGGCCGCTCAGCGCATCGACGCCAGGCAAGGCATGCACCATGTAGTCGGGCAGCGCCGCCACGCCTAGCCCGGTGCTGACCAGTTGCGCAATGGTCGACATGCCGCTGCATTGGTAGCGTGGGCTCAACCCAGGGTATTGCTGGTTGCGCCAGACCACGGTCGGGTGGTCCTGCATCGAGTCGTCCGGAGCAATCCACGGCACGCCGCTGGCCGACTCGGTCAGCCGCTCGCGCCACTGCGGCTGGCCGCAGATCACGTAGGAGGTCGAGCCCAGGCAGCGGCCTACCAGGTGTTCGGGTGGCGTATTGGTCAGGCGCAGGGCGATGTCGGCATCGCGCCGGCTGAGGTTGGCGAAGGTGTTGGAGGTGCCCATTTCCAGCGACAACGCCGGGTAATTGGTCATGAAGTCGGCCAATGCCGGCAGCAGCAGGCTGTGCATTACCGCCTCGGTGCAGGTCAGCCGCACCGTACCGCTGACCACCTGTTCGCCGCTGGTCATGGCGATGCGCGCGGCTTCCAGGGCCTGTTCGGCGCGCTCGGCCTGCTCGGCCAGGGCCTGGGCGGTGTCGGTGGGCAGGTAGCCTTTACGGCTTTTGACGAACAGCGCGGTGCCCAGTGCCGACTCGAGGCGACGGATCGAGCGGAACACCGTCGAGACGTCCACCTTGAGCAGTTCGGCAGCCTTGGCCAACGAGCGGCCACGTTCCAGGGCCAGGACCAGGGAGAGGTCGGCGTGGGTAATCTGATATTGCATTGATGCACGCTCTGCTTGCCGAAATGCCAATGTCTGTTGCGTTGAGGCCATTTTATAGTGGAACCGCCCCTGGGAATCAATGCGCCCGGTCAGGCAACCAATCCCCACGATGGGAAAGTGAAAAAAACAACAGCTGCAACCATCGTCGCCCGTGAGGCGCCAGCCGTATCCCCACATCGCCGCAGCAAATCAAAGGATGTACACCATGACGTCGGTCACCCCGTGCGCCAGTTCTTCCAGCGAGATGAAAGACTTCCTCCAGGCCCATCCGGATACGCAGTATGTCGATCTGCTGATCTCCGACATGAATGGCGTGGTACGCGGCAAGCGCATCGAGCGGGCCAGCCTGCACAAGGTGTACGAAAAAGGCATCAACCTGCCGGCGTCACTGTTTGCCCTCGACATCAACGGTTCGACCGTTGAAAGCACCGGCCTGGGCCTGGACATTGGCGATGCCGACCGCGTCTGCTACCCGATCCCCGGCACGCTGTGCAACGAGCCGTGGCAGAAACGCCCGACCGCCCAGCTGCTGATGACCATGCACGAGATCGAAGGCCAGCCTTTCTTCGCCGACCCGCGCGAAGTGCTGCGCCAGGTGGTGAGCAAGTTCGACGACCTGGGCCTGGATATCTGCGCCGCGTTTGAACTCGAGTTCTACCTGATCGACCAGGACAACCTCAACGGCCGCCCGCAACCGCCGCGCTCGCCTATTTCGGGCAAGCGCCCGCAGTCAACCCAGGTGTACCTGATCGACGACCTCGACGAATACGCCGACTGCCTGCAAGACATGCTCGAAGCGGCCAAGGAGCAAGGCCTGCCTGCCGATGCCATCGTCAAGGAAAGCGCCCCGGCGCAGTTCGAGGTCAACCTGCACCACGTTGCCGACCCGCTGAAGGCCTGCGACTACGCCATCCTGCTCAAGCGCCTGATCAAGAACGTGGCCTACGACCATGAGATGGACACCACCTTCATGGCCAAGCCCTACCCGGGCCAGGCGGGCAACGGGCTGCACGTGCACATCTCGCTGCTGGACAAGAAAACCGGCAAGAACATCTTCGCCAGCAGTGACCCGCTGGAAAGCGACGCGCTGCGCCACGCCATCGGTGGCGTGCTGGAAACCATGCCGGCGTCGATGGCTTTCCTCTGCCCGAACATCAACTCGTACCGCCGTTTCGGCGCGCAGTTCTATGTGCCCAACGCGCCGAGCTGGGGCCTGGACAACCGCACCGTCGCGGTTCGCGTGCCGACCGACAGCAGCGAGAACGTGCGCATCGAGCATCGTGTGGCCGGCGCTGACGCCAACCCTTACCTGATGCTCGCGGCCATTCTTGCCGGTATCCACCACGGCCTGACCAGCAAGGTCGAGCCGGGTGAGCCGATTGAAGGCAACTCGTACGAACAACTGGAACAGAGCCTGCCGAACAACCTGCGCGATGCCCTGCGCGCGCTGGATGACAGCGAAGTGCTCAATCAATACATCAGCCCGGATTACATCGATATCTTCGTCGCCTGCAAGGAAAGCGAGCTGGCCGAGTTTGAAGTGTCGATCTCCGACCTCGAGTACAACTGGTACCTGCACACGGTGTAAGCCCATGAGCGCAAATGCGGTCCCCTTGATCGGTATCAGCGCCTGCCGCCAGCAGGTGGGGAAGAACTCGTCGCACACGGTGGGCGACAAGTATGTCGAGGCGGCCGGCTTTGCCGGGCTGCCGCTGATTTTGCCGGCGCGCGACGGGGGCAGTGATACCCCCGCGCTGCTGGCCCAGCTCGACGGCATTCTTTTTACTGGCTCGCCTTCAAATATCGAACCGCATCATTACAATGGCGCCCCCAGCGTGGAGGGTACCCGGCATGATCGCGCGCGCGATCGCCTGACCCTGCCGCTGCTGCAGGCGGCGATTGCCGCCGGTGTGCCGGTGTTTTGCATTTGCCGTGGGTTCCAGGAATTGAATGTGGCCCTTGGCGGCACCTTGCACCAGCGTGTGCAGGAGCTGCCTGGCTACCTTGACCACCGCGAACCTGAGGACGCACCCCTGGAGGTGCAATACGGCCCTCGTCACCCCGTTGGCATCGCGCCTGGCGGGTTGTTCGAGCGCCTAGGCCTGGCTGCGCAATTCGAGGTCAACTCGTTGCACAGCCAGGGCATCGACCGCCTGGCCCCTGGGCTGCGGGTCGAGGCGCGGGCCCCGGATGGCCTGATCGAAGCGGTGTCGATGCCAGATGCGCCGGGCTTCGTGCTTGGCGTGCAGTGGCACCCTGAATGGCGTTTTGCCGAAAACCCGGTCTCCCGGCGCCTTTTCCAGGCGTTCCGCGAGGCCTGTATTGCCCATGCTGCACGGGAGGGTACGCGCCAGAAAGCATTCTGACGTCACCCGAAAGTCTCGGATGACGCCCCCCTGTTGCAAGCTTTCAATGAGTGAAAGCGGGCCTTGTACGCAAGGCCCGCGAAAACAATTCCAAAATTTACGGCACATACTCATGAGCGATTACACAGAAGCCGGCCGCCCACCCGATGTGGCGGCCGACGCGGGCAACACCCAGCGCAGCAAGGGCTTGGCCAAAGGCCGCCTGGGCTTGTTGGCCAGCGTGGTGCTGGGCATTTCCACCATCGCCCCGGTCTATACCCTGACCGGCGCGCTTGGCCCAACCGTGCGAGAGGTCGGTGCCCACCTGCCTGCGGTATTCATCGTCGGCTTCCTGCCGATGCTGCTGGTCGCCCTTGGCTATCGCGAGTTGAACTCGGCAGAGCCGGACAGCGGCACCTCGTTCACCTGGTCGGCGCGCGCCTTTGGCCCGATGATCGGCTGGATCGGGGGCTGGGGGCTGGTGGTCGCCACCACCATCGTGCTGTCGAACCTGGCAGGCGTGGCGGTCGACTTCTTCTACCTGTTCCTGGGGCAGATCACCGGCAACCATGTCCTGGCGGCCTTGGCGGATAACCTGCTGATCAACATCAGTACCTGTTGCGTGTTCATCGCCCTGGCGGTGTGGATCTGCTGTCGCGGCATAGCCACCACCATGACGGTGCAGTACGGCCTGGTGGCCCTGCAGTTGCTGGTGCTGATCGGCTTTGCCTTCGCCGCCTTCGGTGGCACCACTGCGCCGCCACCGCTGGAATTCGATTTCGCCTGGTTCAACCCGTTCGGTGTCGAGTCGTTTTCGGCCTTTGCCGCGGGGCTTTCACTGTCGATCTTCATCTTCTGGGGCTGGGACACCTGCCTGACCGTCAGCGAAGAATCGGTGGGCAGCGAAGAGGTGCCGGGCAAGGCCGCCACTTGGACCGTGATGTTGATCCTCGGCCTGTACCTGTTCACCGCCATCGCCACCCTGCAGTTTGCCGGTATCAGCGAAACGGGCCTAGGCCTGAACAACCCGCGCATCCAGGAGAACGTCTTTGCCCACCTGGCCGGCCCGGTGATGGGGCCGCTGGCGATCCTGATGTCCATCGCCGTACTGGCCAGCACCGCAGCGTCGCTGCAGTCGACCTTCGTGGCACCGGCGCGCACCCTCTTGGCCATGGGTTACTACGGTGCGGTACCGCCTAAGTTCGCCAGCGTTTGCCCGCGTTCGCAAACCCCGCGCTACGCCACCATCTGCGCCGGCCTAGCCGCCGGCCTGTTCTACGTGACCATGCGTACCCTGAGCGAGAACGTGCTGGCCGACACCATCACCGCGCTGGGGATGATGATCTGCTTCTACTATTCGCTGACTGCGTTTGCCTGCGTCTGGTACTTCCGCGACAGCCTGTTCGACAGCGTGCGCCACTTCGTCATGCGCGGCCTGTGCCCGCTGGTCGGTGGGGTCATCTTGTCGGTGATCTTCGCGCGTACCGCGATCGACAGCGCTTCGCCAGACTTCGGCAGCGGCTCGCATGTGGGTGGGCTGGGGCTGGTGTTCGTGATTGCCGCGATCATTTCGGTGCTCGGCATCGGGCTGATGCTGCTGTCGCGGATGCGGGCGCCGGCGTACTTCCTGGGGGCGACCCTGCGTCAGCAGGCGACCCTGCCGCTGGCGGAGTAATGCAGAGGGGGCGCTTTGCGCCCCATTCGCAGCACAAGGCTGCTCCTACATCCTTGCCTTTGTAGGAGCAGCCTTGCGCTGCGAATGGGCTGCAAAGCAGCCCCGCTCGGTCTCTCAGGAGAGCAGTTCTTTCAGCAGTCCACCGTGGCGCTGCTGTTGCTTCTTCAACTGCAGGCGGTTCGAGCGGAACACCGCCTTCAACTCCTCCAGCGCGACGCCGAAGTCATCATTGATGATCAGGTAATCGTACTCGTCGTAATGCACCATCTCGCTGACCGCTTCTTTCATGCGCCCGGCGATGATCTCCTCACTGTCCTGCCCACGCCCATCCAGGCGCTGACGCAGCGCTTCCTGGCTGGGTGGCAGGATGAACACCGAGAGTGCCTCGGGCATCAGCTTGCGCACCTGCTGGGCACCTTGCCAGTCGATTTCCAGGATCAGGTCGAAGCCCTGGTCGAGGGTCTGCTGCAGTGCGCTGCGCGACGTGCCGTAGAAGTTGCCGAACACTTCGGCATGCTCGAGGAAGTCGCCTTGCTCGATCAGTGCCTTGAATTCTTCGTGCACGACGAAGTGGTAGTTCACCCCGTGCTGCTCACCCGGGCGCATGGCGCGGGTGGTGTGCGAGACCGAGACGCGGATTTGCTTGTCGTCCTGGGTCAGGGCCGTTACCAGGCTGGTCTTGCCGGCACCCGAAGGGGCCGAAACGATGTAGAGGGTGCCGCTGCTGTGATTCATGGTCGGGGTGGCCTTACTCGATGTTCTGTACTTGTTCACGCATCTGTTCGATCAATACCTTCAGGTTGACCGCCGCTTGCGTGCTACGCGGGTCGAATGCCTTGGAACCGAGGGTATTGGCTTCGCGGTTGAGTTCCTGCATCAGGAAGTCCAGGCGCCGGCCGGCCGCGCCGCCCGACTTGAGCACGCGACGCACTTCGGTGACGTGGGTGGCGAGGCGGTCGAGCTCTTCGGCGACGTCGCTCTTTTGCGCCAGCAGCACCATCTCCTGCTCCAGGCGTTGCGGGTCGAGCTCAGCCTGCATGTCGCCGAAGCGGTCGAGAATTTTCTGCCGCTGGGCCGCCAGCATCTGCGGCACCAGGGCGCGCAGTGTGGTGACCTCGGTGGTCATGTTGTCCAGGCGTTCGTTGATCAGCCGGGCCAGCTCCTGGCCTTCACGCAGGCGCCCGGCCTTGAGCTCGGCCAGCGCGTCGTCGAACAGCGCCACGGCCTCGGCGTTCAGCGCTTGCGGGTCGCTGGCGTCGGCGACCAGCACGCCCGGCCACGACAGCACTTCCAGGGGGTTCAGCGGGGCCGGCTGCTTGATCAGGCCAGCCACCTCTTCGGCGGCGGCGACCAGCTGTGCGGCGCGCTCACGGTCCACTTTCAGTGGCTTGCCGGTGCTGTCTTCGTTGAGGCGCAAGGTGCATTCCACCTTGCCGCGCGACAGCCCCTGGCGCAGGCCTTCGCGTACCGCGCCTTCGAGGTCGCGCAGGGCCTCGGGCAGGCGCAGGTGCGGCTCCAGGTAGCGGTGGTTGACCGAGCGCAGCTCCCAGACCAGGGTGCCTTGGCTGCCGGCGCGCTCGACACGAGCAAAAGCGGTCATGCTGTGCACCATGGGGAGTACCTCGCGTAGATGAATGAACAGGGAAGCCTCTCGGCTGCAAGGCGCAGGATTGTAGCGCAGTGGGGCCTCGGCGCCCAATCCAGCCATGTTACAGAGGGCGAAATGCGCAGTGGGAAAAGGCGACAGGCTGTCAGGGGCGCGACAATAGGCGTGTCCTCCCGCAGCTGCGAGCTCTATAATGCTCGGCAGATTCAAGTCCCAGTACAGGTATCCCAGATGAAACGTCCAAGTGGTCGCGCCGCCGATCAGCTCCGCTCGATCCGCATCACCCGCAACTACACCAAGCACGCCGAAGGGTCGGTACTGGTTGAGTTCGGTGACACCAAGGTCATCTGCACGGTCAGCGTGGAGAATGGTGTGCCCCGCTTCCTCAAAGGCCAGGGCCAAGGCTGGCTGACAGCCGAATACGGCATGCTGCCGCGCTCCACCGGCGAGCGTAATCAGCGCGAAGCCAGCCGTGGCAAGCAAGGCGGCCGCACCCTGGAAATCCAGCGCCTGATCGGCCGCTCGCTGCGCGCCGCGCTGGACATGAGCAAGCTCGGTGACATCACCCTGTACATCGACTGCGATGTGATTCAGGCCGACGGTGGCACCCGCACCGCGTCGATCACCGGTGCCATGGTCGCCCTGTGCGATGCCTTGGCCGTGATCAAGAAGCGTGGCGGCCTCAAGGCTGGCAACCCGCTCAAGCACATGATCGCCGCGGTTTCCGTGGGCATGTACCAAGGCGAGGCCGTGCTCGACCTGGACTACCTGGAAGACTCCGCCGCCGAGACCGACCTGAACGTGGTCATGACCAGCACCGGTGGTTTCATCGAGGTACAGGGCACCGCCGAGGGCGCGCCGTTCCAGCCTGAAGACCTGAACGCCATGCTCGCCGTGGCGCAGAAGGGCATGAACGAGATCTTCGAACTGCAGCAGGCCGCCCTGGCCGACTGATTCATAGCAATTGGGGCCGCTTCGCGGCCCATCGCCGGCAAGCCGGCTCCCACCGCGACTGCGCAAACTTCAAGTCATGCGCTATGCCCGTGGGAGCTGGCTTGCCGGCGATGGGGCGCGAAGCGGCCCCAATGGTTTTCTAGATGGTCAACGTCCAGTCATAGTCCACAATCAGCGGCGCATGCTGCGAGAAGCGCGGCTGACGCGGCAGGCGGGCGTTACGCACGAAGCGGCGAAGGCCTGGGGTGAGGATCTGGTAGTCGAACCGGTAGCCCAGGTTGAGCATCTCGGCCTGTTCGTTGTCCGGCCACCAGCTGTACTGGTCGCCTTCACGGCTGACTTCACGCAGGGCATCCACGTAGCCCATCTCGCCCGTGATCGCGTCCATCCAGGCACGCTCCGGCGCCAGGAAGCCAGGCGATTGCTGGCTGTCGCGCCAGTTTTTGATGTCGAGCTTCTGCTGCGCTACGTAGAACGAGCCGCAATAGATGTACTCGCGACGCTTGCGCCGCTGTTTGTCCAGGTACTTGGCGAAGTCGTCCATCAACTTGAATTTCTGGTTCAAGTCTTCGTCGCCGTTCATGCCCGAAGGCAGCAGCAGGCTGGCAATACTGACTTTGTCGAAATCTGCTTGCAGGTAACGCCCGTAACGGTCGGCTGTCTCGAAGCCCAGGCCGGTGATGACTGCCTTGGGCTGCATGCGCGAGTAAAGGGCTACGCCACCTTGGGCGGGCACCTCCGCGTCGCAGGCATAAAGGAAATAGCCATCGAGCTGGAAAGCTGGGTCGTCGAGTTCAAAGGCCGAGGCGCGGGTATCCTGAAGGCAGATGACGTCGGCATTCTGGGCTTGCAGCCAGCTGAGCAAACCACGCTCGGCCGCAGCCTGAATGCCATTTACGTTCACACTGATGATCCGCATAAATGGCCCCAAAAATCTCGTGCGTGTATGATACCCGAGCTCAACTCATTTAGCTAAATCCGTGGTGTCCGGGACTTTCCATGCAGCCGTATCAGCGCGACTTCATTCGTTTTGCCATCGACCGCGGCGTTCTGCGCTTCGGCGAATTCACCCTGAAATCGGGGCGTACCAGCCCGTACTTCTTCAATGCCGGCCTGTTCAACACAGGTTCTGCACTGGCGCAGTTGGGCCGTTGCTACGCGGCGGCCATCGTCGACAGCAAGATCCCGTTCGACGTGCTGTTTGGCCCAGCCTACAAGGGTATCCCCCTGGCGGCGACCACCGCCGTGGCCCTGGCCGATCAGCATCAGCTCGACGTGCCATGGTGCTTCAACCGCAAAGAAGCCAAGGATCACGGCGAAGGCGGGAGCCTGGTTGGCGCGCCTTTGGCGGGTGACGTACTGATCATCGACGACGTGATCACGGCCGGCACGGCCATCCGTGAAGTCATGCAGATCATCAATGCCCAGCAGGCCAAGGCCGCTGGCGTGCTGATCGCGCTTAACCGCGAAGAGCGCGGCAATGGCGAGCTGTCGGCGATCCAGGAAGTGGAGCGTGACTTCGGTATTCCGGTGGTCAGCATCGTTTCGCTGACCCAGGTGCTGGAGTTCCTGGCCGATGATCCGCAGCTCAAGCAGCATCTGCCTGCTGTTGAGGCGTATCGGGCGCAGTACGGGATCTGATTCCGGCTCGGTAATAAAAAAGGCGACCTTTGCGGGTCGCCTTTTTTGTTTCTGCCTGTTCCGGCCTCTTCGCGGGGCAGACTAAGCAATCACTCAGCGCGGCTTGCGGTTGGTGATCAGGGTACCCACGCCGCTGTCGGTGAAGATCTCCAGCAGTACCGCGTTCGGCACGCGGCCGTCGATGATGTGCGAGCTGTTCACGCCGCCCTGCACCGCATCCAGTGCGCACTTGATCTTCGGCAGCATGCCGCCGTAGATGGTGCCGTCGGCGATCAGTTCGTTGACTTGCTCAGTGGTCAGGCCGGTCAGCACCTGGCCCTGCTTGTCCATCAGGCCGGCGATGTTGGTCAGCAGCATCAGCTTCTCGGCTTTCAGTGCCTCGGCAACCTTGCCCGCCACCAGGTCGGCGTTGATGTTGTACGACTCACCGTTGGCGCCCACGCCGATCGGCGCGATCACCGGGATGAAGTCACCCTTGACCAGCATGTTCAGCAGGTCGGTGTTCACGCTCACGACTTCGCCGACATGGCCGATGTCGATGATTTCCGGGGTGGTCATCTCTGGCGTCTGGCGGCTGACGGTCAGCTTCTTGGCGCGGATCAGCTCCGCGTCCTTGCCGGTCAGGCCGATGGCGCTGCCGCCGTGGCGGTTGATCAGGTTGACGATGTCCTTGTTGACCTGGCCGCCCAACACCATCTCGACCACGTCCATGGTGGCCGAGTCGGTCACGCGCATGCCGTCGATGAAGTGGCTTTCGATCGACAGGCGCTTGAGCAGGTCACCGATCTGTGGGCCACCACCGTGGACCACCACCGGGTTGATGCCCACAGCCTTCATCAGCACGATGTCACGGGCGAAGCCGGTTTTGAGCTCCTCGCTCTCCATCGCGTTGCCGCCGTACTTGATCACCAGTGTCTTGCCGACAAAGCGGCGGATGTAAGGCAGTGCTTCGGACAAAACTTCGGCTACATGGGAAGCGGCATCGCGATCGAGGGTCATGCAGGGCTCCTGTAAGGAACAGATAGTCGGTCAGAACGGCAGTTGCAGCTCAGGGGCAACCCGCAGCAACTGGGCGCGGAAAACATCCTTGATACGTTGCAATTCGGCGTCGTTGTCGGCCTCGAAGCGCAGCACCAGCACCGGCGTGGTGTTGGAGGCGCGTACCAGGCCCCAGCCGTGGGCGTAGTCGACCCGCACACCGTCGATGGTGGTCAGGTTGGCCGCGCCCCAGTCGGCGTCGCGTTGCAGTGCATCAATGATGCTGAATTTACCCTCGTCGGTCACATCAATATTGATTTCCGGCGTGGAAATATCGTTCGGGAACGCTGCGAACAGGCTTTCGGCGTCTTGCCCGGCCTTGCTGAGGATCTCCAGCAGGCGTGCGGCACTGTAGATGCCATCGTCGAAACCGTACCAGCGTTCCTTGATGAAGATGTGCCCGCTCATCTCGCCGGCCAGCAACGAACCGGTCTGCTTCATCTTCTTCTTGATCAGCGAGTGGCCGGTCTTCCACATCAGCGCGCGGCCGCCATGCTGTTCGATCAGCGGGGTCAGGCGACGGGTGCATTTGACGTCGAAGATGATCTCGGCGCCCGGGTTGCGCGACAGCACGTCCTGGGCAAACAGCATCAGCAGGCGGTCGGGGTAGACGATGGTGCCGGTGTTGGTCACCACGCCTACGCGGTCGCCGTCACCGTCGAACGCCAGGCCGATGTCGGCCCCGGTTTCCTTGACCTTGGCGATCAGGTCCGCAAGGTTTTCCGGCTTGCCTGGGTCTGGGTGGTGGTTAGGGAAATTACCGTCCACCTCGCAGAACAGCGGGATAACGTCGCAGCCCAGGGCTTCGATCAGCTGCGGGGCGATGACGCCGGCAGCGCCGTTGCCGCAGTCCACCACCACCTTGAGCTTTTTCGCCAGTTTCACGTCGCCGACGATTTGCTGGTAATAGCGCTCGAGGATTTCGACCTTTTCCACGCTGCCTTCGCCACGGCTCAGGTCGTTGGTTTTCAGGCGGGTCTGCAGGGCCTGGATCTGTTCGTTGGCCAGGGTGTCGCCTGCGATGACAATCTTGAAGCCGTTGTAGTCCGACGGGTTGTGGCTGCCGGTGAGCATCACGCCCGATGTGCCGGCCAGCACATTGGCGGCGTAGTACAGCGCGGGGGTCGGCACCAGGCCGACATCGCTGACCTGGCAGCCAGCGTCGGCCAGGCCTTTGATCAGCTGTTCCACCAGCATTGGGCCGGACAAGCGGCCATCGCGGCCAACGGAAATCTTGGGCTCGCCTTGGGCGAGGGTCTGCGCGCCGATGGCGCGGCCGATCCAGTAGGCGGTTTCGGCATGGAGGGTCTTGCCGACCACGCCGCGAATGTCATAAGCGCGGAAAATGCTGTCCGGCAGTGCGGGGACCAGGTGGGCCATTTCGTTCATCTCTGGAAGCTCCATTAGTCAAAGGCTGTCTGGGCAGGCGCAAACTGAACGCTTGGACGGTGGTTTCGCCAGAGAGTTCGCCATCCTTGGCCTGAACGGTCAGCTGTCGGCTCAGTGGCTGCCGGAGTGGCCGAAGCCGCCAGTGCCACGCTGGCTTTCGTCGAAGGCTTCGACGATGTCGAAATGCGCCTGCACCACCGGCACCAGCACCAACTGGGCGATACGCTCGCCAATGGCGATGGTGAACGGGGTGTCGCCGCGGTTCCAGCACGACACCATCAGCTCGCCCTGGTAGTCCGAGTCGATCAGGCCGACCAGGTTGCCCAACACGATGCCGTGCTTATGGCCCAGGCCCGAGCGCGGCAGGATCATGGCTGCCAGGCCCGGGTCGCCGATGTAGATCGACAGGCCGGTGGGGATCAGCAAGGTCTGGCCGGGCTCGAGGACGGTGTCCTCCTTGAGCAGGGCGCGCAGGTCCAGGCCGGCAGAGCCTGGGGTGGCGTACTGCGGCAGGGGGAATTCGGTGCCCAGGCGTGGGTCGAGGATCTTGGCTTGAAGAGCGTGCATGTAACTTATTGAACCTGGTTGAGCCGTTCGGCGATGAAGGCGACCAACTGCCGGGCGATCTTGCCCTTGCTGGTCTGCGCAAAGAGGGTCTGGTGCTGCTGGCGGTCGATCACGGTCAAGGCATTCTCTTCGCTGTTGAAGCCGATGCTGGGGTTGGCCACATCATTGGCGACGATCAGGTCGAGGTTCTTGTCCTTGAGCTTGCGTGTGGCGTAATCGAGCAGGTGTTCGGTTTCGGCGGCGAAGCCGACGCTGAACGGGCGGTCGCCACGGCCAGCGATGGTCGCAAGGATATCGGGATTACGCACCATCTGCAGCAGCATGCCGTCGCCGGTCGTAGGATCTTTCTTGAGTTTTTGCGTGGCAACTACCTCTGGGCGGTAGTCCGCGACCGCTGCCGAGGCAATGAACAGGTCGCAGGGCATGGCCGCTTCACAGGCCGCGAGCATGTCCCGCGCGCTGACCACGTCGATGCGGTTGACCCGGTCGGGGGTCGGCAGGTGCACCGGGCCGGTGACGAGGGTCACCCGAGCACCGGCTTCGGCAGCCGCTTCGGCCAGGGCGAAGCCCATCTTCCCGGAGCTATGATTGGTGATGTAGCGGACCGGGTCGATGTTTTCCTGGGTTGGGCCGGCAGTGATCAGCACGTGTTTGCCGGTCAGCGTCTGGCGCTTGAAGCTTTCGGCGGCGCACCAGGCCAGGTCGGTGGCTTCGAGCATACGGCCAAGGCCTACGTCGCCACAGGCTTGGCTGCCGGAAGCTGGGCCGAACACCTGGATGCCGCGGCTTTTGAGCAGGTCGAGGTTGGCCTGGGTGGCCGGGTCACGCCACATCGCCTGGTTCATGGCCGGGGCGACGGCAACGGTGGCGTCGGTGGCCAGGATCAGGGTGGTCAGCAGGTCGTCGGCCATGCCTTGGGCCATGCGCGCCATGAGGTCGGCCGTGGCGGGGGCGATGAGGACCAGGTCGGCCCACTTGGCCAGCTCGATATGGCCCATGGCCGCTTCGGCGGCGGGGTCGAGCAGGTCCATGTGCACCGGGTGGCCGGACAGCGCCTGTAGGGTCAGCGGGGTGATGAACTCTGCACCGCCACGGGTCATGACGACGCGCACCTGCGCGCCGTGCTCCAGGAGTCGGCGGATCAGTTCGGCGCTTTTGTAGGCGGCAATGCCGCCACCGACGCCGAGGACGATGCGCTTGTGATACAGCCGCTGCATAGGCTTTTGCCTTTTTCCAGTGAAAGCGGGCGGCGACAAGAACTGCCTGCGGCAGAACGTCGCATGTACGAGGCGAAATAGATTAACACAGGGCCCAAACGTGCCGCAGCAGGACCAAGGAGTGGGGATGAGTATCAGGGAATGGCCGGCTGAAGAACGGCCGCGGGAGAAGTTGTTGTTGCGGGGGGCTGCGGTGCTGTCGGACGCCGAGCTGGTAGCGGTGCTGCTGGGCTCGGGCGTTGCCGGGCGTAACGTGCTGGAGCTGGCGCGGGGGTTACTGGTTCGCTTTGGGGGCCTGAGGCCATTTCTGGAGGCTGATCGCCAAGCCATTTTGCGCGAGCCAGGTCTTGGGCCCGTGAAGTACGCCCAGTTGCAGGCACTTCTGGAGATTGGCCGGCGCTACCTGGATGAGACGATCGAGCGCACGCCGGCTCTGGAGAGCCCGGAGGCGGTGCGGCGCTACCTCAAGGCCATGCTGCGCCATGAGGCCAGTGAAGTGTTTGGCTGCCTGTTTCTGGATACCAAGCACCGGCCGCTGGCGTTCGAGATCCTGTTCAGGGGGACGATCGACCGGGCCAGTATCTACCCGCGGGAAGTGGTGCGCCGAGCGTTGCTGCACAACGCAGCGGCGTTGATCCTGTGCCATAACCACCCGTCGGGCAACAGCGAGCCCAGCCAGGATGATGTGCACATGACGTTGGCGCTAAAGCGCGCGTTAGGGCTGATCGATGTGCGGGTGCTGGACCACATCATCGTGGGCGATGGCGAGCCGTTGTCGATGGTGGAGGAGGGGTGGATCGTTGCTTAGCGGTGTACTTGTGCCGGCCTCTTCGCGGGGCAAGCCCGCTCCCACAGGTACCGCACAGCATTCAAAGGCTGTGAGGTCCTTGTGGGCGCGGGCTTGCCCGCGAAGAGGCCGGCACAGGCTTACTTGGTCACCGAAACCTTGCTGAAATCCAACCGCCCAAACGGGCTCACCTGGTACCCCTCGACGCCCTGGCGCAGCAGGGTAGCCGCGGTCGGATGCGCCAGCGGCACCCACAGCGCCTGCTGCTGGATCAGCGTCTGTGCCTGCTGGTACAGCCGGCTGCGTACGCTCTGGTCATTGGTGGTGCGCCCCGCGTTGATCAGCTGGTCGAGGCGGCTGTCGCAGAACCGTGCAAAGTTGGTCCCCGACTTCACCGCCGCACAGGAAAACTGCGGGCTGAGGAAGTTATCCGGGTCGCCGTTGTCACCCGCCCAGCCCATGAACAGCAAGTCATGCTCGCCGGCCTTGGCGCGGCGGATCAGCTCGCCCCACTCGATCACGCGGATTTCAGCCTTGATGCCGATCTTGCCCAGGTCGGCCTGCAGCATCTGCGCGCCAAGGCTGGGGTTGGGGTTGAGCAGGCTGCCCGAAGGGCGGGTCCAGATTGTGGTGCTGAAGCCGTCAGGCAGGCCAGCCTTGGTCAGCAAGGCCTTGGCCTTTTTCAGGTCCAAGGGGTAGCCGGGCAGGTCCTTGGCGTAGCTCCAGGTGTTGGGCGGGTAGGGGCCGTTGGCGGCCGTCGCGGTGCCTTCGAACACCGCCTTGAGGTAAGCCTGTTTGTCGAAGGCCAGGTTGATGGCCTGGCGCACCTCTGGCTTGTCCAGGGGAGGGTGTTCGCTGTTGATGGCGACGAAGGCGGTCATGAAGGCCGGCGTGCTGGCTACCGTGAGGTTGCCATCCTTGCCGGCTTCAGCGATGTCCAGCGGCTTGGGCGAGAGGGCCACCTGGCACTCGTTGCGCTTGAGTTTTTGCAGGCGCACGTTGGCATCGGTGGTGATGGCGAAGATCAGCGGGTCGACCGCAGGCTTGCCGGCGAAGTAGTCGGGGTTGGCGCGGTAGCGCACCACGGCGTCCTTCTGGAAACGCTGGAAGACGAACGGCCCGGTGCCGATCGGCTGGCTGTTGAGCTTGTCCGGCGTGCCCGCCTTGAGCAGTTTGTCGGCATACTCGGCGGAATAGATCGAGGCAAAGCCCATGCTCAAGGTGGCCAGGAACGTGGCATCCGGGTGGGTCAGGGTGAAGCGCACAGTGTGGGGCTCAGGGGCATCGATCGACTTGATCAGGCTGCCCAGTTGCAGCGATTGCGCATGCGGGTAACCGCCCGGCGCAGTCTTGTGCCAGGCGTGGGCCGGGTAGAGCATGCGCTGGAAGCTGAACAGCACGTCGTCGGCGTTCAGCTCGCGGGTCGGTTTGAAGTAGGCGGTGGTGTGAAACTTCACGTCATCGCGCAGCTTGAAGTCGTAGATCAGGCCGTCTGCTGACACCGTCCAGCTCGCCGCCAGGCTGGGGACAACCTTGCCTTGGCCGGCGTCGAACTCCACCAACCGGTTCATCAGCACGTCGGCCGAGGCATTGGTGGTGGTCAGCGAGTTGTACTGGACCACGTCGAAGCCTTCGGGGCTGGCTTCGCTGCAGACACTCAGCGGGGCTGCCTGGGCGATGCCGGCTGCAAACAGGGAGGTAAACAATAAGGAAAAGGCGGCGGCACGCATCGTGACTCCTTGGCTGTCAGTGGCCCATCTGCCAGTGCAGTCTGGAAACGTCCTACCCTAGTGCGCGCATCAGCAAATGACCACCCTCTTTTTCTGTCGGCTGGCGACGAGTGGTCGACAGTGCGCCGCGCTAGTCGCTATGCTGCTCGCGCACGATTTGCCTCAGCTAGATGCTCATCATCTGTTGTTGCAATGCAGTCTTTCTGGTATAAAGCAGCGCTCTTTTCTAGGGGCTCGGCCTGTCGCATCAGCGGATCCGGTCGATAAGACCTCCAGAATCACGGCGCCTGGCGCCAAAGACTGAGAGATTAAGCGGCCAACCCATGCCGGGTTGGGCATGTGGTTTTAGAGGGCTGAGTCATGTCGAGAGTCTGTCAAGTTACTGGTAAGGGTCCAGTAACCGGGAACAACATTTCCCACGCAAACAACAAAACCCGTCGTCGTTTCCTGCCGAACCTGCAGCACCACCGTTTCTGGGTTGAATCCGAGAAGCGTTTCGTGCGTCTGCGCGTTTCCGCCAAGGGCATGCGTATCATCGACAAGCGCGGCATCGACGCCGTTCTGGTTGACATCCGTAAAGCTGGCGCCAAGGTTTAAGGGAGAACATCATGCGTGAATTGATCCGTCTGGTTTCGAGTGCCGGTACCGGCCACTTCTACACCACCGACAAGAACAAGCGCACCACTCCGGACAAAATCGAGATCAAGAAATATGATCCGGTTGTTCGCAAGCACGTGGTGTACAAGGAAGCCAAGATCAAGTAATTGATCGGCAACCTTAAAAAAAACCCGCATCCGAAAGGACGCGGGTTTTTTTTTGCCTGCGAAGGGGCCCCAGACCCTTACTTCTGCTCGAACATCACGTAGATCTTGCGGCAAGGCTCCAGCACCTCCCAGGTGCCTTTGAAGCCGGCCGGGATGACGAACCGATCACCGGCGCGCAGGGTCTTGGCGCCGCCATCCTGGTCGCGCAGCACCGAAACGCCCTGCACGATCTCGCAATATTCGTGCTCGGTATAGTTCACGGTCCACTGCCCGACTTCACCTTCCCAGACACCCGCCGCAAACTGGCCGCACGGGCTGGAGTAGTGGTTATAGACGGCCTGGTCGGGCTCGCCCTTGAGGATTTTCTCTGCCGCCGGGCGGTAGCGTTCAGCCTCGGTCAGAACCTGGGCGAAGTCGATGATGCTGGCGATGCTCATGGTGCGGCTCCTGTTGTTGTTTAATAAAATGCACATCAGTAGGCTTTTAGGCCTTTCGTGTCAAATATATTGATAGTTTACACAGGCTGGTTTAGGGTGTCGTTTGCCCGTGCGCGCGCGTCGCCCGGCCAGAATTCTGACAACGCCAGTGAGTCCTCAGTGCGGCGTTGCACCTAAACAAGAGGAGGAGTTTCGTATGACCACCCTGACTCGTGCGGACTGGGAACAACGTGCCCAGCAACTGAAGATCGAAGGCCGTGCCTTCATCAACGGCGAATACACCGACGCCGCATCCGGTGAGACCTTCGAGTGCCTGAGCCCGGTCGACGGACGCTTCCTGGCCAAGGTCGCCAGCTGCGACCTGGCTGACGCCAACCGTGCCGTCGAGAACGCCCGCGCCACCTTCGATTCCGGCGTCTGGTCGCGCCTGGCCCCGGCCAAGCGCAAGGCCAAGCTGATCCGCTTCGCTGACTTGCTGCGCAAGAACGTCGAAGAGCTGGCACTGCTCGAAACCCTGGACATGGGCAAGCCGATCGGCGACTCCTCGACCATCGACGTCCCAGGCGCGGCACAAGCCCTGCACTGGAATGCTGAAGCCATCGACAAGGTCTACGACGAAGTCGCACCGACGCCGCATGACCAACTCGGCCTGGTAACCCGTGAGCCGGTGGGCGTCGTAGGCGCCATCGTGCCGTGGAACTTCCCGCTGCTGATGGCCTGCTGGAAACTCGGCCCGGCCCTGGCCACCGGTAACTCGGTGGTGCTCAAGCCGTCCGAAAAATCGCCACTGACCGCCATCCGCATCGCCCAGCTGGCCATCGAAGCCGGCATCCCGGCCGGTGTGCTGAACGTGTTGCCAGGCTACGGCCACACTGTCGGCAAGGCCCTGGCCCTGCACATGGACGTCGACACCCTGGTGTTCACCGGTTCGACCAAAATCGCCAAGCAGCTGATGATCTACGCTGGCGAATCGAACATGAAGCGCATCTGGCTGGAAGCCGGTGGCAAGAGCCCAAACATCGTCTTCGCTGACGCACCGGACCTGCAAGCCGCTGCCGAAGCCGCTGCCAGCGCCATCGCTTTCAACCAGGGCGAAGTCTGCACCGCGGGTTCGCGCCTGCTGGTCGAGCGCTCGATCAAGGACACGTTCCTGCCCCTGGTGGTCGAGGCCCTCAAAGGCTGGAAACCGGGCAACCCACTGGACCCGCAGACCACCGTTGGCGCGCTGGTCGATACCCAGCAGATGAACACCGTGCTGTCGTACATCGACGCTGGCCACAAGGATGGCGCCAAACTGCTGGCCGGTGGCAAGCGCATCCTCGAAGAAACCGGCGGCACTTATGTCGAGCCGACCATCTTCGACGGCGTGACCAATGCCATGAAGATCGCCCAGGAAGAAATCTTTGGCCCCGTGTTGTCGGTGATCACCTTCGACACGGCCGAAGAAGCCATCGCCATTGCCAACGACACGCCGTACGGCCTGGCGGCTGGCATCTGGACTTCGGACATTTCCAAGGCCCACAAGACCGCCCGTGCCGTGCGCGCTGGCAGCGTCTGGGTCAACCAGTACGACGGCGGCGACATGACCGCGCCGTTCGGTGGCTTCAAGCAGTCGGGCAACGGCCGTGACAAGTCGCTGCATGCGCTGGAGAAGTACACCGAGCTGAAAGCGACCTGGATCAAGCTGTAAATCGCTGGGGCCGCGATGCGGCCCATTCGCGGGGCAAGCCCGCTCCCACAGGTTCACCGCTGATTTCACAATCGCGGAGTACCTGTGGGAGCGGGCTTGTCCCGCGAATGGGCCCAAGAAAATCCAACAGGGGGAGCACATGCGCTGGGGCACCTACTTCGCCGTACTGGCATCCGTACTCAGCGTCGGCCTTGCGCTTGGCGTGAGCATGCCGCTGGTCTCCCTGCGCCTGGAGGCCTGGGGCTACGGCAGTTTCGCCATCGGCGTAATGGCAGCGATGCCCGCCTTGGGCGTACTGCTGGGTGCCAGCCTGGCCAGCCGCCTGGCCGGTTGGGTCGGCGTGCCTGCGGCCATGCGCCTGTGCCTCTGGGGCGGCGCGCTGTCGATCGGCCTGGTTGCGGTGCTTCCAAGCTACCCGCTGTGGCTGGCCCTGCGCCTGCTGATCGGTATGTCCCTGACTGTGGTGTTCATCCTCGGCGAAAGCTGGATCAACCAATTGGTGGTCGAGCAATGGCGTGGCCGCCTGGTGGCGCTGTATGGCAGCAGCTATGCCTTGAGCCAACTGGCCGGGCCGCTGGTGCTGGGCTTTCTCGGTTCGGACGACGACTTTGGGTTCTGGGCCGCGACCGGCTTGCTGTTGCTGGCACCGCTGGTGCTGTTGGGCCGCGGCGGGGCGCCGACCACTGAAGCCTACAGCGTCACCTTCCGCGACCTGGTCGCTTTCTGCCGCCGCCTGCCGGTGATCGCCTGGGCAATCGCCCTGTTTGCCTCGTTCGAGGCGATGATTCTGACCCTGTTGCCGGTCTACAGCCTGCAGCAAGGGTTCACCACCGAGGTTGCCTTGTTCATGGTGAGCACGGTGGTGGTAGGCGATGCAGTGCTGCAGTTGCCGATCGGCGCGCTGGCTGACCACATGTCGCGGCGCACCCTGTTCACCGGTTGTGCGGTGACCTTGATGTGCTCCAGCCTGGCGATTCCGTTGCTGCTGCACACGCCGCTGATCTGGCCGCTGTGGGTGCTGTTCGGGGCCAGTGCCGGGGGGTTGTTCACCCTGTCGCTGGTGCTGATCGGCGAGCGTTATCGGGATGATGCGCTGGTACGTGCCAATGCCCATGTGGCGCAGCTGTGGGGCATCGGTTGCCTGCTCGGGCCGCTGTTGGCCGGGGCGGGTAGCCAGTGGATCAGCGGGCATGCGTTGCCGTTGTTGATGGCTATTGGGGCCGCAGGGCTGGTGGTGTTGACCCGTCGGCGCGGTGCCTTCGAACCTGCGCCTGCCTGATGTTCTTTGGAAGCTTTGCGGCCCTTTCGCAGCACAAGGCTGCTCCTACAGGAATACGCGGTGCTCTGTAGGAGCAGCCTTGTGCTGCGAATGGGGCGCAAAGCGCCCCCCGCCATCGGAACTACAGCATCTTCTCCAGGCCAACCGCCTTGCTGATCCAGGCATTGAAGCGCCGCCAGAGCCCGCCGGGCTCTGCTGTCAGCGTGTGCAGCTGGCCATTGTCCTCGGTCACCCAGACCAGCTTGTCATTGGCCAGCCTCACCTGATAACTCAGCGCGGGCGCCATGCCCTGCACGGCTAGCTCGCGGGTGTATTCGGCCAACTCCGGGCTGTCCACCAGCACCCCCACCTCGGTATTCCACAGCACCGAACGCGGGTCGAAATTGAACGAGCCGATGAACGTCTTGCGCCGGTCGAAGACGATCGCCTTGCTGTGCAGGCTCGAATCGGAGCTGCCACGGAAGCTCAGGCGCCCGGCGCTCGGGTCGCCCGGCTGGCGGCGCAGCTCGAACAGTTGCACACCATGTTCGAGCAGCGCACGGCGGTAGGGCGCATAGCCGCCATGCACCGCTGGCACATCGGTGGCTTCCAGCGAATTGGTCAGCAGCCTGACCGACGCCCCGGCATCGGCACGGCCGGTCAGGTACAGCAACCCCGGCTCGCCCGGCACGAAGTACGCCGATACCAGGATCAGCTCTTTGTGCACGTTGGCCAGGTCCGGCGCCAACTGCTGGCTCAGCAGCAGGTGCGGGTCGGGCTCATCATCGGCTAGCACCTTGCTCGGCGCATCCCACAGCGCTTGGCTGTGGGCCCAGATCAGCTCGTTGCGCCAGATATCCAGGCGCGGCTGTGACTGGTACGCCATCAACCGGTCATACAAGGCCTTGCGCCGCGTCCGCGCCTCGGCCAAGGAAACTTCCAGGCGGTGCCGGCTGGCGCGCAGGTCGTCGGCATCCGGCAGGCGCCAGAGAAAATCGCCGATCGGTCGGCTCAGGGCGCTGTTCCAGTACTGGTCGAAACTGTGGCCAAGTTGTTCGGCCACCGGGCCTACGCCCAGCAAGTCGATGTCGGTGAAGTTGAGGTTGGGCTCGGCATCGAAGTACTCGTCACCCAGGTTGCGCCCGCCGACGATGGCCATGCTGTTGTCCACCAGGAACAGCTTGTTGTGCATGCGCCGGTGCTGGCGCGACAGGTTGAACAGGCGGCCTACGGCCCGCGTGGCGCCGGTGCTGCGCCCCAGGTGCAGCGGGTTGAAGACGCGGATCTGGATGTTCGGGTGGGCATCGAGGGTGCCCATGATGGTGTCCAGGCCATCGCTGGTGGTGTCGTCCAGCAGGATGCGCACGCGCACGCCACGGTCGGCGGCACGCAGCAGCTCATGCACCAGCGCGCGGGTGCTGAGGCCGTCGTGGACGATGTAGTACTGCAGGTCGATGCTGGCCTGGGCGTTGCGGATCAGCTCGGCGCGCGCGCGAAACGCCTCGTTGCTGTTGGGCAACAGGCGAAAGCCCGAGCGCCCCTCATAAGGTGCCGCCTGGCGCAGCACCGAGCGGCCGAAGGCGGAATCGTTGGCCGGCAGCGCCTGGCTGACTTCGCGAGGGGCGCCGACGCTGGCACAGCCTGCAAGGCCGAGCAGTAGCGTCAGCAGAAGCGGCAGAGCTTGCTGCAATCTCAAGGTAAGCGCGTCCTGTACAGCAAAGGCTTAAGGGGTTGGACCGTGGAGGGCGGCGCAAAGTTACGCGCAGGCGTCGTCCTGATCCAGTAGACGAAGGGCGGTTTCACCCACGTTGCGCACGGCGGCCTCGATTGCCGGCGTAGGTTGGGCGGCGAAATTCATGCGCAGGCAGTGACGGAACTTGCCCGAGGCCGAGAAAATGCTGCCCACGGCAACCTGCACCCCTTGCTCCAGTAAAGCGCGGTTCAGCCGCAGCGTGTCGAAATGTTCGGGCAGTTCGACCCACAGCATGAAGCCCCCCTGGGGTCGGCTGACCCGGGTGCCCGGTGGGAAGTAACGGGTGACCCAGTCGCTCATCACGTCGCGGCTGCGTTGGTATTGGCTGCGCATGCGGCGCACGTGGGGCTGGTAATGGCCGGCCTTGATGAAGTCGGCAATGGCCAGTTGCGGCTGGCTGGCGGTGCTGCCGGTGCTGATGTACTTCATGTGCAGCACCCGCTCCAAGTAACGCCCCGGCGCGACCCAGCCGATGCGCAGGCCGGGGGCCAAGGTCTTGGAGAACGAGCTGCACAGCAACACGCGGCCGTCGTCGTCGAACGACTTGAGGGTGCGCGGGCGCGGGTAGGTGTAGGCCAGGTCGCCGTACACATCGTCTTCCAGAATGGCCACGTCGTAGCGCTGGGCCAGGCTCAGCAACGCCTTCTTGCGCGCCTCGGGCATGATGTAGCCGAGCGGGTTGTTGCAGCTCGGGGTGATCTGGATGAGCTTGATCGGCCACTGCTCCAGGGCCAGCTCCAGCGCTTCGAGGCTGATGCCGGTGACCGGGTCGGTGGGGATCTCCAGTGCCTTCATGCCCAGGCCCTTGAGGGTTTGCATGGCGCCATGGAAGCTGGGCGAGTCGACCGCGACGATATCGCCCGGCTCGCACACCGCGCGAATGCTGCAGGACAGCGCCTCATGGCAGCCGGTGGTCACCACCAGGTCGGCCGGGCCCAGGCGGCAGCCGGAGTCCAGCATCAAGCGGGCGATCTGCTCGCGCAGGGCCAGGTTGCCATGGATGTTGTCGTAATACAGGCCAGGCATGTCCTGGCGCCGGCTCAGTTGGGCGAGGCTGCGCAACAGCGGCTTGAGGGTCGGGCTGTTGACGTCGGGCATGCCGCGGCCCAGTTGCATCACGTCCTGGCGCGGGGTGCTGCGGACCAGTTCCAGCACCTGTTCCCACTGGGAAATATCCACAGGGCGCTGGGCCGGGCGGCTGACGGCGGGCAGGGCAGGGAGGTGGCGGTGTTCGCTGACAAAGTAGCCCGACTTGGGCCGCGGCGAGACCATGCCGCTGTCTTCGAGCATGCGGTAGGCCTGCTGCACGGTGCTCAGGCTGACGCCGTGTTCCATGCTGAGGGCGCGCACCGAAGGCAGGCGCTGGCCGGGGCGATACAGGCCTTGTTCGATACGGGCGCCGAGCAGCTCGGCGAGGTTGAGGTAGAGCGTCACGGCATACTCCAGCGTCGCCTGCATACAGCGACCAGTACAGTTGCGCTGAAAATACAGCATTCACGCGTCGATTCGCCAATTCTGTATGGGAATAATAAGCCGCTAGTGGATCTGTATTGTCACCATTGCCAACGCGCATGCTTGCTCCACGGTATCAACTGAACGGGAGAACGCAGTGATGGGTGGCATGAGCGATATGCGCTTGCAACTGATGGCCAAGGACCTGGACGCCGGGCAGCGGGCCAAGGTCTTCAATGCGCCAGCGGGCCTGAGCCGTTGGGGGCTGATGGTGCATCGCTGGCATACCCGCAAGGCGCTGCTGCAGCTGACAGACGATGAGTTGCGCGATGTCGGGCTGAGCTGGGAGCAGGCCCGTACAGAAGGGCGCAAACCCTTCTGGAAGGCATAAACGGCCCAATTTGTAGGAGCGGCAGCGTTCAGACCAGCTCTTTCAGCCGGTGCCAGAGCATCCCCAGTGCCAGCAGTGGCGAGCGCAGGTGCTTGCCGCCTGGGAAGGTGATGTGCGGCACCTTGGCGAACAGGTCGAAGCGCCCGCTTTGCTGGCCACTGATGGCCTCGCCCAGCAGGCGCGCGGCCAGGTGGGTAGCGTTCAGCCCATGGCCGGAGTATGCCTGGGCGTAATAGACATTCGGCTGGCTGGCCAAACGGCCGATCTGCGGCAGGCGGTTGGCGCCAATGCCGATCATGCCGCCCCATTGGAACTCGATGCGCACATCGGCCAGGTGCGGGAAAACCTTGAGCATTTTCGGCCGCATGTAGGCGGCGATGTCTTGCGGGTCGCGGCCGGAATAGTGGCAGGCACCGCCGAACAGCAGCCGGTGGTCCGCAGACAGGCGATAGTAGTCCAGCGCTACGCGCTGATCGCACACGGCCATGTTCTGTGGCAGCAGTGTGCGCGCGCGTTCCTCGCCCAGTGGCTCGGTGGCAATGATGTAGCTGCCGGCGGGCAGCACCTTGCCGCCCAGCTCGCGGTTGAGGTCGTTGTGGTAGGCATTGCAGCACAGCACGAGGGTCTTGGCGCGAACCTGGCCTTGAGCGGTGTGCACCTTGACCTCAGGGCCATACTCGATGCGGGTGACTTCCGACTGCTCATACAGGCGCACGCCCAGGCGGCTGGCTACGGCCGCCTCGCCAAGTGCCAGGTTGAGTGGGTGCAGGTGGCCCGAGCCCATGTCGATCAGGCCGCCGACATAGCACTCGGCGCCGACCACGCTGTGGATATCGTCTTTGCCGACCAGGCGCAGCTCATGCTCGTAGCCCAAGCTGCGCAGTGCTTCAGCCTCTTCGGCAAAGCCCAGCAGCTCAGCAGGTTTATTGGCCAGGTCGCAGTAGCCCCAGGTCAGGTCGCAGGCGATGGCGTGGCGCTCGACCCGCTCGCGAACGATCTGCACGGCTTCCAGGCCCATCAGCTTCATGCTGCGCACGCCTTCTTCGCCGATCACCGGGAGGAACTGATCCAGGCCATGGCCGACCCCGCGGATGAGTTGCCCGCCGTTGCGCCCGCTGGCGCCCCAGCCGAGCTTGCGGGCTTCCAGCAGGATCACCGAGAGGCCACGTTCGGCCAGTTCGATGGCGGTGTTCAGGCCTGAATAGCCGCCGCCGACGATGCACACGTCGGCGCTGTGCTCGCCTTGCAGGAAAGCGTGGTCGGGGTGGGGCGCGCTGCTGGCGGCGTAATAGGAGGCGGCGTGCTGCGCGCTGTGGATCATGGGGCAGGTCCTGGGCAGGAAAACAGAAGGGGGAGGATAAGCTGGGGTTTTGTGGTGGGGCAACTGGCCCAATCGCCGGCAAGCCGGCTCCCACCGGGGCTGCACTGCCCTTGAGATAAGCGGTGTACTGGTGGGAGCCGGCTTGCCGGCGATTGGCCCTATAATTCGACCTCGACCCTCATTGTGTACCCGCCATGTCCTGCAACCGCCACAAGATCCACTTCCTGCGCGAGCTCATCCCCTCATTCGAGTGCGAGCCCGGTTGCCACGATTGCTGCGGTCCGGTCACCACGTCCACCGAAGAAATGGCCCGCCTGCCGCGCAAGACCGAGGCGGAGCAGGCCGCTGCGCTGGAGCACCTGGACTGCGTGCACCTGGGCCCCAATGGTTGCACGGTGTATGAAGAGCGGCCGATGATCTGCCGCCTGTTCGGCACCACCCCGCGCATGGCCTGCCCGCGCGGTCGCGGCCCTGAACAGATGATCGAGCCCGAGGCCGAGCAGCTCGTTCACCAGTTCATCGCCACCACCCGCCAAGTGCTGGTCTAGCCTCAGTCCGGAATCGGCAGGCAGAGGCTCTCTTTTACCTCCTCCATCACGATGTAGCTCTTCGACTCGCGCACGTGCGGCAGCTTGAGCAGGATGTCGCCCAGCAGCTTGCGGTACGAGGCCATTTCCGAGATGCGCGCTTTCACCAGGTAGTCGAAGTCGCCTGAGACCAGGTGGCACTCCAGCACATGGGGCAGCTTGAGCACGGCGCGGCGGAACTCCTCGAAGGTGTCGCCAGACTTGTAGTCCAGGCTGATTTCGACGAACACCAGCAAGCTGCCCTTCAGGTGCTGCGGGTTGAGCCGGGCGTTGTAGCCCATGATGATGCCCTCGCGCTCCAGGCGGCGGACGCGCTCGGTGCACGGGGTGGTGGAAAGCCCAACTTTCTCGCCCAGTTCGGTGAAGGAAATACGGCCGTCATTCTGCAGGACCCGCAGTATGTTGCGGTCGATCTTGTCCAGTTCACGCTTGCTCTGGTGCTGGGTTCTCATAGGGGATGCCCCTCCGTGAAAGGCAATATTGCCGAGAATTCTCGCCAAATATAGGCTTTTATATAGTGAATTGCACTGGTCTGTAATTTTTATACTGCGCGCATCCATGCCATTTCAACAAAAGACTGCGGTGCGCCGCGTGCGAGGGATCAACAATGCGAGTTCTGGTACTTGGTAGCGGTGTCATCGGAACCGCCAGTGCCTATTATCTGGCCCGGCAAGGTTTTGAAGTGACGGTGGTCGACCGCCAGCCAGCGGCGGCCATGGAAACCAGCTTCGCCAACGCAGGCCAGATCTCGCCCGGCTATGCCTCGCCCTGGGCTGCCCCGGGTGTGCCGCTCAAAGCCATCAAGTGGCTGCTCGAACGCCATGCGCCACTGGCCATCAAGCTCACCGGCGACGTTGACCAGTACCTGTGGATGGCACAGATGCTGCGCAACTGCACCGCCAGCCGCTATGCGGTGAACAAGGAGCGCATGGTGCGCCTGTCCGAGTACAGCCGCGACTGCCTCGACGAGCTGCGCGCCGAAACCGGCATCGCCTACGAAAGCCGCACCTTGGGCACTACCCAGTTGTTCCGCACCCAGGCTCAGGTCGATGCCGCAGCCAAGGACATCGCTGTGCTCGAACAGTCCGGCGTGCCTTATGAACTGCTCGACCGCGATGGCATTGCTCGCGTCGAACCGGCCCTGGCCGGGGTAAAAGACATCCTCGCCGGTGCACTGCGTCTGCCCAACGACCAGACCGGCGATTGCCAGCTGTTCACCACCAAGCTCGCCGACATGGCGCAGAAGCTGGGTGTGGAGTTCCGCTTTGGCCAGGACATCCAGCGCCTGGACTTTGCCGGTGACCGCATCAACGGTGTATGGATCGACGGCAAGCTGGAAACCGCCGACCGCTACGTGCTGGCCCTGGGCAGCTACTCGCCGCAAATGCTCAAGCCACTGGGCATCAAGGCGCCGGTCTACCCGCTCAAGGGTTACTCGCTGACCGTGCCGATCACCAACGCCGAGATGGCGCCGACGTCGACCATTCTCGACGAGACCTACAAGGTTGCCATCACCCGGTTCGACAACCGCATCCGCGTTGGCGGCATGGCTGAGATCGCCGGTTTTGACCTGTCGCTCAACCCGCGTCGGCGCGAAACGCTGGAGATGATCGTCAACGACCTTTATCCTCGCGGCGGTGACCTGAGCCAAGCCAGTTTCTGGACCGGCCTGCGCCCGGCCACCCCGGACGGTACGCCGATCGTGGGTGCCACAGTGTTCCGTAACCTGTTCCTCAACACAGGCCACGGCACCTTGGGCTGGACCATGGCGTGCGGCTCCGGTCGCCTGCTGGCAGACCTGATTGCACGTAAAAAGCCGCAGATCAGTGCCGAAGGGCTGGATATTTCCCGGTATGGCAACAGCCGGGAAGTGGCCAAGCACGGGCAGACCGCGCCCGTTCACCAGCAATAAGTTCACCTGTACCGGCCTCTTCGCGGGCAAGCCCGCTCCCACAGGGACCGCACAGCTATCGAACACTGTGCAGTACCTGTGGGAGCGGGCTTGCCCGCGAAGAAGCAGACACTGTTTTTAAACTGAACCACCATAAGGCATGCCGCCATGCGTCCCGCCCGCGCCCTGATCGACCTCCAGGCCCTGCGCCACAACTACCGCCTCGCCCGTGAACTGACCGGCGCCAAAGCCCTTGCCGTGATCAAGGCCGATGCCTACGGCCATGGCGCGGTGCGTTGCGCCCTGGCGCTGGAAGCCGAAGCCGACGGCTTTGCCGTGGCCTGCATCGAAGAAGCCCTGGAGCTGCGCGCCGCGGGCATCAAAGCCCCCATTTTGCTGCTCGAAGGTTTTTTCGAGGCCAGCGAGCTGGCGCTGATCGCCGAGCACGACCTGTGGTGCGTGGTGCATTCGCTGTGGCAACTCGAAGCGATCGAAAAGACCCAGGTGCACAAGCCACTGACGATCTGGCTGAAGCTCGACAGCGGCATGCACCGCGTCGGCCTGCACCCCAAGGATTACCACGAGGCGTATCAGCGCCTGCTGGCCAGCGGCAAGGTGGTGCGCATCGTACTGATGAGCCACTTCGCCCGTGCCGACGAACTGGACGCCGACGCCACCGCCGAGCAGATCGCGGTGTTCGAGGCTGCGCGTCAGGGCCTGGCCGCCGAGTGCAGCCTGCGCAACTCGCCCGGCGTGTTGGCGTGGCCACAAGCTGGCGGCGACTGGGTACGCCCAGGCCTCATGCTGTATGGCGCCACCCCCTTCGAAGTCGCCCAGGCCGAGGCGCAACGCCTGCAACCGGTGATGACCTTGCAATCGCGCGTCATCAGCGTGCGCGAACTGCCCGCCGGTGAGCCGGTTGGCTACGGCGCCAAGTTCACCAGCCCGCGGCCGACCCGTGTCGGCGTGGTTGCCATGGGCTACGCCGATGGCTACCCGCGCCAAGCCCCCAATGGCACCCCGGTGATGGTCGCCGGCAAGCGCGCCCAGCTGATCGGCCGGGTCTCGATGGACATGCTCTGCATCGACCTGACCGATGTGCCTGAGGCTAACATCGGCAGCCCGGTAGAGCTGTGGGGCAAGCAGGTGCTGGCCAGCGAAGTGGCTGCGCAGGCCGGCACCATCCCCTACCAGATCTTCTGCAACCTGAAGCGGGTGCCGAAAGACTACTGCGGTGAGTAAGTGCGACGAATGAGACGCTGAAGCGGACAGCTTGAGGGGTGGTGTGTTGTAAATACTGAACGGCATTGCCATGATATCGTTCACATCCACCCCTATTTCTACCCGTTTCAGGAGGCTCCAGCTTTGGACGTCGGCGAACGACTGCAAGCCATCCGCAAGCTCAAGGGCCTGTCACAACGTGAACTCGCCAAGCGCGCGGGCGTAACCAACAGCACCATCTCGATGATCGAGAAAAACAGCGTCAGCCCTTCGATCAGTTCGCTGCGCAAGGTGTTGAGCGGCATTCCGATGTCGATGGTCGAATTCTTTTCGGTCGAACTGGCTGTCGAGAGCCCGACGCAGATCGTCTACAAGGCCGATGAGCTGATCGATATCTCGGACGGCGCGGTGACCATGAAACTGGTGGGCAAGTCGCACCCCAACCGGGCCATCGCGTTTCTCACCGAGGTTTACCCACCGGGTGCCGACACCGGCGCCGAAATGCTCACCCACGACGGCGAAGAGACCGGCATCCTGCTCGAAGGCCGGCTTGAACTGGTGGTCGGCAACGAGGTGTTCATCCTCGAAGAAGGCGACAGTTACTACTTCGAAAGCACCCGCCCGCACCGCTTTCGCAACCCCTTCGACGCGCCTGCCCGGCTGATCAGCGCGGCGACGCCTTCAAACTTTTGATCCAGCGCAGTGCATTGATTCGGCAATACCCCTTTCCTGTGTAGGGTCGTTTCACGGTCTCTGGGTTCCCGCTATACTTTTCAACGCTCGCCGACCCGTGGCCGCGAGCGTGATTAGCCACCATGAGGGTGTACGCGTGAACCAAATCAAGAAGATGCTGGCCGTACCAGCAGCCGTATTCGCCCTCTGGGCAATGAGCGCAACCGCTGCGACCAACGACGACATCGCCAAGCGCCTGGAGCCGGTTGGCCAAGTGTGCGTCCAAGGCCAGGAGTGCAAGGGCATGGAAGTGGCCGCGGCGGCAGGCGGCGGCGGTGCCAAGACGCCAGACGACATCATCGCCAAGCATTGCAATGCCTGCCATGGCACCGGCTTGCTCGGCGCGCCGAAAATCGGCGATACCGCCGCGTGGAAAGAACGCGCCGACCACCAGGGCGGCCTGGATGGCATCCTGGCCAAGGCCATTACCGGCATCAACGCCATGCCGCCTAAAGGCACGTGCGCTGATTGCTCGGATGATGACCTGAAAGGGGCGATCAAGAAGATGTCGGGGTTGTGAGTAACAGCTGAATTGCACGAGGCCCGCCGTTGATGGCGGGCTTTGTTTTTGTGCTGGCTGTGCCGGCCCTTTCGCGGGTAAACCCGCTCCCACACGGACCTCACAGTCTTTGAATGCTGCGGTGTACCTGTGGGAGCGGGCTTGCCCCGCGAAGAGGCCCGCACAGGCAACCAACCCGCCATATCCCATGTCCAACCCCTGACCCCATGGAAGACTCAGGAGGCCAAGATGCACCTCTGCGCCATCGATCAGGCTGTCGAGCAGGTCTTGTCACGCCTGCCGGCCCATATCCACATGGGCCTGCCACTGGGCCTTGGTAAACCCAACGCCTTCGTCAACGCCCTGTACGCCCGAGTGCGCGACCTGCCCGAACGTCGCCTGACGATCTACACCGCCCTCAGCCTCGGCCGCCCGCCACTGGGTGATGGCCTGCAGCGGCGCTTTCTCGAGCCCTTCGTCGAGCGTGTTTTTGCCGACTACGAAGAGCTCACTTACCTCGCCGACCTGCGCAACGACTGCCTGCCACCGAACATCCGCGTCGAGCAGTTCTTCATGCAGCCCGGCAGCCTGCTGCACAGCGAGACTGCCCAGCAGGACTACATCAGCAGCAACTACAGCCACGCCGCTCGCGACATCAACGCCAAGGGCCTGAACCTGATTGCCCAGCTGGTGGCTGCCACGCCAGAAAAGCCCGTGCACCTGAGCCTGGCCTGCAACCCCGACATCACCCTCGACCTGCTGCCGATGATCGCCAAGCGCCGCGCGGCCGGCGAGACCATTCTCATGCTCGGGCAGGTTCATGCCGAACTGCCCTACATGCCGGGTGATGCGGAGCTGAGCATCGACGCCTTCGACCTGCTGATTGACGAGGTGGAGCAACGTCGGCTGTTCTCTACGCCAAACATGCCGGTCAACACCCAGGACCACTGCATTGGCCTGCACGCCAGCACCCTGGTGCGCGATGGCGGCACCTTGCAGATCGGCATTGGCGCCATGGGCGATGCCGTAGCCGCCGCGTTGCTGGCCAGGCAGGGCGACAACGCCGGCTACCGGGCCTTGATGGATGAACTGGATGCCGGCCCGTGGCAGGCCCTGATCGAGCGCGAAGGGGGGCTGGATGCCTTCGCCCAAGGCCTCTACGGTTGCAGCGAGATGTTCGTCAACGGCCTGCTGGCGCTGGCCGAGGCAGGCGTGGTGCGGCGCCCGGCGGACGAGCAGGGCGTGCTGGTGCATGGCGGGTTTTTCCTTGGCCCGCGGGCGTTCTACCAACGCTTGCGCGAAATGCCGCTGGAGCAGCGCGCACGCTTTGCCATGACGCGGATCAGCTACATCAACGAGCTGTATGGCCAAGAGGAACTGAAACGCCGCCAACGTCGGGATGCCCGCTTCATCAACACCGTGTTCACCATGACCTTGCTCGGCGCGGGGGTTGCCGACCAGCTGGAGGATGGCCGTGTGCTCAGCGGCGTGGGCGGGCAGTACAACTTCGTCGCCCAAGGCCACGCGCTGGAGGGTGGGCGCTCGATTTTGCTGCTGCGCAGTTGGCGTGAGGCGGGCGGGCAGGTGACGTCCAACCTGCTCTGGCAGTACGGCCACTGCACCATTCCCCGGCATTTGCGTGACATCGTGGTAACCGAGTACGGCATCGCCGATTTGCGTGGGCAGACGGACAGTGAGGTGATTGCGCGGCTGCTGGCGGTCAGTGACTCACGCTTCCAGGGCGAGCTGATGGCGCAGGCCAAGCAGGCCGGCAAGCTGGCCAAGGATTTCGAGCTGGAAGCCCGCTTCACTGACAATACGCCGGAGCGGCTCGAGGCTATCCGGGCACGGCATGCAGGGTTGTTTCCGGAGTATCCGCTGGGGACTGATTTCACGGCTGAGGAGCGGGACTTGCTGCGGGCGCTGAACTGGTTGAAGAGCAAGTTCAGGCTGAGCGAGGCGCTGGAGCTGGGGAAGGCCGCGCTGGATGCGCCGGGGCCGGAGGGGTATGAGGGGCACCTGAAGCGGATGGGGCTGGACGCTCCGCAGGGATTGAAGGAAGAGTTGTATCAGCGGCTTTTGCTGGCAGGGTTGGCGGCGCCCTGAAGATTGCCGGGGCTGCTTTGCAGCCCATCGCCGGCAAGCCAGCTCCCACAGGAACTTCACGAGGCCGCGCCTTGTGCAGTACCTGTGGGAGCCGGCTTGCCGGCGATGGGGCCGGTACAGGCTTACTCGATGAAGCTGACCACACCGCCTTCCAGCGACTTCACCCGGGCCAGCGATTCAACGCGGTAGCCCTGGCTGTCCAGCTCGGCACGGCCGCCCTGGAACGACTTCTCGATGACGATACCCAGGCCGGCCACGGTGGCGCCGGCCTGCTTGATGATCGAGATCAGTGCCTGCGACGCCTTGCCGTTGGCCAGGAAGTCGTCGATCACCAGCACGCGGTCGCTGCTGTTGAGGTGGCGCGGCGAGATGGCCACGGTGTTCTCGGTCTGCTTGGTGAAGGAGTACACCGAGGCAGTCAGCAGGTTCTCGGTCAGGGTCAGCGACTGGTGCTTGCGCGCAAAGATCACCGGCACGCCCAGCTTCAGGCCAGTCATCACCGCCGGGGCGATGCCCGAGGCTTCGATGGTGACGATCTTGGTCACGCCGGCGTCGGCGAACAGGCGGGCGAACTCGTCACCGATCAACTGCATCAGCGCAGGGTCGATCTGGTGGTTGAGAAACGCGTCGACTTTAAGAACCTGATCGGAAAGCACGATGCCTTCTTCGCGAATCTTCTGATGCAGTGCTTCCACTGTGGTTTTCCTCGATGTAGCAAAGGTGGCCGCAACAGCGGCAACGGTTAAAGAGTAAGGGTTGATCAGCGTTTGAGCATTGCCCGAATATCGGCCAGTGCGTTGTTGCCACGCGCGGCTTTCACTTCGACGGGCGCATCGTCCAGGCCTTCCCAGGCCAAATCGTCCGGCGGCAGTTCGTCGAGGAACCGGCTCGGGGTGCAGTCGATGATCTCGCCGTACTGCTTGCGCTTGGCCGCAAAGGTGAAGGCCAGGGTCTGGCGCGCGCGGGTAATGCCCACGTAGGCCAGGCGGCGTTCTTCTTCGATGGTGTCGGCTTCGATGCTGGAGCGGTGCGGAAGGATCTCTTCTTCCATGCCCATGATGAACACGTAAGGGAATTCCAGGCCCTTGGAGGCATGCAGGGTCATCATCTGCACACCTTCGGCGTTTTCTTCCTCTTCCTGCTGGCGCTCAAGCATGTCGCGCAGCACCAGCTTGCCGATGGCGTCCTCGATGGTCATGTCACCCTCTTCGTCCTTCTCGAGGGTGTTTTTCAGCGCTTCGACCAGGAACCAGACGTTGCTGATGCGGAACTCCGCCGCCTTGTCGCTGGCGGTTTGCTGGCGGATCCAGTTCTCGTAGTCGATGTCGCGGATCATCTCGTGCAGCGCGGCGATCGGGTCATCCAGCGCCACCTTGTGGCGCACCCCGTCCAGCCAGTGCTTGAAGCGCTGCAGGCGCTCGGTGTAACGGGCGTCCAGGTGCTCGCCCAGGCCCAGCTCTTCGCTGGCGGCGTACATCGAGATACCGCGTTCGGTCGAGTAGTTGCCGAGCTTTTCCAGGGTCGTGGAGCCGATTTCCCGGCGCGGCACGTTGATCACGCGCAGGTAGGCGTTGTCGTCGTCGGGGTTTACCAGCAGGCGCAGGTAGGCCATGAGGTCCTTGACCTCCTGGCGGCCGAAGAAGCTGTTGCCACCTGAAAGGCGGTACGGCACCTGGTGGTGCTGCAGCTTCAGTTCGATCAGCTTGGCCTGGTAGTTGCCGCGGTAAAGGATGGCGAAGTCGCTGTACGGGCGGTTGGTGCGCAGGTGCAGGGTAAGGATTTCCATGGCCACGCGTTCGGCCTCGGCTTCCTCGTTCTTGCAGCGGATCACGCGGATCTCGTCGCCCACGCCCATCTCGCTCCACAGCTGCTTCTCGAACGCGTGTGGGTTGTTGGCGATCAGCACGTTGGCGCAGCGCAGGATGCGGCTGGTGGAGCGGTAGTTCTGCTCGAGCATGACGATCTTCAGGGAGGGGTAGTCCTCCTTGAGCAGCATCAGGTTCTCGGGCCGCGCGCCACGCCAGGCGTAGATCGACTGGTCATCGTCGCCCACCACGGTGAACTGGTTGCGCATGCCGATCAGCATTTTCACCAGCAGGTACTGGCTGGCGTTGGTGTCCTGGTATTCGTCCACCAGCAGGTAGCGCACGCGGTTCTGCCAGCGCTCCAGCACCTCGGGGTGTTCCTGGAACAGCTTGACCGGCTGCAGGATCAGGTCGTCGAAGTCCACCGCGTTGAACGCCTTGAGCGTGCGCTGGTAGTGGGTGTAGACGATGGCAGCGGTCTGTTCGCGCGGGTTGCGGGCCTTTTCCAAGGCCTCGGGCGGGAGGATCAGGTCGTTCTTCCAGGCACCGATCATGTTCTTGATCTCGTCGATGCCGTCGTCGCCGGAATACTCTTTCTGCATGATGTCCGACAGCAACGCCTTGATGTCGGACTCGTCGAAGATCGAAAAGCCTGGCTTATAGCCCAGCTTGTCGTGCTCCTTGCGGATGATGTTCAAACCCAGGTTGTGGAAGGTGCACACCGTCAGGCCGCGGCCTTCCCCCGGGCGCAGCAAGGTGGCGACCCGCTCCTTCATCTCGCGCGCGGCCTTGTTGGTGAAGGTCATCGCCACGATGTACTGGGCACGGATGCCGCAGTTCTGGATGAGGTGGGCAATCTTGCGCGTGATGACGCTGGTCTTGCCGGAACCTGCACCGGCGAGCACCAAAAGAGGGCCGCCGACGTAGTCTCGGGCTTCCTGTTGCCGGGGATTGAGTCGGGACATGCTAGAAACCGGGGGTCGCCAGAAAATAGCCGCGCATTCTAACAGGCATGGGCCGGTAATGGCGCGACCGTCTGACGTCTGAGTCAGACTTTTATCAGTGCATAAGTATTAGTCAGGCTCATGCTATTCACCGAAAAAATCCTATTTGCCGGTTGGCCTGGTTTCGCGCACGATGCACGACGAAATGTGTCGTTGCCTACATATATAAAAGCGTAAATCATTTTCATTCATGCAGTGGCATACTTGGCCTCTGCCGTTGCACCCGCCCATGCCCTAAGGAGCCCGCTTGTCCACGCCTGTCGAACCGTTGCGTTTGCTGCTGTTGGCTGATGAGCCGGAATGGGCCGTGCTGTTGCGCGAGTGCGTGCAGGCACTGAGCGGCAGCGCGGTGTTGTTGACCGCACCTGACTGGGAGTCGGTCGACAGCCTGTTCAGCCACGATCGCCAAGCCGTTATCCTGGCCACCCCGGCCTTGCTGCCAGCCCCCGGCCGCTGCGAGC
Organism: Pseudomonas kermanshahensis; assembly: GCF_014269205.2. Classification (NCBI taxonomy): domain Bacteria; kingdom Pseudomonadati; phylum Pseudomonadota; class Gammaproteobacteria; order Pseudomonadales; family Pseudomonadaceae; genus Pseudomonas; species Pseudomonas kermanshahensis. The sequence goes on from NZ_JABWRY020000002.1 coordinate 295,409, forward strand.
TGCCCACGGTCGTGCTGCTCGATCACGAGCCTGAAGTGGCGCCCACCGGGGTCAGCGACTGGCTGGTGCGTGACCACCTCAATGCCGATGCCTTGCGCCGCTCGTTGCGCCACGTTCGCGAGCGCGGCGTGCTGGTTGCCACCTTGCAACGCCTGGCCGAGCAGGACCCGCTGACCGGTATTGCCAACCGCCAGGGTTTCCAGGCCTTGCTGACCACGCGCCTGGCAGAGGGGGATGGCCGTGGCCTGGCCCTCGGCCACCTCGACCTGGACAACTTCCGCCACGTCAACGACGCGCTTGGCCATCAAAGCGGCGATCGGCTGATCCTGCAGGTGGTGGCACGGCTCAAGCTGCAACTGGAGGCCGGCGACCAGCTGGCCCGGCTGGGCAGTGACGAATTCGCCCTGCTGATCGATACCCGCCGCGACCCGAACCGCGCCGAGTGGATGGCCGAACGCATCATCGAAGCCTTGGCCGAGCCCTACTGGATCGACGGCGAAAGCCTGCTGCTCGGCTGCAGCCTGGGCCTGGCTCACGCCCGGGCGCAGGGCGGCGCCGACCCGCTGATGTGGCATGCGCACATCGCCATGCGCCAGGCCAAGGGTAGCCAGGGCTGTACCTTTCATGTCTTCAACGAACGCATCAACCGCAACGCCCGCAGCCTCGCCGACCTGGAAAGCGAGCTGCGCCGGGCCCTGCGCCGTGACGAGCTGGAGCTGCATTACCAGCCACGGCTGAACCTGGCCGATGGGCGCATCGTTGGCCTCGAGGCGCTGGTGCGCTGGCGCCATGCCGAGCGCGGCCTGTTGCCGCCCAGCGAGTTCGTGCCGCTGGCCGAGCAGAGCGGGCTGATCGTGCCGCTTGGCTACTGGGTGATATCGCGCGCGCTGCGTGACATGCAGGCGCTGTGCGAGCATGGCCTGCCGCCGCTGCACATGGCGGTGAACCTGAGCTTCAGGCAGTTTCAGGACAGCCAGCTGCTGGCCACCCTGAGCCGGTTGATCATCGAGCACGGCGTCGATGCACGCTGGCTGGAGTTCGAACTGACCGAGACGGCGGTCATGCGCCGCAACGAACAGGTGCGCCAGACCATGGATGCCCTTGGGCGCTTGGGCGTGCGTTTTTCCTTGGATGACTTCGGCACCGGCTTCTCATCGTTCGTGCACTTGAACAGCCTGCCAATCGCCTTGCTCAAGGTTGACCGCAGCTTTGTCGCCGAGATGGAAATGCGCGAGGAGAACCGCAAGCTGGTGCACGCCATGATCAACCTGGCGCATAACCTCAACCTCGAAGTGGTTGCCGAGGGAGTGGAAAGCGAAGCGCAGATGGCGTTGTTGCGCGAGTTCGGCTGTGACCAGGTGCAGGGATTTTTGGTCAGCAAGCCGCTGCCGGTGGCGGAGTTGATGGCGTTTTTGCAGGACTGTGGAACGCCGCATCTGGTTAGCCTGTAATGCGGCTAGGGCTGCAAAGCAGCCCCGGCAATCACACAGGCAGTGCAGACCTGTCAGGCAAACCCGCCTTTCTCAACAGCCGTTTCATCCGCCATTCAAAGCCAAGGGTCAGCGCCACTGCCGCACAGGCCAGCCCCAACGCCAGCCCCCACCAGATCCCGACCGCGCCGCCTCCCAGGTTGAAGGCGAACAGCCAAGCGCTGGGGGCGCCCACCAGCCAATAGCAGCACAGCCCGATCAGGAAGGTGGTCTTGGCATCCTTCAGCCCACGGATCGAGCCCATGGCGATGGTCTGCATGCCGTCGAACAGCTCGAACCAGGCCGCGACCATCACCAGTTGCACGGCCAGTTGGTAGATGGCCGCGAACGCGGGGTCGTTGCGGTCGATGAACAACCCCACCAGGGCATCCGGCAACAGCCAGAACAGCGCGGCGAAGGCGAACATGATCATCCCGCCAAAACCGATCCCCACCCGGCCTGCGCTGCGCGCCGCGAGCAGGTTGCCGCCGCCGTAGTACAAGCCCACGCGCATGGTTACGGCATAAGACAGCCCGGTGGGCACCATGAACGCCGTGGAAACGATCTGCAGCGCGATCTGATGCGCCGCCAGCTCCGTGCTGCCGAGCACGCCCATGCACAGTGCGGCAAAGGCGAACAGGCCGACCTCCACCATGTACGTGCCGCCAATCGGCAGGCCCAGCCGCCACAGCTCGCGCAGGGCCGGCAGGGAAGGGCGTGACAGGCCCTGGCGCAGCGGGTAGGCGGCATAGGCCGAATGCCAGCGGATGTACAGGGCCAAGGCAATCGCCATGCCCAGCGACACCACGGCTGTGACCAGGCCGATGCCCATCAGGCCCAGCTTGGGCAGGCCGAACATGCCTTCGATCAACGCAACGTTGAGCAGGTAGTTGAGCACTGTGCCTATCACGCTGATGACCATCACCGGCGTCGAGCGGCCAAGCGCGCTGGTGAAGCCACGCAGGGCCATGAAGGTCAGGTAGCTGGGCAGGGCCAGCGGCAGCAGGGTGAGGAATTCGGCGGCCGAGGCGACGTTCTCCGGCTGTTGGCCAAACATCAGCAACACCGGCTCCAGGTTCCACAGCACCAGCGCTGCGACCAGGGCCAGGCCCCAGGCCAGCCACAGGCCGCTTTGTGCCAGGCGTGTGACGCCCTCGATGTCGTTGGCACCCTTGCGGATGGCCACCAGCGTGCCGACCGCGGCGATCACGCCCAGGCAAAAAATCGACACGAACGAGTAGCTCGCAGCGCCCAAACCGCCGCCCGCCAAGGCTTGCGGGCTGATGCGGGCCATCATCAGGGTGTCGGTCAGCACCATCAGCATGTGCGCCAACTGCGAGGCGATCAGCGGCCCAGCCAGGCGCAGCAAAGCCTTGAGTTCGGTGGTAGGCGCTACATGCATGCGTGTGGTCCTTTTCCTGATCCCGTGAGCGAAGGGCGATTCTGAGGCTTTGGTCAGCTTTGCACAAAAGGATAAAAACGATCATTGGCATGAGTTTGACTCATGTGTTTATGCTGTCAGCGATCCGTTCCCCAGCCCGCATGGCAGGTGCCTAATGTCTCGTCAGCTTCCACCGTTGTATGCCTTGCGCGCATTCGAAGCCGCTGCGCGACTGAGCTCCTTCACCCGTGCCGGCGAAGAGCTTTCGATTACCCAGAGTGCGGTCAGCCGCCATATCCGCACCCTTGAACAACACTTCGCTTGCCGCCTGTTCGTGCGCAGCGGCCGCAGCTTGCAATTGACCGAAGCGGCCAGGGTGTTGCTGCCCGGCGTGCGCGAAGGCTTCGCCGCGCTGGAGCGGGCTTGCGACACCTTGCGCGGCGAAGATGACATCTTGCGCATGAAAGCGCCCTCTACCCTGACCATGCGCTGGTTGCTGGCCCGCCTTAGCCGTTTTCGTCACCTGCAGCCCGGTAACGAAGTGCAGCTGACCAGTGCCTGGATGGACGTCGACCATGTCGACTTCAACCAGGAACCTTTCGATTGCGCCGTGTTGCTCAGCGATGGCGTGTTCCCGGCGCATTGGGAAGTGCGCCGGTTGTTTCCCGAACTGCTGATCCCGGTGGGCGCCCCGGACCTGCTCGATGATGGGCCGTGGGACGAGCGTCGGCTGGCCTGCATCGAACTGCTGCACCCGACCGTGGACAAGCGTGACTGGCGCGAATGGCTGGAACGCATGGGGCTTAGCGACAAGGTGTCGCTCAAGGGCGGCCAGGTGTTCGATACCCTGGAGTTGGGCATGATCGCAGCGGCGCGTGGCTATGGGATATCGATGGGGGATTTGCTGATGGTGGCCGAGGATGTGGCGCAGGGGCGTTTGAGCTTGCCCTGGCCAACGGCGGTGCCCAGCGGCATGGATTACTACCTGGTGTGGCCGCGCACCCGGCCGGGTGGCGAGCGGTTGCGGCGCTTGAGCGAATTCTTGCACGCGGAGGTGGCTGCGATGGACCTGCCAGATGTGCAGGTCCTGCCGACGCTTGGGCCGCAGCGCGACCCAATGCGACCCTAAGCCTTACATCGACCCCAGGTTCAGCGCCTGTGCACACGCCTGCAACGAGCGGCGCTCGCTCTGCGCATACAACGCCAGCTCATCCTGCACCTTCAACCCCAATGCAGCTTCGAACGCCTCACGGTTAGCGTTGCTGCCGTATTCTGCCTGCGCATCATCGCCCAGGTTGGACTGGAAGATCCCCGCTGCACTCACTGGCAGGAAGTCTTCGTACACCAGCGCCTCGAAGTGCACATGCCCCGCATCGATCAGCCCTTGCAGGGTGGTCGGGCGGTCGCTGTGATCGCGAGCGGCCAGGCCTTTTTCGGTGGCGAAGTAACGGAAGTAGGCCAGGCCCTGTTCACGCATCTGCGCCAGGTCGTCGGGGAACTCGGCGAAGGTCTGGCTCAACAGCGTCCTGTAACGCTCGGCATTGGCTTCGGCTGGCACACCGCCCAAGGCGGCGCGGGTAGCATCAAGCAGTTTGTCGTACAGCTGGCGACCCTTCGGCGTCAGTGCGGCACCGCGTTGTTCGATCTCACCGAAACGCGCGGTGTGGCTGCCCTCGCTGCCTTGCTGGCCGCTGAAGGCGACTTTTTCCTGCAGCGCCTTGAAGCTGGTCTGGCGTAGCAGAATTGGGTGGCGGCGGGTGGGCGGGCCTTCGACCACGGCCTTTGGTGGAATGCCCTTGGCCGGCATGCCGACCTGGATCGCGTCGATGTCCAGGGTGCGCGGGGTCAGGTGGTTGATGTGCGGGCCCTTGAAGGCCACCACATCGGCAATCAGACGGTGCTGGTCGTGCAGTTGCTGGTACTGCTCGGCGGTTACCGTGGCGTCATGGTGCCAGCGGAAGGTGTGCAGCGCTTCCTGCACGAACGCCTCGGCGTCGGCTGCGCTGAGGCCGCCGTCACGCTCGCGCTGGGCAATCAGCTCGAGTACGCGCGGGGTGAAAATCTTGCGTTTGGCCAGGATGCCCTGTGCCAGTTCGCGCAGTTGCGGGTTGTCGATCAATTCCAGGCGCAGCAGCGAGGTGAACACCCGGAACGGGCTGACATGCAGGGACTGCTCGTGCACGGCGCGGAAGGCGGTGGAGTGCACGGGTACGCCTGCAGAGCTGAGGTCGTAGTAGCCGACGGGCTCCATGCCCATCACCGCGAACAGTTTGGCGATGGTGGCCAGTTCTTCGGCGGTGCCGACGCGGATGGCGCCGTGGCGTTCCTGGTCCAGGCGCTCGATTTCGCCGGTCCAGCGCAGCGCTTCGGCCACCTCTGGTTGCTGGGTCATCACCTGCTGGTTGATTTCGCTCACCAGCTCCAGCAGCGTGCCATACAGCGGCACTTCCTGTTTGTACATGAGCGACATGGCGGCAGAGAACTGCGCGCGGATGCTGTCTGGGCTGACGAAATCGTGGGCGGGCATCGCTAGCTTCCTGGTTGGGTTCGGACGCTTACATGAAAGCTGGGAATGCACATGGCTCACAAGCGAAAAAAAGTGCGAGTGTCATTCCTTTTTTGATCGACCTTAGGGCCCCTTCGCGGGTTTACCCGCGAAGAGGCCCTAGAGCCTACAACTGCTCGCGAATCCACTCCACCAACGCCCGCACCTTCGGCACCTCCGCCGCATGCTCGGCATACGCCAGGTAATGCGCCCCGGCGCTCTTCATCGCATGATTCCAGGCAATGACCAGGCTGCCTTCATTCAGCTCCTTGGCCACCAGGTACCGCGGCACCAGCGCCACCCCACAGCCCGCCTGCGCCGCGCTCAAGGCCATATAGAACGTATCGAACCGCGGCCCATGGTAGGCACTCACACTCTGCAGCCCCAGCTCCAGAAACCACTCATGCCACGCCTCTGGCCGCGACGTACTCTGCAGCAGCACCAGCTCGGCCAACTCACCGGCATCGGCCAGCGCCCGCCCGGCCAACAGCTCCGGCGCGCACACTGGCACCACCTCTTCGCGGAACAGCTCCACACAGGTCGCCCCCGGCCAGGTGCCTTGCCCATAGAAGAACACCACATCCGCCGAGCCTTGCAGCAAAGCGAATGGCTCCATCTCGTTACGGATGTCCAGGTGGATATTGGTGTGGCGCTTGCCAAAGCCTTTGAGGTGGGGGATCAGCCAGCGCACGCCAAAACTCGGTTGAGTGGCTACCTTCAAAATCTCGGTCTGCTCGCCATAGGTCAGTACGTAGCGGCTCGACATGTCCACCTGGGTGAGGATCTTGTTGACCTCGGCCAGGTAAAGGCTGCCCGCTGGCGTCAGTTGCAGGCGGCGGCGAATGCGCAGGAACAGGTGGTGGCGCAGCATGTCTTCGAGTTGCGCCACTTGCTTGCTCACCGCGCTCTGGGTCAGGTGCAGCTCTTCGGCGGCACGGGTGAAACTTAAATGACGGGCTGCAGCTTCAAAGCACTGCAGGGCGGTCATGGAGGGCACCAGGCGTTTGGACATAGCGGTCTCTGCGGCTCAAATCATTACCTGACGGAATGATATGCGGAATAAAGGTCGTTTGTTGCACTGGTGTGATCGGATTAATACTGATCCACATCATTTTTCCACCCCATCACCGATGTAGGAGATGCACAAATGGTTGCTGGATTGCTCGAGCGCCTTGGCGTTGCCGCCGAGGCTTACACCCAGGGCGACTACCCTGTTCACACGCCGATCGACGGCAGCCAGATCGCCTCGGTGAAACTGCTCGGCAAGGCCGAGACCATCGCCCGCATCGATCAGGCGCAAAGCGCCTTCGACGCCTGGCGCACCGTGCCGGCCCCACGCCGTGGCGAGCTGGTCCGCCTGTTCGGTGAAGTGCTGCGTGAACACAAGGCCGACCTCGGCGAACTGGTTTCGATCGAAGCCGGCAAGATCACCCAGGAAGGCCTGGGCGAAGTCCAGGAAATGATCGACATCTGCGACTTCGCCGTCGGCCTGTCGCGTCAGCTGTACGGCCTGACCATCGCCTCCGAGCGCCCTGGCCACCACATGCGTGAAACCTGGCACCCGCTGGGCGTGGTTGGCGTGATCAGCGCCTTCAACTTCCCGGTTGCCGTCTGGGCCTGGAACACCGCGCTGGCCCTGGTGGCCGGTAACTCGGTGGTGTGGAAACCGTCGGAAAAGACCCCACTGACCGCCCTGGCCTGCCAGGCGCTGTTCGAAAAAGCCCTGAAAGCCTTTGGCGATGCACCGGCTGGCCTGGCGCAACTGGTCATCGGGGGCCGTGAAGCGGGCGAAGCGATGGTCGATGACCCACGTGTGCCGCTGGTCAGCGCCACGGGCAGCACCCGCATGGGCCGTGAAGTCGGCCCACGTGTTGCCGCACGCTTCGGCCGCAGCATTCTCGAACTGGGCGGCAACAACGCCATGATCCTGGCCCCGAGCGCGGACCTGGACCTGGCTGTGCGCGGCATCCTGTTCTCCGCCGTGGGTACTGCGGGCCAGCGCTGCACCACCCTGCGCCGCCTGATCGTGCACCGCTCGATCAAGGACGAAGTGGTTGCCCGCGTCAAAGCCGCCTACGGCAAAGTACGTATCGGTGACCCACGCAAAGACAACCTGGTGGGCCCGCTGATCGACAAACTGTCGTTCGACGCCATGCAGGGCGCGCTGGCCAAGGCCCGCGACGAAGGTGGCCAGGTGTTTGGCGGCGAGCGTCAGCTGGCTGACCAGTACCCGAACGCCTACTACGTGTCCCCAGCCATCGCCGAGATGCCGGCCCAGAGCGACGTGGTTCGCCACGAGACTTTCGCGCCGATCCTCTACGTGCTGGCCTACGATGATTTCGAAGAGGCCCTGCGCCTGAACAACGAAGTGCCACAAGGCCTGTCCTCGTGCATCTTCACCACCGACATCCGTGAAGCCGAGCGCTTCCAGAGTGCCTCGGGCAGCGACTGCGGCATCGCCAACGTCAACATCGGCACCAGCGGCGCCGAGATCGGCGGTGCGTTTGGTGGCGAAAAAGAAACCGGCGGTGGTCGTGAATCCGGTTCGGATGCCTGGAAAGGCTACATGCGTCGTCAGACCAACACCGTCAACTACTCGCGTGAGCTGCCGCTGGCGCAGGGTATCGTGTTCGACTGATGCTGCATGGCCGGGGGCTTTGCCCCCGGTTCGCGGGGCAAGCCCGCTCCCACAGGATCCCCGCTGCCTTTCAGGCCTGTGTGGTCCCTGTGGGAGCGGGCTTGTCCCGCGAATGGGCCGCAAAGTGGCCCCAACAAAACCAGATGCACCCGCAATAAGAACAACACTGCTGGAGCCGGCCATGTCCGAACTGCGTCAACAATGCTTGTGGGAATTCGTCAGCAAACCGACCGTCGCCGCCCAGGCCCTGGCCGGTGAGCACAAGGCCGATGTCTGTGTCATCGGTGGCGGCATCACCGGCCTGTCCGCAGCGATCCACCTGCTCGAACAGGGCAAGTCGGTGATCTTGCTGGAAGCCTGGAAGATCGGCCACGGTGGCTCCGGACGTAACGTCGGCCTGGTCAATGCCGGCACCTGGATCCGCCCCGACGACGTCGAGGCGACCCTCGGCCAGAAGCAGGGCAGCCGCTTGAACAAAGTGCTTGGCGAAGCACCGGGCGAGGTATTCGCCATGATCGAGCGCCTGGGCATCGACTGCCAAGCCCAGCACAAAGGCACGCTGCACATGGCGCACAACGCCACCGGCATCGCCGACCTCGAAGCCCGCCATGAACAATGGAGCCGCCGCGGCGCTGACGTCGAACTGCTGACCGGCGCCCAGTGCCAGGAATACTGCGGTACCGACAAGATTTCCGCCGCGCTGCTCGACCGCCGCGCCGGCACCATCAACCCCATGGGTTACACCCAAGGCCTGGCCGCTGCGGTTTCGCGCCTGGGTGGCAAGGTGTTCCAGCAGTCCTCGGTCGAGGGCCTGGAGCGCGAAGGCGATGGCTGGCGCGTGAAAACGGCACGTGGCTCGGTGCGCGCCGACAAGGTGGTGATTTCCACCGGTGCCTACACCGAAGGCGACTGGAGCAACCTGCAGAAGCAGTTCTTCCGCGGTTACTACTACCAGGTCGCGTCCAAGCCGCTGCACGGCGCTGCCGCCGACAAGGTGCTGCCGCATGGCCAGGGCTCCTGGGACACCCGCACTGTGCTCAGCAGCATCCGCCGCGACGACCAGGGCCGCCTGCTGCTCGGCAGCCTAGGCCGGGTCGACAACAAGCCGGCCTGGTTCGTGCGCAGCTGGGCTGACCGTATTCAGAGCCATTACTACCCTGAGCTGGGCAAGGTCGAGTGGGAGATGCACTGGACCGGCTGCATCGACTTTACCCCCGACCACCTGATGCGCCTGTTCGAGCCGGCGCCGGGGCTGGTGGCGGTGACCGGTTACAACGGCCGCGGCAACACCACCGGGACCGTGATCGGGCGAGCGTTTGCCGAGTTCTTGCTCAAGGACGAAGCGGACAGCCTGCCGATTCCGTTCTCGCCGATGACCGGGGTGAGCGCCCCGTCGCTGCGCACGGCGTTCTACGAGTCCGGGTTCTCGCTGTACCACGCGGGGCAGTGCTTGAGGGTGGTGTTGTAGCCACTGGCCTCTTCGCGGGGCAAGCCCGCTCCCACAAGTACACCGGTGAATTCAACCTTTGCGATGTATCTGTGGGAGCGGGCTTGCCCCGCGAAGAGGCCAGCACAGTGGAAAATATTACTTGTGCAACCAACTGAGAAAGCCACCTTTCTTGATCAGGGCCGGCTTCTGCAGCAACAACGACTCCCGGCTCTGCCGCCTGAACCGCTGCAACTTGCTCAACGCCGTCTGCACCTCGCCCCGCTGCACCAGGCAGCTCTTCACCTGTTCCTTGTCGATGCGGTAAAGCACGCAACTGGTCAGCGTGCGGAACTCGGCAAAGCCGTCGTCTTCGTCGATGATGCCCTCGATCCCCAGCACTTCCCCCGGCCCCATGCGCCCGGCCTCCAGCAGCTTGTCACCATCGCGAATCGACGCTGAAACCACGCCGCTGCCAATCACCAGCAGGTGGTCCGAGCGCTCGCCCACACCCAGGATCACTTGGTCCGCCAGGTATTCCACGGCCGTCATGCGCTGGCTCAGCGCATCGCGCTCTTCATCGCTCAGCGAGCGGAACACCCGCACTTCATCCAGCACCTCGCGTTGGCGGCTGCGCGGCGGCAGGGCCAGGTCGACGTTCCACATCACGCCACTGGCCTCCAGGTGCCGATGGGCCAGGTCGAACAGCTGATTGCGCGCGTCGGTCTTGCCGCCCATGTCGGCAATGAAGCCACTGGCTTCGTACTCCACCGACTCCAGGGTCGAAGCCTTCACCGTGACCTTGGGCTTGGGCGTGGCGAGTATCGCGCGCGTGCCCTGCAGGGCCTTTTCCAGCGCATCGAACACCCGCTTGGGGCGCACCTTGGCCGGCACCACCACACTGATCGACACCCCATGCACGTCAGGCGGGCGGCTGTGGTTGAGCAGTTTGGCTTTGGCCGCCACCGAATTGGGGATCACCGCCAGGCTGCCGGCACTGGTCAGCAGCCGCGTGGCACGCCAGTCGATGTCCAGCACCTTGCCTTCGGTGCCGTCGATGGAGATGGCATCGCCGATCTGATACGGCCGCGTCGTGTTCAGCACGATGCCGCTGAACACGTCGGCCAAGGTGCTTTGCAGCGCCAGGCCGATGACGATGGCCATCACCCCGGAGGTGGCCAGCAGCCCCTTCACCGGCAGTTGCATCACATAGCCCGCCGCCGCCACCACCGCCGCCAAAAAGATCAGCGCCCCCAGCACATCCTGCAGCAACCGCCCGCCATGGCTACCACGCGCCACCAGCAACAGCCCAAACACCACAGTCACCGTGCGCGCACCGAACAGCCACCAGCCGATCGTCAGCACTGTCGCCATCAGGTTGCGCGACACATCGTCAGGCCATGGCGGCGGCTGCAAAGGGCTCATGCCCGCGGCCAGCAGCACCCAGCTGAACAGCAGGAAAATCACCAGCCGCGAGCCGATACGCCAGGCCCGGCGTTGGAGGGGGATCAGTTGCCAGAGAATCAGGTCGAGCAGGATCAGTGAAGTGCCGAGCAACAACGGGGACGACTGGATGAAAGCCAGCATGGTGGTCTCGGGGGTGAGGGGAGGGCTGTGCGTAGTAATAGAGCAGGTTGGGCAGGCAGGCAATGGGGGACGGGTAAGTTGTATCTGACGGTCAAGGCCGTTGCCCTGTGGTCGAAGGGGTCGCGGGCTGTGCTCCAACTACATCCCGCATTGCCGCAAAGCTGTTGACTTGCTCAAAGACTGTGATAGCGTTTTACCCGAGCGCGAAACCAGTTGCCATTCAGCGGCAGTAACTGGCGTAGGAACCCCGTCGATGGCTGAATCATCAGCGCAGGGTGAGACCTCCACACCCCGGCTTGAGGGTGTGTATATGAATATCAAGCGTCTATTCAGGGCTACTGGTGACAGTGGCCCTTTTCTTTGCCCGGCAGAAACTCATAGCGCTTGTACAGCAGTTCGCCATGGCGGTGCTTGTTGAGTGCTTTCGCGTCGCACTGCATGAAATTCCACAGTATTTTTCCGCTCTCGAGCGTAACGATCGCCAGCATCTGCCGCTTGGCTTCATATACCCCTATAAATGCCAACCTATGTGTGTCGTTGGTATAGGCCACGCTCCACACCTCAAACGGCCCGGTCAGGGTATCCACAGCGACTTGGATGTAGCGCTCCCGCGCATCTTGCCTTTTCTCGACGATGTGATGGATGCAGCTGCGTCGAATCTGAACATCCCCCAAGGGTGTGTTGATGACCACAAAGGCGCTCGATGAGTTGCTCAAGCCTAGGTGGTGAGCAACCCGCTCGATGGCGCCCTCATGGGTGCCTGCTGCAGCGACCTCATCGATGGCTTGTGCACGCATTTCACGGTCAAGAGACCTGAGGTCTGGCAACCCCCTATCCAACCAAGTGCTCTGACACGTTTTCTCAGTGATTTTCGCGGGCGAGATAGGGGGGTTCAAAGAAGTACCTGGCGACTAGCGATTGCTGAAGCGACGGCAAGTCCACAAGCCTAGGTATCACGGGCAACACGAACAATCAGATCGGTATCGACACTACTTGTAGGGATTTTCCTCAGACGAAGCATGGCGTAGGAATTGGCTTGTGGTCTTCAACAAGCCCAGCGTCCATGAAGCCGGCTTGCCGGTTTACAGGCCTGCCAATCAATCGTTCACAAAACAGAACGCTAAAGCCAAAAACCGCTATCTACCGCTCCAAAGGTGATGGTTTTAATCTTCTCCCATCAACGCGAAACACCCAACTTACTGAACATCAAAACCCTTAGGAGCAACGACCATGGCCCCATTCAAATACAACCGCCTGAACAAAGACGACGCCGCTGTGCTGCTGGTCGACCACCAGGCTGGCCTGCTGTCCCTGGTCCGCGACATCGAGCCAGACGCGTTCAAGAACAACGTGCTGGCCCTGGCCGACCTGGCCAAGTTCTTCAACCTGCCAACCATCCTCACCACCAGCTTCGAGCAAGGCCCCAACGGCCCGCTGGTGCCTGAATTGAAAGCGCTGTTCCCAGACGCCCCTTACATCGCCCGCCCAGGCCAGATCAACGCCTGGGACAACGAAGACTTCGTCAAAGCGGTAAAGGCGACCGGCAAGAAGCAGCTGATCATCGCCGGCGTAGTGACTGAGGTCTGCGTCGCCTTCCCGGCCCTGGCAGCCTTGGAAGAAGAGTTCGAGGTGTTCGTGGTAACCGATGCGTCCGGCACCTTCAATGCGATGACCCGCGATGCCGCCCATGACCGCATGAGCCAGGCCGGTGCGCAGCTGATGACCTGGTTCGGCGTGGCCTGTGAGCTGCACCGCGACTGGCGCAATGACGTCGAAGGCCTGGCGGCGCTGTGCTCCAACCACATCCCGGACTACCGCAACCTGATGACCAGCTACAACGCCTTCAACGCCGGCAAGTAACCCGCCGCGCACCGGGCACCGACCGTCGGTGCCCGGCAAGGGCAGCACACCCATTCAATCCTCCGCCCGTTCGCTGTTGCACAGTGAGTGCGGGCCAGCTCATCCCAAGGAATGTCGATGAACACCGCACTCCAAGACAACCGCAACGTGGTCACCCTGGTCATCCAGCACAAGGTTCGCGCCGAGGCGCTGGCCGGCTACGAGGACTGGCTCAAGCACACGGTCAGTGCCGCGCGCCGCCAACCCGGCCACCTCGACGTCAACGTGATCCGCCCCGAAGACGGCGGCCGCCACTTCACCACCGTGGTGCGCTTCAGCGATGCCAGCCTGCTGCAGGCCTGGGTCAACTCCACCGAGCGCCAGACGCTGGTCAGCCAGGTGCTGCCGCTGCTGGAGGAGGGTGACAACACCCAGGTTCATGAAGACCCAGAGTTCTGGTTCACCCCACCGAGCACCACGGCGGCACAACCGCCGCGCTGGAAGCAAGCGTTGCTGACCTACCTGGTGATCTGCCCGATGACCATGGTCATTCCGCAACTGCTGGCGCCGTTGTTCGCGCGCTTTCCGCACTTGGGCGGCGCGATCACCGGCAACCTGATCGTCAACCTGTTTGTCATCCTGCCCGTGGTGTTCTACATCATGCCGTGGGTAACCCGCCGCTGCGCCAACTGGCTGCGTGGCTGATTCAGCCCCTTCCCTATAGACTTTCAAGGAGATACCGATATGAGCACACTCGTAACCCGCGATGGCACTTCGCTCTATTTCAAGGACTGGGGCAGCGGCAAGCCCGTGCTGTTCAGCCATGGTTGGCCGTTGGACGCCGACATGTGGGATTCGCAGATGGAATTCCTGGTCAGCCGTGGCTATCGCGCCATCGCCTTCGACCGCCGTGGTTTCGGCCGGTCGAGCCAGCCGTGGAATGGCTATGACTACGACACGTTTGCCGATGACATCGCCCAACTGATCGAACACCTCGACCTGCGTGAAGTGACCTTGGTGGGCTTCTCCATGGGCGGTGGCGATGTCAGCCGCTACATCGCGCGCCATGGTAACGAGCGGGTGGCCGGGCTTGTGCTGCTGGGGGCGGTGACGCCGGTGTTTGGCCAGCGGGATGACAACCCTGAGGGGGTCGAGGCTGCGGTGTTCGAGGGCATTCAGGCGGGCCTGCGTGCCGACCGGGCGCAGTTCATCGCCGATTTTGCCACGCCGTTTTATGGCTTGAACCAAGGGCAGCAGGTGTCCCAGGGGGTGCTGACGCAGACCCTGAACATCGCGCTGCTGGCCTCGATCAAGGGCACGCTGGATTGCGTCACCGCGTTCTCCAAGACCGACTTCCGCCCGGACATGGCCAAGATCGAGGTGCCGACCTTGGTGATTCACGGTGACGCGGACCAGATCGTGCCGTTCGAGACCACGGGCAAGAAAGCCGCCGAGTTGATTCGTGGGGCCGAGCTGAAGGTGTATGAAGGTGCGCCGCATGGGTTTGCCGTGACGCATGCGCAGCAGCTGAATGAAGACTTGTTGGCGTTCCTCCAGCGATGACGGTGTGAGGCATTCGCGGCGGTCCGGCGCCCCGGTAAACCCGCTCCCACAGGATCAACACAGCTTTTGGGGCATGTGATGCCCCAGTGGGAGCGGGCTTGCCCGCGAAGAGGCCGGCCCTGGCAGCACAAAACGTGAACAGGGCTAACCTTCTTCAACCCACCGCACATCCATGCAATCCCTGACCAGGCTTGAGCCGGCATGCTCCGCAGTTGCGCTTGCCGCTGCCGCACCCAGACGGAGAAGACCATGTCCCAGGACCCTAACGACAAGAGCCGTCGCCAGTTCCTCGCCACCAGCACCGTGCTCGGTGCCGCCGGCGCGCTCTGGTCCGCATTGCCCTTCGCCGGCTCCGCCGGTTCCGCCCATGCATCCACTCAAGGAGGCTCCATGACCGCCGACCTCATTCTGTTCAATGGCAAACTGCACACTGTCGACCGTGAGAAGCCCACCGCCACCGCCGTCGCCATCAAGGACGGCCGCTTCATCGCCGTCGGCAGCGACGCCGAAGCCATGGCCCACAAAAGCGCCACCACGCAGATCATCGACCTCAAGCAGCGCACGGTCATCCCGGGCCTGAACGACTCCCACCTGCACCTGATCCGCGGTGGCCTGAACTACAACCTGGAGCTGCGCTGGGAAGGCGTACCTTCGGTAGCCGATGCCCTGCGCATGCTCAAGGACCAAGCCGCCCGTACCCCGACCCCGCAGTGGGTGCGTGTGGTCGGTGGCTGGAACGAGTTCCAGTTCGCTGAAAAGCGCATGCCGACCCTGGAAGAAATCAACCAGGCCGCGCCCGATACCCCAGTGTTCCTGCTGCACCTGTACGACCGCGCGCTGCTCAACCGCGCCGCGCTCAAAGCCGTGGGTTACACCAAGGACACGCCGAACCCGCCGGGTGGCGAGATCCAGCGCAACAAGTTCGGCGAGCCGACCGGCATGCTCATCGCCCGCCCTAACGCGATGATCCTCTACGCCACCCTGGCCAAAGGGCCGAAGCTGCCGCTGGAGTACCAGGTCAACTCGACCCGCCAGTTCATGCGTGAGCTCAACCGCCTGGGCCTGACCAGCGCCATCGATGCGGGGGGCGGCTACCAGAACTTCCCCGACGATTACTCGGTGATCCAGGAGCTGGCAGACAACAACCAGCTGACCGTGCGTATCGCTTACAACCTGTTCACCCAGAAGCCCAAGGAAGAACTCGACGACTTCAAGAAGTGGACCTCCAGCGTCAAGCTGCACAGCGGCACCGACTTCCTGCGCCATAACGGCGCGGGTGAGATGCTGGTGTTCTCCGCGGCCGACTTCGAGGACTTCCTCGAGCCGCGCCCGGACCTGCCGCAAACCATGGAAGAAGAGCTGGAACCGGTGGTACGCCACCTGGTCGAGCAGCGCTGGCCGTTCCGCCTGCACGCCACCTACAACGAATCCATCACGCGCATGCTGGATGTGTTCGAGAAGGTCAACCGCGACATCCCGTTCAATGGCCTGCCGTGGTTCTTCGACCACGCCGAGACCATCACCCCGCAGAACATCGAGCGCGTGCGCGCCTTGGGCGGCGGTATCGCCATCCAGGACCGCATGGCCTTCCAAGGTGAGTACTTCGTCGACCGCTACGGCGCCAAGGCTGCCGAGCAGACTCCGCCGATCAAACGCATGCTCGACATGGGCGTGCCGGTTGGGGCTGGTACCGACGCAACCCGCGTCTCCAGCTACAACCCGTGGACTTCGCTGTACTGGCTGGTCAGCGGCAAAACCGTCGGCGGCATGGAGCTGTACCCCGAGGGCCTGAGCCGCGACACCGCGCTGCAATTGTTCACGCAGGGCAGCGCCTGGTTCTCCAGCGAGCAGGGCAAGAAGGGCCAGATCAAGGTTGGCCAGTTGGCGGACTTGGCGGCGTTGTCGCTGGACTTTTTCAGTGTTGAGGAAGAAGCGATCAAGGGCATCGAGTCGGTGCTGACCATCGTTGACGGCAAGGTCGTGTACGCTGCTGGCGAGTTCGACAGGCTCGGCCCACCGCAGGTACCGGTACTGCCGGAATGGTCGCCGGTGGCCAAGGTGCCAGGGCACTGGCGTGTGGGTACGCCATCGCTGGCCGCGGCGGTGCACCAGTGCAGCGGGCCGTGTGGGGTGCATGCACACAGCCACGAAAAGGCGCGGCATTCCAGCGTGCCGGTGAACGACTTCCAAGGGTTCTGGGGGGCGTTGGGGTGTTCGTGTTTTGCGTTCTAAGTTGACATGAGGAAAGGGGCCCGTAGAGGCCCCTTTTTTGTTCAAAAGCCGCCTTTGAGCGGGTATTCGATGATCACGTAGAAGCGGTCGATATCATCGCCCGCCTGGGCTTGGTTGGCGCGGTGGCTGACGTGGGACAGCGCCAGGCTGAGGTCTTTGGCGGCGCCGGACTGCACCACGTACTTGAGGTCGACATCGCGCTCCCAGTGGCGCCCGCCCTGGCCCTGTAGCGCCGTGTAGGCGCCACCTGCCGGGGCATGCGTGCCATCGACACCGCGGCCGCTGACGTAGCGGCCCATCAGGCTCAGGCCGGGCATGCCGAGGGTGGCGAAGTCGAGGTCGTAACGCAGTTGCCACGAACGCTCGCCGGGGCCGTTGAAGTCGGCGTACTTGATCGAGTTGGCCAGGTAGATGGAGTCGCCGCCGACGAAGTCGAAGGGGGTGTCGCCCTCGACCTTCTGGTAGGCCAGGGTCAGCGCCTGGGCACCGAAGCGGTACTTGCCCGCCAGGCTGTAGGCGGTGGTGTCGATGGCACCAGCGCTGGCGTTGCCGGTATCACGGGTTTTGTAGAGGTTGCCGTCCAGGCGCCAATTGCCCTCGGCCAGGTTGAGATTGAGGTAGGCCTGGCGCCAGGTGTCTTGCAGCTGGCTGGCGTACAGCGCACCGCCGAACGGGCCATCGGGGGCGAACGTGGCGCCGGCCAGGCTGATAGCGCGGCCATGGGTGGTGGCGCCGTAGCCGGCGAAATCGTCGTGGGTCGAGCTGTTGTCCTGGTTGTTGAACGCAGTGAAGCGGCCCGCCTGCAGGCGCCAGTCGGGCAGGTCGGTGTTCTCCAGCAACCAACCCGTGGCGTATTCGGGGTGCAGGCGTTTGTCGCCGGTGTCGAACACCGGTGTCTCGACAGTCATCTCGCCGTAGCGCAGCAGGGTATTGCCCAGGCGTAGCTTGAGGGCTGCACCGGCGCTGGAATAGTCGGACTCGGCACGGCCACCGCTGTCACGCGGCAGCAAGCCGGTACCGGCATGGCCGCGGCCACCGTCTAGCTTGAGGCCGAGAAAGCCATGCGCGTCGATGCCAACACCCACCGTGCCTTCGGTGAACCCCGAACGGATTTCACCGATGAAGCCTTGGGCCCATTCCTGACGGTAGTTTTGGCCGCTGCCGGAAGGCGAGCGGAAGTCGCTGTGCAGGAAGTAGTTGCGGCTGAGCAGCGACCAGCCGGGTTCATCTGCCTGGCTGAATGCGGGGCAAAGGGCGAGGGAGGCGAGCAGGGCGCGGCCTGGTCCGTGATTGGCGCGGATCATGAGGGCTCCGGGGTGGATGATCCGAGACTGTGAGGCAAGCGTAGGCCAAGGTCTTGTAAGGGTGTGCTGGCCTCTTCGCGGGGCAAGCCCGCTCCCACAGGGACCGCGTGGTCTCCAGGGCGCTGGGCCCGCGAAGAGGCCGGTACTGACAGCAACTGACTCAGGCCATGTCGCTGATCGCGAACTCCTCGGCCAGGTGATCGATCAGCGACCGCACCGACGGCAACAACCCGCGCCGTGACGGGAAGATCGCATGCACGATGCCGCACCGCGGGTGCCACTCCGGCAGCAGCTCCACCAGCCGGCCCTCGGCCAAGTCTTCGCGCACGGCCACACGTGGCAAGTGCGCGATGCCAACCCCGGCCACTACAAAATGCCGCAGCGCGAACAGGTCGTCGGTGACCATGCGCGGCGTGTGCGGGATCACGATGCTGCGGCTCATGTCCTCGCCCTGGAACAGCTCCCATTGGTACTCACGCTGGGCGCTGCCCCAATGCACGCTGGGCAGCGTGCCAAGCAGCTGCGGGTCGAAGCCTTCGGGCAGTTGCGCCAGGTACTGCGGATGCCCCACCAGGCACTGGGTGCTGTTGCTCAGCACCTTCATCACCATGTCGGTGTTTTCCAGTGGCGGAAAGCGCACGCGCAGCGCGACGTCGAAGCCTTCGTGCAGCAGGTCGACGCGGCGGTTGGTGCTTTCGATGAACAGCTCCACCTGCGGGTACTTGAGCATGTAACGGGTCAGCATTGGCCCGACCCAGGAGTTGAGCAGGGTGGTCGGGCAGCTGATGCGCACCAGGCCGCGAGGCTCGCTGCGGTTGCGCTCGATGATCTCCGCCGCGCCCTCGGCTTCCACGCGCATGGCCAGGCAGCGGTTGTAGTAGGCCTGGCCAATTTCGGTCAACGAGCAGTGCCGGCTGGTGCGGTGCAGCAGGCGCACGCCCAGGCGGTCCTCAAGGTCGGCAATGCGTCGGCTGAGTTTTGACTTGGGCATGTCCAGCGCCCGCCCGGCCGGGGCGAAGCCGCCGTGCTCGACGACTTGGGTGAAGTAGTAGAGGGAGTTGAGGTCTTCCAATGATCGTTCTCCAAATGGAACGCTAAAGGCAATTTTCGCAGTCTACCGCAGCAAAGGTGATGAATTTAATCTGTGCCCATCAACGCGAAACACCCCACTTACTGAAAACATCGAAAACCTTTTAGGAGCACGGACCATGAGCAAATTCACCTACAACCGCCTGAACAAAGATGACGCCGCTGTGCTGCTGGTCGACCACCAGGCTGGCCTGTTGTCCCTGGTCCGTGACATCGAACCGGACAAATTCAAGAACAACGTACTGGCCCTGGCGGACCTGGCCAAGTTCTTCAACCTGCCAACCATCCTTACCACCAGCTTCGAGCAAGGCCCCAACGGCCCGCTGGTGCCCGAGCTGAAAGCGCTGTTCCCAGAGGCTCCGTACATTGCCCGCCCAGGCCAGATCAACGCCTGGGACAACGAAGATTTCGTCAAGGCAGTGAAGGCCACTGGCAAGAAGCAGCTGATCATCGCCGGTGTAGTGACCGAGGTCTGTGTGGCATTCCCGGCGCTGGCAGCCTTGGAAGAAGAGTTCGAGGTGTTCGTGGTGACCGACGCTTCCGGCACCTTCAATGCAATGACCCGCGATGCCGCCCATGACCGCATGAGCCGTGCCGGTGCGCAGCTGATGACCTGGTTCGGCGTGGCCTGTGAGTTGCACCGCGACTGGCGCAATGACGTCGAAGGGTTGGCAGCACTGTGCTCCAACCACATTCCGGATTATCGGAATTTGATGACCAGTTACAACGCGCTGACGGCGGGTAAGTAATCACCCGCTAGTGGCAAACGAAAAGGCCGGCGCCCTGTGAGGGCGCCGGCTTTTTTGTCGCTGTGCAGGCGTGGATCAGCGAGCGCTCAACGCCGCATAGCTGTTCATCAGGTTGCGGTAGTTGGGAATCCGCTGCGACAGCAGATTGCCCAGCCCTTCGATGTCGTTGCGCCAGTCGCGGTGCAGCTCACAGGCCACCGAGAACCAGTTCATCATGTGTGCGCCTGCTTGGGTCATGCGTACCCACGCGGCCTGCTGCACGGTTTCGTTGAAGGTACCGGAAGCGTCGGTCACCACGAACACCTCGAAGCCTTCAGCCAGCGCCGACAAGGTCGGGAAGGCCACGCACACGTCAGTGACCACGCCGGCGATGATCAGCTGCTTGCGGCCTGTCGCCTTGATCGCCTTGACGAAGTCTTCGTTGTCCCAGGCGTTGATCTGGCCAGGGCGGGCAATGTACGGCGCGTCCGGGAACATCTCTTTCAGCTCGGGCACCAGCGGGCCGTTGGGGCCTTGTTCGAAGCTGGTGGTGAGGATGGTCGGCAGGCCGAAGAACTTGGCCAGGTCGCCCAGGGCCAGTACGTTGTTCTTGAACTCGTTGGGCGAGAAGTCCTGCACCAGGGAGATCAGGCCGGTCTGGTGGTCGACCAGCAGCACCACGGCGTCGTCTTTGTTCAGGCGCTTGTAATCCGGTTGGCTCATGAGGGTAACTCCTTGCATTGGGCTTAGGGTGTGAAACTCAGGCGTACTACCCGAAGGTGGTATACCAATGGATAAAAGGCGCTTAAGAATGCGGGCCGGATGCGGCACCTTGCGTGGTCAACCGCCAGGCTTTGGGCGGCTGGCCGACCAGGCGGCTGAATGCCCGGGTGAAATGGGACTGGTCGCAGAAACCACATTCGAGGCTGACATGGGTGATCGGCACCTCGGTGGCCAGCAGGCGCTTGGCCTTCTCCATGCGCGCCAGCAGGCGCCAGGCCTGGGGCGACAAACCGGTGTTGACCTTGAACGCGCGCGAGAAATGGCTGCGGGTCAGGTTGCACACACCAGCGATCTCGATGATCGACAAAGGGCTGTGCAGCATCAGTTCCTTGGCCTGGCGCAGCCGCGCAGGGGTCAGCGCGCCTGGGGCCGGTGAGGTGCTGTGGATCGTCAGAGGGCTCATGGCGACTCTCCTGTTCAATGAGGAAAGTCTCGCCCCCGGGTCATGACAAAGTCCTGAGCCAAACCTGAAGAGTTCTTAATTGTGCAGTGCTGGCCCTGACCGCTATACCAATACCTTAAGATGCGCGCGTATTCAGTTTCGGGCCGCTCCCGGCGGCCCGCATTCAAGGCGAAAGAGGCATGCAGGAAAATCCCGCCCACCGCACCGTGGCGATGGTGCTGTTCAATGATGTGCTGTTGCTGGATGTCACCGGCCCCATGGACGCCTTTGCCATCGCCAACCGGTTTCTGCCCGCTGAGCGGCAGTACCGGCTGATCACCTTGGCCGAAGGCCAGGGTACGGTGCGCGGTTCATGCGGGCTGAGGGTGATGGCCGACCTGCGCCTGGAAGAGCTGCCCGAAGCCGTCGACCTGTTGCTGGTACCCGGCGGCCCAGGGGCCTATGACGTCGCCCTGCCGGGCCTTGAGCGCTGGCTGCCACAGGCCGTGCGCGGGGCCAAGCGATTTGGTGCCATCTGCACCGGCGTGTTCTTGCTGGGCCGGGCCGGCCTGCTCGGCGGCTATCGCTGCACCACCCACTGGAACTATGTCGAACGGCTGGCGCGGGCCTTCCCTGAGGCGAACGTCGAGACCGAACAGATCTACGTGATCGACCGCTGCCTGATCACCTCGGGCGGCATCACCGCCGGTATCGACCTGGCGCTGGCCGTGGTCGCCGAAGACCACGGCAAGGCCCTGGCCCTGGAAGTGGCCAAGGTGCTGCTGGTCGCTCGCCATCGTCAGGGCGGGCAAACCCCGTATGGGCCGTTGCTGGCGGCCGTGCCGCGTGATGATTCGCCAACCGCGCGGGTGCAGGCCTATATCGTCGACCATATAGACCAGGCCTTTACCGTGCAGAAAATGGCCGACCTGGTGGCCATGAGCAGCCGCAACTTTGCCCGTACATTCCAGCGTGAGGTCGGCATCACGCCGTTGCAGTACCTGCAAAATGCGCGCATTGACCAGGCGCGCAAACTGCTCGAAGGCAGCGACCTGCCGTTGAAGGTGGTGGCGGCACGCTGTGGGTTTGGCAGTGATCGGCATATGCGCAAGGTGTTTTGCGAGCGCATCGGCATGACGCCGGCACAGTACCGGGCGCAGTTTGGCGAGAGCTGAGCCGATGCGCGTGCGATCAGCTGATTGCCTTGATAGGCGGGACAATGTTTCTCCTTCAAGCCGGATTGTCTGACGCCCGCACAATGCCCAAAATTGCCGGCCACATTGTTCAACGCTGCCCCGGCAGCTCATGGAGTACGAGCCAATGCCACACGAAGGCAGCCTTCTGCAAACCGCGGTGATCTTCCTGCTCGCTGCGGTCCTTGCTGTTCCCCTGGCCAAGCGCCTGCAACTGG
The DNA here is from genome assembly GCF_014269205.2 of Pseudomonas kermanshahensis. NCBI lineage: Bacteria > Pseudomonadati > Pseudomonadota > Gammaproteobacteria > Pseudomonadales > Pseudomonadaceae > Pseudomonas > Pseudomonas kermanshahensis. Next base: position 317,786 of record NZ_JABWRY020000002.1, read on the forward strand.
GCGCCGTGATCGGCTACCTGCTGGCCGGCGTGGCCATCGGCCCGCAGGCACTGGGGCTGATCCGCGATACCGAAAGCGTCGCGCACATCTCGGAACTGGGCGTGGTGCTGCTGTTGTTCATCATCGGCCTGGAACTGTCGCCCAAGCGTTTGTGGCTGATGCGCAAGTCGGTGTTCGGCGTGGGCGCTGCGCAGGTACTGCTGACCGGCGCAGTGATTGGCGCCATCGCCCTGTTCGGCTTCGCCCAGTCACTGGCCGCCGCCTTGGTGCTGGGCCTGGGCCTGGCGCTGTCATCCACCGCCCTGGGCCTGCAGAGCCTGGCCGAAAGCAAGCAGCTCAACGCGCCGCACGGTCGCCTGGCGTTCGCCATCCTGCTGTTCCAGGACATCGCTGCCATTCCGCTGATTGCCCTGGTCCCGCTGCTGGCCGCCAGTGGCCCGGATACCGGCCACGGTGACAACCTTGAACATGCACTGAAGGTGTTCGCCAGCATCGCCGTGGTCATCGTGGGCGGCCGCTACTTACTGCGCCCGGTGTTCCGCATCGTCGCTCGCACCGGCCTGCCAGAAGTTTCAACCGCCACCGCACTGCTGGTGGTGATCGGCACCGCCTGGCTGATGGAAGAGGCCGGTATCTCCATGGCCTTGGGTGCATTCCTGGCCGGCCTGTTGCTGGCCGACTCGGAGTACCGGCATGAGCTGGAATCGCAGATCGAACCGTTCAAAGGGCTGTTGCTGGGGCTGTTCTTCATCAGTGTCGGCATGGGCGCCAACCTCAGCCTGCTGCTGGAAATGCCGCTGGTGCTGCTGGGCCTGACCCTGCTGCTGATCGCGGTCAAGCTGACCTTGCTGATAGTGGTCGGCCGGCTCGCCGGCGGCCTCAATAGCGCCAGCGCCCTGCGCTTGGGCATGGTGCTGGCGGCGGGTGGCGAGTTCGCCTTCGTTGTGTTCAAGCTGGGCAAGGACCAAGGCTTGTTCGACACCCAGACCTACGACCTGCTGATGATGACCATCACCTTGTCGATGGCCATCACGCCCCTGTTGATGCTCGGCTGCGCCCGTGCCCTCAAGCGCCCGCAACCGCAGCGTGAAGTGCCCGAACAGTACAAGCAGATCCAGACCGATGCACCGCGCGTGGTGATCGTAGGCATGGGCCGCATGGGGCAGATCGTCTCGCGCATCCTGCGTGCCCAGAAGATCCCCTTCATCGCCCTGGAAACCTCGGTGGACGCCATCGAGATGACCCGCATGTTCGAGCAGGCCCCAGTGTTCTACGGCGACCCCCTGCGCCCCGAAGTGCTGCATGCGGCCAAGGTGGGCGAGGCGGAATACTTCGTGATCACCACCGACGACCCGGAAGTCACCACCCGCACGGCGGAGCGGGTCAAGCGCCTGTACCCGCACCTGAAAGTGCTGGCCCGGGCACGAAACCGCCAGCATGTGCACAAGCTGGTGGACGTGGGTGCCGAGCCCATTCGCGAGACGTTCTACTCAAGCCTGGAGCTGACCCGCCGTGCGCTGGTGGGGTTAGGGTTGAGTGACGAACAAGCGGCGGACCGTATTGCGCGGTTCACCCAGCATGACGAAGAAGTGCTGGAGGCGCAGGGGCAGGTGCGCGATGACCGGGCCAAGGTGATGCAGACGGCGAAGGAAGCGCGGGTGGAGTTGGAGCGGTTGTTTGATTCGGATGCGGATTGAGTTTCAGGCAAACACCAGCCGCGTAATCTGGGGGTGCTCACGGTTCGCGGCTTGCCAGAGATCATAAGCCGCCTGTTCGGCAAGGTACTGCCGCGCATCGCCGAGGCCCGCCAGTTCAAGACGATAAGCCAGGTCCGCAGATAGGGCGGCACGCCCATTGAGTACGGTGGACAGTTGCCCCCGCGAATAGCCGAGATGGCGTGCAAGCCCCGAGACACTCATGCCTATAGCAGGCAAAACGTCTTCGCGCAGAGACTCACCGGGATGGGGTGGATCATACATAGGCATGGGTTTCAGCTTCCTAGTGGTAGTCCAGATAATCGACAAGTTCCACGTCGGTACCAACGAAGCGGAACACAAGACGCCAGTTGCCTGAAACTCTTGATCATAGAGAACTGATCGTAAGGCCACGCCTTACACTTTTCAAGTCAACTATAGAATGGCGCATCCAAGTACTCCTGAAGAATTTCCGGACGCCCAGTCTGTTCTCAGGGACCTGAATTTGCGCGGTGATGCCGTCCACTATCTACGTGGGATGTTTCCCAAAATATTTCGATGTTGGGTTGGAGCTGCTGCGCAGCCATTCGCGGATAGGCTAAAACAGGTCAATCATCCGCCCGAACCGGCACCGTCAACCTGATCCGGCACCCGCCCAACTCCGAAACCTGAGCCTGCAACTGCCCACCATGGGCCTGAATCACCGAGCTGCAGATCGCCAGCCCCATCCCCAGTCCGCCACTCTTGGTGGTGTAGAACGCACCAAACACCCGCTCCAGCTCCTCTGGCGCAATCCCTGGCCCATTGTCGTCCACGCAAATCTCCACCCCCGCCTCGACCACGGCAGACGTGATGCGCAACAGGCCATCGTCGCGGAACCCCGCCAGCGCTTCCAGGGCATTGGTGATCAGGTTGTAGATCAGCTGCTGCAACTGCACAGGGTCGGCCATGAGGCTCGTCGCGGCCTGCAGCCGGGTTTGCACCTTCACGCCGCCTTTCAAGGCATCCGAGGATGTCAGGCGCACCACTTCCAGAATCAGCGCATCGAGCTTCACCGGCTTGAGTTGCATCGGCGACTGTTTGGCCAGCGACCGCAGTGCGCGGACGATGTTGGCTGCCCGTTCACTGTCGTTGCGGATATCTTCCAGGCCGGCGATGGCTTCTTCCAGGTCGGGCTGGCCGCGCTTGAGCCAGCGCAGGCTGGCGGCCGCATTGGCGGCGATGCCGAGCAGGGGCTGGCTGATCTCGTGGGCGATGGAGGCGGACAACTCGTTCATCACCTGCAGGTGCGCGCTGCGGGCAAGCTCTGCACGTGAGCGGCGCAGCTCGGCCTCCATCTGCGCGCGGCTCTGGTTGTCCTCGGCCAGGCGCGTATAGAACTTGGCCGTTTGCAGCGATACCGCAGCCTGCGAAGCGAGAATCTCCAGCATGGCCAGGCGCTGGCTGCCGAACAGGTTCGGCACCAGGCGGTTTTCCAGGTAGACCAGGCCGATCAGCACACCCTGCAGCAGCAGCGGCAGGCACAGCACCGAGCGGGCGTTGCGTGCGTGCAGCTCCTGGCGAAACGCTTCTGGGCAGTCGCTGAGGGCGTCGTTCAACACCATGGGTTTCTTGGTGCGCAGGGTGGCATTGATGATCGACAGCGGCGCCTGGGTCAGGAACTTCTGGCAATTGTCCATGCGCACGTGCAGACCGGCATCGTCGATGTAGGCCAGCGCGGCCATCTGGAACTCGGCGCCGCTGACGATCAGCAGGGCACCGTGGTCGGCGCCGGAGTGCTGGGTCAGGTGGCCCATCAAGGTTTCGATCAGGCCCTCTAGCAATACCTCTTCGGACAGCGCGCGCGCGGCTTCCAGGCCGACTTCCAGGTCGAGCCTGGCCTGGCTGGCAGAGCGGTAGGTCTCCTGCACGGGCTGGGTGCGCAGGAACGGGTGCAGGGTTTCGAGCTGGCGCACCTTACCCGTAGCACCCCAGATGTGGAAGCAGTCACGGGCAATGCGCAGGTGCAGGTTGGCGCCAGAGATCAAGCCACTGGGGATGCACACTTCAGCCAGTTGCTCGTGGGCCAGGGCCTGCTCATGGATGAAGCCGGCGGCCGTGGCGGCGATCTGGGCCTGGTCGAAGCAGCGGATGGCAGCCAGGCCATCGCCGCTGAGCTTGGCGATCACGCCCTCGATCAGCAGAAGCTTGTTGCGGAAGGTGACCGGGTTGAAGCTCGCCCACGCAGCAAAGCGCTCGCGCAATTCGTGCAGCGCAGCCAATTTGCCCATCGCGCTGCCCGGGGCTTCCGGGCTGCCCAGGGTCAGGCCGCGGAACAGGTGGTAGTCGGCCAGGTTGATGTGTGCAGGGGCGGCCCAGGCATGGCTGCCGGCGCTGGCGAGTAGGTGTACGGCCTGATTGATATCGCCCAGGTAAAAGGCCGACATGCCGGCGTAGAGGTGCTTGAAGAACAGCGTGGTGCAGGACTTTATGCTGTGCACGCGGGCTTCGGCAGGCGCTTCGCACCCCGAGCGCGACGCAAGGCCGACTCTGCCACTGCTGCCGGTCATGACAGCGACGAACGCTTGCTGGGCCAAGAGGATGTGTTCGACATCGCTGTAGCCGTAGCCGCGAACGGTGCCCAACCCTTGCTCCACTTCGCCGCTGACTTCCTGCAAGGGTTGGCCCATGAACAGTGAGTCGGAAACCAGGTGATTGCGGGCATAGCAGGCCATCGCCAGGTCGCCGCTCAGGCGCGGCGATTCGACCGCTTCCAGTGCCGTGCGCCGGGCAAACTCCATCGGCGCGGTCCAGGCGCTGACCTGGTCGAGCGCGAGCAGGGCGCTGGTCAAGTCGGCCTCGAAACCGTGCCGCTCGATCAGCTTGAGCGCCGCCAGGCAATAAGCATGGCCGTCATGGTAGGCGGCAAAGCGCTCGGCCGCCATCACGCCGAACCAGGCCAGGCCATAAGTACTGCCGGGGGCGACGCCGTGGAGCAATGACAGCTCCATGATCTTGGCCAGGTGCAGGAAGCAGAGGTCGTCCTTGACGAAGAACGATGATGAAAGGGTCGCCAGCAGCGCGATTGCCACCGCCGCGTCTTCCGAATCGGCCCTGGGCAACGATTCCAGGCAATGACGGCCCTTGTTCTCGATCAGGGCGTGGACACGGCCATAGGCTGCCTCGACTTGCTCGGGGTGGATGCCCTGGGCAAGCGTGATGCCCAACAGCTCAAGGCCGCCGATGGCGCACGCGATGGCGGCTGGGTAGTCCGAACGCAAGGTATGCAGGCGTGCTTCAAGCTTGCATACCCGGGCCTTGTCGAGCGCCGATAGCGCACGCTGGTGGCATTCGAGGATGCGAACTTCGGCTTGTGGCATGCGTGACAGTTGCATGTCGCACTCTGCGGCCAGGCAGGCGATGGTAAAGGCGTGGTTCGCCTGGCTGCCGAGCGTGATGCCGAGGCGCAGCAGTTCGTCGGCCGCCTGCAGGTAGCCGGCGGCCTGCTCATAGGCGGCATTGTCGCGCGCCCGCAACGCGGCCTCCTGCAGCAGCACCAGAAACCCTTCGCAGTCGCTGGCAGCAAATGCATGCGGGCTGGCCAACTGCACCTGGTTGGCGATTTCGAACACCGCGTCGTGTTGAGCCGTTTGCCAGGCCGCCCGCATGGTTTGGGCAATATGCGCGTGCAGCGCCGGCCGCTCGCGCGATGGGGTGAGTGCGTAGGCGGCGTCCAGTACGCGATCATGCGAGAACACCAGCGCCTTGTGCCCCGGCAGCAGGAAGCCCGCGCCAATCAATGCCTTGAGCTGTTCGGCCAGTTGCTCGGCGGGCAGTGGCAGCATGCGGCGCAGCAGGCGTTCGTCGCATCGGCCACCCGCGGCGCTGGCAAAGCGCAGCACAGTGCGCTGGGCTTCAGGCAGGCGTGCCAGGCGATGGACCATCAGGTCGGCGACGTTGTCGGCATAGCGGTGTTGCGCTACTGCTGGCAGCGACCACGACCAGCGCATGGTCTGGGTGTCGAAGGTGAACAACTGGTCCTCGACCATCGCCCCGAGGATCTGGTGGATGAAGAACGGGTTGCCAGCGGTCTTCGCATGCACCAGCTCGGCGAGCTGCAAGGCAGCGTCAGGCGCGGCGTGGTAGCGCTCGCTGATCATCTCCATCACGGCGCCGACGGTGAGGGGGCGTAGGTCTAGGGTGGTGCTACGGATGGACGCCGGGGTAACCAGGGGCTTGCTGCCGGGTGGTGCATCGCTGCGCCGGGCGAAGATCAACAGCAGGTTGCTGGGTGCTTGCTCCAGCAGCTCATCAAGCAAGTGCAGCGTGGCGTCGTCAGCCCACTGCATGTCATCGAGAAACAGCGCCAATGGGCGCCCGGGGCGGCTGAACACCTGCAGGAATTCGACGATCGCTCGCAGCTCTTTCTGCAAGGCCAGCCGTGTGGGCTTTTCCGGGAACTCGGCCATGGGGCCGATCACCAGCTTCAAGTCTGGGGCCAGCTTGCCCAGCAAACGGCCGCGCCCTTTGATGCGCCGCAGAATTTCACGGCGCAGCGCGTCAAGGTCATCGCGGTTCTTGGCCAGCAATTGGGTGGTCAGCGAACCGAGAATCTCGATCCAGGGCCCATAGGGCACCGCCCGTTCCAGGCTGTTGCACTTGCCACTGGCCCAATAACCCTCGGCGCCGCCCTTGAGCGCTGCCTGTACCAGGCTGGACTTGCCCATGCCGGTAGCGCCCTTGATGAACAGGGCCTGGGGCGCGCTGTCGCGGCGCAATGCCTTGAGCAGCAGGGTGATGACCTTCTGCTCGGCTGTGCGGCCATAAAGGCGTTCGTGGTTGGGCGAAAGGGGGTCAGCGCTGCCAGGCTCGAAATCTTCGATGGCCTGGGCCGCCAGCCACTGCCGCTGGCAGTGAGCAAAGTCCACCGCCAGCGCACGGGCGGTCTGGTAGCGGGCATCGGGCTCTTTGGCCAGGGCCTTGGCGAGGATGCGGCTGAGCGGCTGCGGCACGCGGTTGTCGACCTCGATGGCCGCCCGTGGCTGCACGCCGGCATGCAGCTGGCGCCAGTGCAGTGTGTCGCGCCCGGCGAGCGGCAACTCGCCCAGCAAAAGCTGGTACAGGATGGCACCCAGCGCATAGATATCGCTGCGTTGGTCGCTGCTGGAGCCGAGGGGGCAGATCTGTTCCGGCGCCAGGTAGGACCAGTTGCCGATGGGGGCGCCTTGCTCGCTGATGAGCGAGTGCGCATCCGCGCGAAACCCGCCAAGCCTCACCCGCTGCGCGTGCTGCACGCAGATATGCGCGGGTTGCAAGGCACCGTGCAGTACGTTGGCAGCGTGTGCCAGCGCCAATGCTGATGCGGCTTTGACGGCGATGTCGAGGAAGCCGGGGAGCGCTGCCGGGCCTTGAGCGATGAGGTCGGCGACCGAGCGGCCGCCCGTATACACCAGCAGCGGCCCTTCAGCCGAACGCACGTAGGCCGAGGGCATCACCGCCCACTCCGGGTCGAGGCGCAGGCGATAATCGCGCTCCAGGCGCTGGCAGGCAGCAGGGGATTCGATCGGGGCCCGCACAGCGATCCAGGCCTGCCCCGTGCCGGGGTCACACAGGCGGAAGTAGGTCAGCTCGCCTTCCTGCCCCAGGCGAGTGATGTCGCACCGATTCAACCAGCCCTCGTCGATTGACTGGTCATAATCGATGGGCCTGTAAGCGAGGCGTTCATCGAGCATCAAGCACCCCCTGCTAACCACATCCAAGGGCGCGAGTATACGCAGCGATCCCCCCGCGCATGCGCGGGCCAGACGGCTTGGCAGGAACGGGAACCATCTTGACCGTTATCGTCCCCTTGGCCGTGGCGGGCGCTTGTATAGTCCAAGGCCAACCTATCCCTCGGGATAATTGTATGAATGCGGGCGCTGGCCTAGATTGCACGGGGCTGCGCAACCGCCCGGACCCGTGAGACTCGAGAAGACCATGATCCGATTTGGCAATGCCCAGGTGTCGCTGGAGCGACGAGAAGCGTTTCTCGACGGCAAGCCGATCGTGTTGGGCGGGCGCGCTTTCGAGGTGCTGGCAACACTGATCCGCGCCAAAGGCCGTGTGGTTGGCAAGGACGAGCTGTTCAGCCAGGTGTGGGCCGGCACGGTGGTCGAAGACAACAACCTGCAGGTGCAGATCTCCTTGTTGCGCAAGGCGTTCGGTGACCGCGGCCTGATCCAGACCGTGCCACGCCGCGGCTATCGGCTGGCATCTGAAGTGGCCCTCGACCTGCCGGCGAGACCCTTGAGCAACGCTTCGCTAGCCTTCGACCTCGATACGGCTGAGCCCGCGGCTGATTGCGCAGCGGTGCCCGTGCTGGTGGTGGATGACGACCCATCGGTGCTCAACGCCTTGGGGCGCCTCTTTCGCTCGCACGACATTGTGCATCGCCTGTACGCCTCGGCTGAGGCGCTGCTTGAAGCGCATGCCGACACGCCTTATGCCTGCCTGTTGCTGGACATGAACCTGCCTGAGGCCAGCGGTTTGGAGCTGCAGGCGATGGTGCGTCGGCTCGACCTGCCCTGGCCGATCGTGTTCATGACCGGCCACGGCACTATTCCCATGACCGTTCAGGCGATGCGTGCGGGTGCTGTGGAGTTCCTGACCAAGCCCTTTGATGAGACGCAATTGCTGACCCTGCTGACGGCGCTGCGTGCCCGTGCGCTGACGGCTGGGCGCGCGTGGCGGCATACACGGCAAGTCAGGGAAAAGTACGCGCGCCTGACCCAACGTGAGCGGCAGGTGTTCGCGCTGGTGGTCGGCGGGTTGTCGCACAAACAGATTGCCAAAGAGATTGGCACCAGCGAGGTGACGACCAAGGTGCACAAAAAGAACATCATGAACAAGATGCAGTCCCGCTCGCTGGTCGAACTGGTCGCCATGCACAACGTGCTCGAGGCCCGTGCCGAGGGCCAGGGCGCCGCATGAACCCCGAGGTTGAACGCGACAGGGCGTGGGTGTGCATCGTCGACGATGATGCGTCTGTGCGCAAAAGCCTGGCCAACCTGCTGCGAGCGACAGGCTTCGGCGCATTGCTGTTTGGTTCGGGCGAAGAGTTCTTGGCCTCGACGCTGGCGCGCGAGGCCGGGTGTGCGTTGCTGGACTTGAAGATGCCTGGGCTTTCCGGGCTAGATGTGCTGCGTGAGCTGGCGCGCAGGGGCTGGCGGCTGCCGGTCGTCTGCATGTCGGCGCATTGGGACGACATGGCGCTGAAGGCTGCGCAGCGCCATGGGGCGGTGGCGTGCCTGGGCAAGCCGTTTTCTGAAGAGGCGTTGCTGGCGGCGGTTGAGGCGGCGTTGGTCGACCGATAACGCCGCACAGCCTCCCCCGGGCGGAGGCGGGCGCTGTACGTGTAGGCGCGGCCTTGCGTCGCGATGGGCCGCAAAGCGGCCCCAAAATCGCGGATTCAGATCAGCTCCCAGGCCGATACTGCAGCGCCTCGGCCAGGTGCGCCCTGGTAATCGACGCCACACCTTCCAGATCCGCCAGCGTGCGTGCCACTTTCAGCAGCCGATGGGCCGCGCGCAACGACAGGGTCAACCGCTCGCAGGCTGTCTCCAGCCAGGCTTGGTCCGCCGCCTCCAGCGGGCAATGGCGGCGCAAGCCGTTGAGGTCGAGAAAGGCATTTGCGCACCCTTGTCGGCGTTGCTGCAGCTCGCGTGCTTCGGCCACCCGTTCGGCGACAGCGGCGCTGGTCTCGCCGCTGGGTTGGTTGTTGAGGGTGGTGGTTTCACGCGCCACGGTCAGGTGCAGGTCGATGCGGTCCAGCAGTGGCCCCGACAGTTTGTTGCGATAGCGCTGGATCTGCTCGGTGCTGCAGCGGCAGCGGCCGGTAGGGTCGCCCAGATAGCCACAAGGGCAGGGGTTCATCGCGGCCACCAACTGGAACCGCGCAGGGAAACGTACCTTGTCCCGGGCCCTTGCAATCACGATCTCTCCGGACTCGAGCGGCTCGCGCAATACCTCCAGCACACGCCGCTCAAATTCGGGCAGTTCATCGA